>DATJVS010000150.1:0-21721 GCA_035501715.1 Usitatibacter sp.
GCCTTGAGCAATCCGGCGAGCTCGGGCGACTTCGTGCGATTGACCTCGCCGCGCAGCTCGTGCAGCACCGCGAAGGCGATCGGCGTGTCGAAGTCGTCGTCCATCGCGTCGCGAAAGCGTGCGGCGTACGGATTGCTCCAGTCGATTGCAGCGACCTGCGCCGGAGGCACCTCACGCAGCGCCGTGTACAGGCCGCGCAGCGAATTGCCCGCGTCGTCGAGCGCTTCGCCGGTGAAGTTGATCTCGCTGCGATAGTGGCCGCGCAGGAAGAAGTAGCGCAGCTGCTCGGGCCCCTGCTTCGCGTCGAGGTTGTCGAGCACGTCGCGCGTGGTGGAGAAGTTGCCCAGCGACTTGGACATCTTCTCGTGGCCGAAATTGAGGAACGCCCCGTGCATCCAGAAGCGCGCCATCTTCGCGCCGTTGGCTCCTTCGCTCTGCGCGATCTCGTTCTCGTGGTGCGGGAACTGCAGGTCCCAGCCGCCGCCGTGGATGTCGATGGTGGCGCCCAGCTCGCGGCACGACATCGCCGAGCACTCGATGTGCCAGCCCGGCCGGCCCTCTCCGAAGACCGAGGGCCAGCGCGGCTCGCCGGGCTTGGCCGCCTTCCAGAGGACGAAGTCGAGCGGGTCCTTCTTCGCGGCCTCCACCGCCACGCGCTCGCCCGAGCGAAGCTCGTCCAGGTTCTTGCGCGAAAGCCGCCCGTAGTCCTTGAAGCTTCGCACCGCGTAGAAGACGTCGCCGTTCGCGCCGCGGTATGCGTGCTCCTTCTTCTCGAGGGTGGCGATCATCTCGAGCATCGGTCCCACGTAGCGCGTGGCGCGCGGCTCCACGTCGGGCCGCTCGAGGCCCAGGCGATCGGTGTCCGCCATGAACGCATCGACCATGCGCTGCGCGAGCGCCTCGAACGATTCGCCGTTGGCGCGCGCGCGGTCCATGATCTTGTCGTCGATGTCGGTAATGTTGCGCACGTACTTCACCTCGTAGCCCGAGGCGCGAAGCCAGCGCACCACCATGTCGAACGTGGTGAACGTGCGCGCGTTGCCGACGTGGATGAAGTCGTACACCGTCGGCCCGCACACGTAGATTGAAACTTTACCCGCGACGTGTGGGACAAACGGTTCTTTGCTGCGCGTGAGTGTGTTGTGGATCTGCAGCGACATCGGAGGGCGGATTGGGTGGAAAATGGCCCGGCCCAGCGACGCCGGATTGTGAAGGCCCGCGAAGGCGGGTAGAATACTGTTTCTTATTAAATTCAACTAATTATAACACCTACCGCCGATGATGCTGCACCGCATTTCGATGAAGGCCCGGCTCGCGGCGACTGTATTCGCCGCACTTCTCGGAGCCGCGGCCGCGTGGGCCGCACCCGCCGACGACCTGAAGGAAGCGCAGAAGCTCTACCAGCAGGGCAAGCTCCAGCCCGCGCTCGACAAGGTCGAGGGCTACCTCAAGGGCAATCCCAAGGATCCGCAGGGACGTTTCCTCAAGGGCCTCGTGCTCACCGAGCAGAAGCGCATCCCCGACGCGATCCAGGTCTTCACGGGGCTCACCGAGGACTACCCGGAGCTGCCCGAGCCGTACAACAACCTCGCCGTGCTCTACGCCTCGCAGGGCAACTACGACAAGGCGAAAGCCGCCCTCGAGCTCGCGATCCACACGCACCCGAGCTATGCGACGGCGCACGAGAACCTGGGCGACATCTATGCGCAGCTCGCGAGCCGCGCCTACGACCGCGCCCTGCAGCTCGACAAGACGAACACGACGGCGCAAGTGAAGCTCGCGATGATCAAGGATCTCTTCAGCTCGCAGAAGCTGGCCGCCGCGGCCGCCGCGATGCCGAAGGCGGATGCCGCGCCGAAAGTCGAGGCTCCGAAAGTCGAAGCGCCCAAGGCCGAAGCGCCGAAGGTAGAAGTGGCGAAGGCCACGCCGCCGGCTCCGGCACCCGCGCCTGCGCCCGCACCCGCGAAGGTGGAGCACGCGAAAGTCGAGCCCGCCAAGGCGGCGCCCGCACCCGCCGCATCGAGCGAAACGAAGTCGCAGATCGCCGCAACCGTGCAATCCTGGGCGCGCGCCTGGAGCGAGCGCGACGTCGCCGCGTACCTCGCGCACTACGCGCCCGATTTCGAGGTGCCCGGCGGCGCCAAGCGCGACGCGTGGGAGAAGGAACGCAAGGAGCGCATCGAGAAGCCCAAGAGCATCGAGGTCACGCTCTCGGACGTGAACGTGAAGATGGTGAACGACAACGAGGCGACGGTCACCTTCCGGCAGGCCTACAAGTCGGACACGCTGAAGAGCACCAATACGAAGACGTTGAAGCTCGAGCGCGCCGGCGACCGTTGGCTCATCAAGCAGGAGCGCGCGGGCGGGTGACGGGGCAGCGCATCGCAGTTCTGTTCTTCGCCGCGGCGGCCACCGCGCTCGCCGACGAGCCGGGCGTCTCTCCCGCCGGCCTGCACTACAGCAACGAAGCCGAGAGCCTGCTGGTGCGCGCGATGGTGAGCCTGCGCGAGAACGGCCTGAAGCAGGCCCTCGACGACGTGGACGCCCTCCTCGCGCGCAATCCGAACTACAGGCTGGGTTACCTCATCAAGGGCGACCTGCTCATGGCGAGCGCGGGCCAGCCCGTGGCCTTCGCGGCCAACGCCGCCTCCACGGCGAGCGTGCAGCCGCTGCAGGACGAGGCGCGCGTGCGCATGAAGCGCTACCTGGACGCGCCGCCCGCGTCGTATCTTCCCTCGTCGCTGCTGCAGCTCGCGCCCAAGCAGACGCATGCGCTGCTCATCGACACGGCGCGCTCGCGCCTCTTCGTGTACGCGAACGACCTGGGCAAGCCGCGCTACGTGGCCGACTTCTACATCAGCCTGGGCAAGAACGGCATCGAGAAGCGCGTCGAGGGCGACCAGAAGACGCCGCTGGGCATCTACACGCTGCTGCCGATGAAGGACAAGCTGCCGGAGTTCTACGGGCCCGGCGCCTATCCCCTCACCTATCCCAACGAGTGGGACCGCATGAACGGCCGCAGCGGCCACGGCATATGGATCCACGGCACGCCCTCGGAGACGTACGCGCGCCCGCCCTGGGCCACCGACGGCTGCGTGGTGCTCACCAACGAGGACCTCGCGCGCGTGCGCCGCTACGTGGAGATCGAGCGCACGCCCGTGGTCATCGGCAACACGGTCGAATGGCGCGCCCCCGCCCAGTGGGAGGCCGAGCGCGAGGCGTTCCTCGCGGCGCTCGACAAGTGGAAGGCCGACTGGGAGAGCCTGGACACCAGGCGCTACCTCTCCAACTACTCGCGCAACTTCCGCTCGGCCAACCGCGACTTCGCTTCCTGGAGCGCGAGCAAGCAGCGCGTGAACGCGGGCAAGTCGTGGATCAAGGTGAACCTGAAGGACGTGAGCCTGTTCGAGTATCCCGGCGAGCGCAACCTCATGATGGTGAGCTTCACGCAGGACTATCGCTCCAACAACATGTCCAAGACCACCTTCAAGCGCCAGTTCTGGACGCGCGAAGGCGGGCAGTGGCGCATCGTCCACGAGACTGTCGTCGGTTCCTGATTTCCCTCCAACCCCCGGAACGAAGAAGAAAATGAACATGCATCGCACCCTTGCTGCATCCATCGCTTTCGCCCTGTGCGCCCCCGCGGCCTTCGCCCAGTCGGTGGGCCCCGCCTGCGACGCGGACCTGCGCGGCGCCGCGCCCCGGGTGAAGCTCACGACCTCGGCCGGCCCCATCGTGGTCGAGCTGAACAAGGACAAGGCCCCGGTCTCCACGGAGAACTTCATCAAGTACGTGGACGCAGGCCACTACAACGGCACCATCTTCCACCGCGTGATCGACGGCTTCATGATCCAGGGCGGCGGCATGGGCAAGGACATGCGCGAGAAGGCCACGCGCTCGCCGATCCGCAACGAATCCGCCAACGGCCTGAAGAACGAGCCCTACACGATCGCCATGGCGCGCACCCAGGAGCGCGACTCCGCCACGTCGCAGTTCTACATCAACGTCGCCGACAACACCGCGCTCAACTTCGCCGGCGACATGAGCCCCGGCTACGCGGTATTCGGCAAGGTGATCGAAGGCAGGGAAACGGTGGACAAGATCCGCAAGGTCCCCACCGGCAACGTGGGCCCGTACCAGAACGTGCCGAAGGATCCCATCGTCATCGAGAAGGCGGAGTGCCTGGCGCCCGCCGCAGCCGCCAAGGAGGCCAAGTGAAGGTCAAGCTCACCACGTCCATGGGCTCCATCGTGATGGAGCTCGATGAAACCAAGGCGCCGATCTCGTCGGACAACTTCGTGAAGTACGTGAAGGCGGGCCACTACGACGGCACCATCTTCCACCGCGTGATCGACGGCTTCATGATCCAGGGCGGCGGATTCACCAGCGACATGCGCCAGAAGCCCGTGCAGCCGCCGATCAAGAACGAGTCCACCAACGGCCTGAAGAACGACGTCTACACCGTCGCCATGGCCCGCACCAACGTGCGCGACTCGGCGACGTCGCAATTCTTCATCAACGTGAAGAAGAACGACTTCCTCAACTACGCGGGCGAGGGCAATCCGGGCTACGCGGTGTTCGGCAAGGTCGTGGAAGGCCAGGACGTGGTCGACAAGATCCGCGGGGTGGCCACGGGCAGCGCCGGCGGGCACCAGGACGTCCCGAAGACGGCGGTTGTGATCGAAAAGGCCGAGTGCCTCTGAGGCGCACGCTTTTCATCTCCGACCTGCACCTGGACGCGCCGCGGCCCGAAGCCACGGCGCGATTCGAGAAGTTCCTCGATGAGGTCGTCCCGGGCGCCGACGCGCTCTACATCCTGGGCGACCTCTTCGAGTATTGGGCGGGCGACGACGGCCTCGCCCTCGCTTTCCCCCATCGCGTCGCCGAGGACCTGAAGCGCGCCGCTTCGCGCCTTCCCGTGCGCTTCATGCGCGGCAACCGCGACTTCCTCGTGGCCGATGCGTTCTCGAAGGCCACCGGCGTGGAGCTCATCGACGACCCGACGACGGTCGACCTCTACGGCCGCAAGGCCCTGCTCATGCACGGCGACACGCTCTGCACCGACGACAGGGAGTACCAGGCCTTCCGTTCGCAGGTGAGGAACCCGAAGTGGCAGCAGGCGATCCTCGCCCGGCCGTTATCCGAGCGCATCAAGATGGCCGAGGGGCTGCGCGCCGAGAGCGAGACGTCGAAGGCAGGCAAGTCGATGCAGATCATGGACGTGTCGCCCGCGGCGGTCGAGAAGGCATTCGCCGATTCCGGCGTGGACCTCATCATCCACGGGCACACGCATCGACCTGCGCACCACCGCCACGCGGTGGACGGGCGCGCACGCGAGCGCTGGGTGCTGCCCGAGTGGTACGGCCCCGGCGGTTACCTGGAAGCTTCGCCCGAGGGAATCCGCGCCATCGGCGCGCCCTGACCGGCCGGACTGGAGGCACGCTCGAGCGCGACCCTGATGGCCGGGATCTTCTCGCGCGCCACGCGCTCGGCGATGGCGATCACGCGGCGGCGATAGGCCTCGCTCTCTCCCGCGTAGTAGCCGATGTCCGGATGGATCATCACGTCGGCTTCAGGCGCTTCGGCCGCCACCTGGCGCGCGCGGCGCGCGTCCTTGTCGATCCACTCCTGCGGCACGCCCTGCGGCGTGGATTCGACGTAGGCCGACACGTCCACCGCGATCACCACGCGGGCGCCGAGCGCGCGCGCCGCGCGGATCGGCACGGGGCTCGCCTCGTCGCCATCGACATAGCGCTCGTTGCCGATTGTCACGGGCTCGAACTGCCCGGGGCTCGCCGACGAGGCGCGCACCGCGAGGCCCGTGTCGCCGTGGTTGAAGAGCGCGAGCTTGCCGTCGGAAAGCCTCGTGGCGCCCGCGACGAATTCCGTGGGCAGCTTCTCGATGGGCAGGCCGTGCACGTGTTCGTTCACGTAGTTCTGGAGCGCCTCGCCGGTGGCGGGCTTGCCGTCCAGCATGCGCAGCTCGAAGAACTGGAGCATGTTGATGTCGTAGGCCATGCGTTCGAGATCCCGAGCGGAAATCCCGTACGCGTAGAGCGCGCCCACCATGGAGCCCACGCTGGATCCGACGATGAGGTCGGGCTTCACGCCCGCTTCCTCGAGCGCCTTCAATACGCCGATGTGGGCGAAGCCGCGCGGGCCGCCGGAGCCCAGCACGAGCGCCACGCGCGGCGCGGGCCCGGTGGGCGCCACGAAATGCGGCAGCCGGTCGCCGGAGACATCGGGAGCGGATCCGCACCCGGCCAGGGCGATCGCGATCGCGGCGGCCAGGGCGCGCGAGATGCGGCGCATCACTGCTCGCAGTTCTTGCGCATGCGCTCCTGCGCGTCGGAGATCCGTTGGGCGCGGTCGGCGTCCTCCATGTACACGCGCTCGCCCTTGTCGTTCGTGGTGTAGACCGGGCGCGTCTGCTGCAGCGTGGACACCTGCTGCAGCGCCTGGCGGCAGGCCATGTCCTTGCGGGCCTTCTCCTGCGCGTCGGCCTTCTGCTGCTTCGCCTGCTCTTCGTTCGACTGGATCTGCTTCTCGCGCGCGCCCTCGACGCGCTCCTTCCAGTTGTCCTTCACCGGCCCCGACGGGCCGTTGGGCTTGATGTCGATCTTCGTGGCCTTCTTGCCCTTGGCGTCGTCGGGCGGCGGCGATTCGGAGTAGTGCGTGACGCCCTTCTCGTCCACCCACTTGTACATGCCCTCGGCCGCGGCGAAGAGCGGCAGCAGGGCAAGCAGGAGGAAGGCGGGACGCGTCGTCACGGCTCGTTCAGCCTGAGCGTGAGGCACTTGGCCGAGCCGCCGGCCTTCATGAATTCGGAAAGCGGCGTCTGCACCACCTTGAATCCGTGGCGCGAGAGCGCCTTCACGAAAGCGGGCGTCGCGCGATTGAGCACGAGGGTCTGGTCGATGTTCACGGAGTTGCACGCGAAGGCAAGCGCGTCCTCCTCGTCGATGGCGATGCGCCTGGCGGGCGCCACCCGCTTCTCGATCGCAGCGCGCGACGTTTCGTCGAACGCCGGGGGATAGTACATCACGTAGCCGCCCTCGAGCGGGCAGAAGCACGTGTCGAGATGGTAGAAGCGCTGGTCGACCAGCTTGAGCACCTCGACCTCCACCCCGAGCTTGTCGGCGAGGATGTCGCGCGCCGCGGAGATGGAGCGATGCCCGTAGGCCATCCACAGGCACTTCTCGCCGCGGTCGAAGAGCGCGTCGCCCGCCCCTTCGAACGGCACGTCGCGCGGCATGAGCGAGACGTCGTAGCCGCGGTCCATGAACCAGTCGGCGAAGTAAGGCTCCTCGGCCTGGCGCTCCGGGTAGCGGAAGCGCGAGACGATGAAGCGCTTCCCCTTCACGAGGCCCGCGTTGGCGGTGAACACCATGTCCGGCGAGCCCGGCTGCGGCAGCACGAGGCGCACGGTCGCGTGGTCGGTGAGCGTGTCGTAGAGCGCGCGCCACTGCTGCTTCGCGGTGGCGTTGTCGATGCGGCGCAGGTTTCCGTGCATCCACGGATTGATGATGTAGGCCACCGTGAAGTATTCCGGCGGGCACATGAGGAAGACGTGTCGGGATGCGGCCATGATTCCTTTTTCTTGTGGTTACTGGTCGAGCCCGCGCGCGAGGTCCGCACGGATGTCGCCGGAGTCTTCGATGCCCACGCCCAGGCGGATGAGGCCCTCGGAGATGCCGGCGGCTTCGCGCTCGGCGGGAGTGAGGCGCGCGTGGGTCGTGGTCGCCGGGTGGCAGATGGTGCTCTTCACGTCGCCGAAGTTCGCGGTGATGGAGATCATGCGCACCGCGTCGATCACGCGCCACGCGGCTTCGCGGCCGCCCTTCACGACGAAGGAGAGAACGGCGCCGCCGCCCGACTGCTGCTTCCTCGCGAGCGCATGCTGCGGGTGCGACTCGAGGAAGGGATAGTTCACGCGCTCGACCCCGCGATGGGCCTCGAGCCAGCGCGCGATCGCGAGCGCATTTTCGCAATGCGCCTTCATGCGGATGTTGAGCGTTTCCATCCCCTTCAGGCACACCCACGCGTTGAAGGGCGAGATGGCAGGGCCGGCCGTGCGCACGAAGCCGAAGAGCGGCCCGGTCACGAGGTCCGCGCGGCCCGCGATGGCGCCGGCGAGCACGCGCCCCTGCCCGTCGATGTACTTGGTGGCCGAGTGCACGACGAGATCGGCGCCGAGCTCGATGGGACGCTGCAGCGCGGGCGAGCACATGGCGTTGTCGATGGCGAGCACGGCCTTCGCCTTCTTCGCGATGTCCGCGAGCGCCGCGATGTCGGCCAGCTGCCCCACGGGATTGGAAGGGGTCTCGGCGAAAAGCAGCTTCGTGTTGGGACGCACCGCCGCCTTCCACGCAGCGACGTCGGGAAGGTCCACCCAGGTGGTGGCGATGCCGAAGCGCGAGAGGATCTGGTCGAAGAGCGGCACCACGGTGCCGAAGACGCCGCGGTGCGAGACGAGATGATCGCCGGACTTCAGCAGCCCCAACGCCATCGTCGTCACGGCCGCCATGCCGGTGGAGGTGGCCACGCATGCCTGCGCGCCCTCGAGCGCCGCCAGCCGCGACTGGAACATCGTGACCGTCGGGTTGGTGAAGCGCGAATACATGTTGCCCGGCTCTTCGTTCGCGAAGCGCCGCGCGGCTTCGGCCGCGTTCCTGTAGACGAAGCTCGTGGTGACCGAAAGCGCCTCGGAGTGCTCCTGGAAGTCGCTGCGCACGCCGCCGGCTCGGACACCCAGCGTGTCGGGCTTGTGGTCGGAAGCCATCAGTCGACCCGCGAAAGGCCCAGGTCGAGCTGGTAGCTGGACAGGCGCGTGTCGGTCGATTCGCCGTCGCGCCGGCCGATCTCGATGCCGTCGAGGTATTCCTGCGAGACGTCGCCGGTCACGTACACGCCGTCGAAGCACGAGCAGTCGAAGCGCTGGATCGCGGGATTGAGCTTGCGCACGTCGTCGATCAACGCCTCGAGGTCCTGGTAGACGACCGCATCGGCTCCGATCGCCTGCGCGATCTCGGCCTCCGTGCGGCCCGTGGCGATCAGCTCCGCGCGCGTGGGCATGTCGATGCCGTACACGTTGGGAAAGCGCACGGGCGGCGCGGCCGAGGCGAAGATCACCTTCTTCGCGCCGGACTCGCGCGCCATCTGCACGATCTCGCGGCTGGTGGTGCCGCGCACGATGGAGTCGTCCACGAGGAGCACGTTCTTGTCGCGGAACTCGTTCGCCATGGCGTTCAGCTTCTGGCGCACGCTCTTCTTGCGCTGCTCGTGGCCCGGCATGATGAACGTGCGCCCGATATAGCGATTCTTGATGAAGCCCTCGCGGTAGGGCTTGTTCAGCTTGGTGGCGACTTCCAGCGCGGAGGGACGGCTCGAATCGGGGATCGGGATCACCACGTCGATCTCCGTCGCGAGGCCCTGCGCGACGATCTTGTCGGCGAGGCTCATCCCCATGTTGCGGCGGCTCTCGTGCACCGAGATGCCGTCGATCACGGAATCGGGGCGCGCGAGGTACACGAACTCGAAGATGCAGGGATTGAGCTGCGGGTTCTGCGCGCACTGGCGGCTGTGGAAGTTGCCGCTCTCGTCCACGAGGATCGCCTCGCCGGGGGCCACGTCGCGCATCACCTTGAAGCCCAGCGTGTCCAGCGTGACGCTCTCGCTCGCCACGAGGAATTCAACGCCCTTCTCGGTATCGGCGCGGCCCACGATCAACGGGCGCACGCCATGGGGATCGCGGAACGCGAGCAGCCCATGGCCCGCCACCATCGCGACCACGGCATAGGCGCCCTTCACGCGGCGCTGCACGCCCGCCACGGCCTGGAAGATCACGTCGGGCGAGAGCCGCTCGCGTCCCGCGCTCGCCGCGATGATCTCGTGGGCGAGCACGTTCAGCAGCACTTCCGAGTCCGAGTTGGTGTTGACGTGGCGGCGGTCCGCGATGAAGAGCTCGCGGCGAAGCTCCTCGGAGTTCACGAGGTTGCCGTTGTGTCCGAGCACGATGCCGTAGGGCGAATTCACGTAGAAGGGCTGCGCTTCGGCCTCCGAAGCGGCCGAGCCCGCCGTGGGATAGCGGCAATGCGCGATGCCCATGTGGCCCACGAGGTTGCGCATGTCGCGGGTGCGGAACACGTCGCGCACGAGGCCCTTGCCCTTGTGCATGTGGAAGCTGTGGCCTTCGGCCGTGACGATGCCCGCGGCGTCCTGCCCGCGATGCTGCAGCACCGTCATCCCGTCATAGAGGAGCTGGTTGACGGGGCTGCGGGCGACGACTCCGACGATTCCGCACATGCTATGAATTCCTCATGGCAGCGGCACCACCTGGCCTTCGATGGAGGCGGCTTTCATTTGCGCGAGCGCTTTCTCGGCGGCCTCTTTCGTGGGGAAGGGCCCGGCGCGTAGGCGCGTCAATTCGCCCGATGACGTCTCGCGCCGCTCGATGTAGTGCGGGATTTTCGCCGCCACCAGCTTCTCCCGGGCCTGCTTGAGTTTCGCCTCGTCCTTAAACGCGCCCACCTGCACCGCGAATCCTTCAAGTTTGGGCGCAGGAGCCGCCTGCAAGGGCTTTGCGGGCGCCGGCGCGGGCTTGGGTGCCTCGACCGCCTTGGCAGGCTCGGGAGCGGCCTTGGGAGCCTCTACGGCGGGCTTCGGGGCCTCGGCAGGCTTGGCCGCCTCCGCAGGCGCCTTCGGGGGCGCGGGCAGCGGCTCGGCCTTGTCCTTGGGCGGAATCGTGAGCGTGGGCTCGGGGTGGTCCGACTTGGGCTCGGAGTCGAGGATCATCGGGACGAACACCACCAGCAGCACCGCGATCGCGACGGCCCCGATCAATCGTTGCCGGCCGCGACGCCGGATCTCGCTCGCTTCAGTGGTCGCTGTGGACGCCATCGCGCTCTAGCGGTCGGACCGCAGCGCTTCCGCCACGGTATAGAACGATCCGAAGACGATAATTCTATCATTCGGACCCGCCTGCCGACGCGCTTCTTCGAGAGCGGCGCTGACCGTGGCGAAGGTGCGCGTCACCGCGGAAAGGCCGCGCCCGGAGAGCAGGTCGGCCACGCGTTGCGCGGGCGCGGCGCGCTCCGCGGCCACGGACGCCACGAACCACTGGTCCACGCGGCCGCGCATCGCGTCGATCACGCCGCCGATGTCCTTGTCGGCGAGCATCGCGAAGACCGCGAAGGTGCGCTCGTAGAAGCCCATGTCGCCCAGGCCGTCGGCAAGGGCGCGCGCCGCGTGCGGATTGTGGGCGACGTCGAGCACGATCGAAGGACGCCCCGGCAGCACCTGCAGGCGGCCGGCCAGCCGTACGTTGGTGAAACCGCGTTTCACTTCTCCCAGGGACACGGGAACGCGGTCGGCGACCTCGTCCAGCGCCGCGAGCGCGACGCAGGCATTCTTCAGTTGCCAGCGGCCGCGCAGCGCCGGCATCGGCAGCGCGCGCTTCGCGCCCCGCCGCCCGATGAAATCCCACTGCCGCTCGTGCGCCTCGTAGCGGAAGTCGCGGCCGAGCACCTGGAGGTCCGCGCCGATCTGCTTCGCGTGGGCCACGAGGCGATCGGGCGGATTGGTGTCGCCGAAGATCGCGGCGCGCCCGGCGCGATAGATGCCCGCCTTCTCGTATCCGATGGACTCGCGGTCGTTGCCGAGGAACGCCTGGTGGTCGAGATCGACGCTCACCACGCACGCCACGTCCGCATCGACGATGTTCACCGCGTCCAGGCGCCCTCCGAGGCCCACCTCCAGGATCGCGACATCGAGGTTCGCGCGGCCGAAGATGTCGAGCGCGCCCAACGTGCCGAATTCGAAATACGTGAGAGGCGTCGTGCCGCGCGCGGCCTCGACGCGCTCGAAGGATTCGACGAGGAGATCGTCCGGGACGTCCTCGCCCTGGAGGCGCACGCGTTCGTTGTAGCGGAGGAGATGGGGTGAGGTGTAGAGGCCGACGCGATATCCCGATTCGAGGAGGATCTTCTCGAGCATGGCGCAGGTGGAACCCTTGCCGTTGGTGCCGCCGACGGTGATCACCACCGGGCAGCGCGCCATCCCCATGCGTTCCGCGGCCTCGCGAACGCGCTCGAGGCCGAGGGCGATCGTGGCGGGGTGCTGCGCCGAGATGTAGTCGAGCCAGTCGTCGAGCGAGCGGCGCGTCAAGCTTGGGGGATGGGTTCGCGCTTGAGGAGCGTGATCAGGCGCGACACTTTGTCGCGCAGGTGCCGGCGGTCCACGATCATGTCGATGGCGCCCTTCTCCATCAGGAACTCGGAGCGCTGGAAGCCTTCGGGCAGCGTCTCGCGCACCGTCTGCTCGATCACGCGCGGGCCGGCGAAGCCGATCAACGCGCCGGGCTCGGCGATCACGACGTCGCCGATGAATGCGAAGCTCGCCGACACGCCGCCCATGGTGGGATCGGTGAGGATGGAGATGAACGGCTGCTTCGCCGCCGACAGCTGGTGCAGCGCCGCCGTGGCCTTCGCCATCTGCATGAGCGAGAGCAATCCTTCCTGCATGCGCGCGCCGCCCGTGGCGGTGAAGCACAGGAAAGGCAGGCTCTCGTCGCAGGAAGCCTGCACGGCGCGTACGAAGCGCTCTCCGACGACCGAGCCCATGGAGCCGCCGAGGAAGCTGAACTCGAACGCGGCGGCCACCAACGGCACGCCCTTCACCGCGCCCTGCATCACCACGAGCGCGTCGGTCTCGCCCGTTTCCTTCTCGGCTTCCTCGAGCCGATCGCTGTACTTCCTGCTGTCCTTGAACTTGAGCGGATCGATCGGCACCACTTCGGAGGCGAGCTCGGCGCGGTTCTCCGGATCGAGGAAGAGGTCGAGGCGCTGGCGTGCCGAGAGGCGATTGTGGAAGCCGCACTTCGGGCACACGTGGAGGTTGTTCTCCAGGTCCGTGAAGTAGAGCACCGCCTCGCAGGACGGGCACTTGCTCCACAGGCCCTCGGGCACCGCCTTCTTCTGCTGCCCGGCGTCGGTCTTGATCTTGGGCGGCATGAGCTTGCGGAACCAGCTCATAGCGCCTCGCGGAATTCGCGCAGCACGCTCTCGGCGCGCTGGGAAGCGTGCGCGGGATCGTCTGCGATGGCCTGCACGATGCGGCTGCCGATCACGACCGCGTCGGCGACCTGCCCCACGCGGTGCGCGGTGGCGCCGTCACGGATGCCGAAGCCCACGCCCACGGGAACCTTCGTGTGCTTGCGGATCCTCGCGATCATCGCTTCCACGTCGCGCGTATCGATGTGCGCGGCGCCCGTCACGCCCTTCAGGGACACGTAGTAGATGTAGCCTTTCGCCACTTTGGCCACGAGGTCGATGCGCGCATCGCTCGATGTGGGGGAAAGCAGGAATATGGGGTCGATGCCCGAGCCGTTCAACGCCGCGAGCCATTCGGCGCTTTCCTCGGGCGGATAGTCCACGATGAGCACGCCGTCGACGCCCGACTTCTTCGCGGCCGCGACGAACGCGGCGAGCCCCATGCGCTCGATTGGATTGGCGTAGCCCATGAGCACCACGGGCGTCGAGCTGTCGGCCTTGCGGAATTCCTCGACGGCGGCCAGCACGGCGCCGAGCGACGTGCCCTGCTTGAGCGCGCGCTCCGACGATTGCTGGATCACGGGGCCGTCGGCCATGGGATCGGAGAACGGCATGCCCAGCTCGATCACGTCGGCCCCGCCCTTCACGAGCGCGTGCATGATCGAAACGGTCTGCGCGGGGCTCGGATCCCCTGCGGTGACGAACGGAATGAGCGCGGGACGCTTGCGCGCGAAGGCGGCGGCGATGCGGTTCAAAGCGCGATTCCCGACGCCTTGGCGACGATGTGCATGTCCTTGTCGCCGCGCCCCGAGAGGTTCACGAGCAGGACCTGGTCCTTGCGCATGGTGGGCGCGAGCTTCAGCGCGTACGCCACGGCGTGGCTCGACTCGAGCGCGGGAATGATGCCTTCGAGGCGGCACATGAGATGGAAGGCCTGGAGCGTCTCCTTGTCGGTGACGGTGACGTACTTGGCACGCCCCGTGTCCTTCAGCCACGCGTGCTCGGGGCCCACGCCGGGATAGTCGAGGCCCGCGGAGATCGAGTGCGTCTCGGTGATCTGGCCGTCCGCGTCCTGCAGGAGATAGGTGCGATTGCCGTGCAGCACGCCCGGCGTTCCCGCGGTGAGCGAGGCCGCGTGCCTGCCCGTCTCCACGCCCAGCCCGCCCGCTTCCACGCCGATCAGCGCCACCGAATCGTTCGGCACGTACGCGTAGAAGATGCCCATGGCGTTCGAGCCGCCGCCCACGCACGCGATCACCGCGTCCGGCTGGCGGCCGATCATCGCCGGCATCTGTGTCACGCACTCCTTGCCGACGATTGAATTGAAGTCGCGCACCATCATCGGATACGGATGCGGACCCGCGACGGTGCCGATGATGTAGAAAGTGTTCTCGACGTTGGTGACCCAGTCGCGCATGGCTTCGTTCAGCGCGTCCTTCAACGTCTTCGATCCGCTTTCGACGGGAACGACCTTCGCGCCCAGCAGCTTCATCCGATAGACGTTCTGCGCCTGGCGCGAGACGTCCTCGCTGCCCATGTACACGACGCACTCCATGCCATAGCGCGCGGCGACCGTGGCGGTGGCCACGCCGTGCATGCCCGCGCCCGTCTCCGCGATCACGCGCGGCTTGCCCATGCGCCGCGCGACGAGCGCCTGCCCCACGGTGTTGTTCACCTTGTGGGCGCCGGTGTGATTCAGGTCCTCGCGCTTGAGGTAGATCTGCGCGCCGCCCGCGTGCTCGGTGAGGCGCCTGGCGTGGAAGATGGGGCTCGGCCGCCCCACGAAGTGCTCGTACTCGTACGCGAGCTCCTTCTGGAACGCGGGATCCTCGCGGCACTGGCTGTAGGCGAGCGTGAGTTGGTCCAACGCGGCGCGCAAAGTCTCCGCGACGAACACGCCGCCGTACGGGCCGAAATGGCCACGCGCGTCGGGCAGCGAGTACTGCGCCCAATCAGGCGGGTTGCCCTGCATCTTCACGTCGCACGCTCCGAATGAATTCGATGATCTTCCCGGGGTCCTTCACCCCGCGGCTTCGCTCAACGCCGCTCGACACATCCACGGCCCAGGGCCGCACTTCGCGAACCGCTTGCCCGACGTTCTCGGCCGTCAGGCCGCCGGAAAGAATGACAGGGATCGGCAAGTTTCGAGGCACGCGCGCCCAGTCGAAAGTCCGCCCCGTTCCACCGACTTCGCCGGGCACGTGCGCGTCGAGAAGCAGCGCCCTGGCCCGTGAAAATCGATGTGCATATTCTATCAAATCGGCCCCCTCCTCCATGCGCACCGCACGCACGAAAGGCCTGCCGAACCGCGCGCAGAAATCGGGCGTTTCCTCGCCCTGGAACTGCAGCAAGCCCAGGGGCGCGGCCTCGAGGATCTTCGCGAGCGAATCGGCGGGCTCGTCCACGAAGAGGCCCACGGCCGTCACGAACGGCGGAAGCGTCGCGATGATCGCCCCGGCGGCTTTCGGCTCGATGTAGCGCGGGCTCGGGCGATGGAAGACGAAGCCGATCGCGTCCGCCCCTTCCTCGAATGCGATTCGCGCGTGCGCGGCCTCGCGAATGCCGCAGATCTTGATGCGCGTGCGATGGCCGTTCATGGCAGCGAGATGAGGGGCTGGTCGCGGAATGCGGGAAGGCCGAACGCCGGATCATACTCGACGCCCGTGAGGTACAGGCCGCCCGCGGCGAAGGTGGGCGCCGCTTCGCGGCGGTCGCGCCTGGCGAGGAGCTCCGCGATCCACTCGGGCCCCTGCTTGCCCGCGCCCACGTAGACGAGCGAGCCCACGACGTTGCGGATCATGTGATGCAGGAACGCGTTGGCGCGAAAGGTGAAGACCACGAGCGTGCCGCGACGCTCGACGCGCGCTTCCTTCAGGTCGCGAATGGGCGACTTCGCCTGGCACTGCGCGTCGCGAAAGCTCGAGAAGTCGTGCTCGCCGAGAAGCGTTGCCGCCGCACGCGACATGGCCGGCACATCGAGGGGCTTGTGATACCAGCCCACGCGGTCGCGCAGGATCGCGGGCGCGACGGCATCGTCCAGCAGGAGATAGCGATAGGTGCGTGACAGGGCGCTGAATCGCGCGTGGAATCCGGGCGCGACGTCGCAGGCCCAGAGAACGCGCGCACCGTCGTGAAGATTCGAGTTGGTTCCGCGAATCCAGGAATTCGAATCGCGCGTGGCGTTGGTGTCGAAATGCACCACCTGCGCGGTCGCGTGAACGCCCGTGTCCGTGCGGCCGGCAGCGGTCACCTCGATGGATTCGTCGGCGAGCTGCGAGAGCGCGCGTTGCAGGTGATCCTGCACCCCGCAGCCGTCAGGCTGGGTCTGCCATCCGCAAAAGGCAGACCCGTCGTACTCGAGGCCGAGGGCGATCCGCAGCTTACAGCGAGGCGATGAGCTTGTTCGCCTCTTCCTTCTGCTCGGCGGAGCCTTCGCGCGCGACCTCGTTCAGGATTTCGCGCGCGCCGTCCTTGTCGCCGATCTCGAGGTAGGCCTTGGCGAGCTCGAGCTTCGTGCCCACCGCTTCGCCGCCTTCGCCGCCGCCCGCGGGCGGCGTGTCGAGGTTCAGGTCCGCGAGGTTGAGGCCGGAGTCGGCGGCAGCCGGAGCGGGTGCAGCGGCCGCGGGCTTTCCGCCACCGGGGAAATCGAGGCCGGACAGGTCGAAGTCGAACGAGGGCTTCTCTTCCTTGGCGGGCTCCGGCGCGGCTTCTGCAGCCGGCGCATGAGCCTCGGCGGAAGGCGCGAGGTCGAAGTCGAGTCCCGACGATGCAGCAGGTTCGGCGTGCGCTTCGCCCGCCGCGGCGGCCGACTTGCCGTCGAGGTCGAGGTCGAAGTCGGGCGCAGGCGCTTCGCCGCCGCCGGCTTCCGCACCGCCCTTGCCGAGCACGTCGAAGTCGAGGTTCGGTTTGGCGGGCGCGGGAGCGCTCGCCGCGAACGAAGCGCCGGCAGCGCCGGCTCCGGCCGCGTACAGCGCGTTCGTGGGATCGATCTGCGCGCCCATCGCCGCGGCCTTCTGCCACAGCGGGCTCGATTCGCCCACCGCGCCATGCAGCTCTTTCGCGACGGTCTCGAACGCCGTGGCGCTCTTGCGCGCGTGGTAGATCTCGAGGAGCTTCAGCGCGATCTCGTGGCGGTTCTTGTCGCGCGCCATCGCCTCCTTGAGGATCTCCTCGGCCTGCGCATCGCGGCCGTAGGCGATGTAGACCTCGGCCTCGGCGACCGGATCGACCTCGTCGGTGTCGATGGTGCCGGGACCGGTCTTGTCGAAGTCGGTCAGGAATGAGGAGTTACCGGTGTCTACCAGACCACCGCCAGCTTTCCCCGTCGTCGATCCGGGCTTGAGGTCGGAGGGGAAAGCGCTCGTCATCGCGCTCGAAGGTCCCGCCTCAGCCCTGGCCTTTCGCCGTCGCATGAAGAGGAAACCGCCCAGCGGCAAGCCGATGATCGCGGCGCCACCGAGCGCGAGGTACATCGGATCGAGGTCCTCGTACCACTCTTTCGGCGCGGGCGGAGGAGCGGCCTTCTTCGGGGCCGCCTTCGGAGCTTCCGCGGGCTTGGGCGCTTCCGTCTTCGGGGCTTCCGCTGTCTTGGGGGGTTCGGTCTTCGGGGCTTCCGCGGCCTTCGCGGGCTCCGGCGCTTTCACCGGCTCGACTTTCGCGGGCGCAGGCGCCGGCGCGGGAAGGGGCGCGGGAACAGGTGCAGATGCAACCTTCGTCTCGGCGCCCTTGGCCGCCGGCGCGCCCTTGAGGTCGAGCAGGCGCTGCATGTCCTTGATCTGCTTCTCGAGGTCCGACACGCGCGACTGCGCTTCCTTGAGCGCCTTGTCCTTCGCGGTGACTTCTTCCTGGAGCGCGTTGATGCGGTCCTGCGAGGCCTTGCCGCCGCCGCCGCCCTTGCCGGTCATGTCCGCCTTGGAGAGCTTCAGCACGTCCTTGCTCTCGGTGGGCGCGGGAGCGGGCGAGGGAATCGCCGCGGAGGCGACCTTGCCCGTGGAAATGTTCGACGACTCGCTCTTCGCCGGCAGCGACGCCACGCCGCCCGCGAGATTGTCGCGATAGCCCTTCCAGTCCGCGACCTGCGTGCGCACTTCCTTGTTCGCTTCCTTCACGTCGATCGCCGCGACGTCGTCGGCGCTCGGCACTTTCAGGATCTGGCCGGTCTTCAGCAGGTTCATGTTGCCGATGAACGCGCCCTTGTTCTCGCGATAGAGCGCGACCAGCATCTGCTCCATGCTCACCGTCGAGGGCTTCACCTGCTCGGCGATCTTGTGGAGGTTCTCGCCCTTCTGCACGGGCCCGTACGTATCGGAGCCCGTGGTGGTGCCTGCGGGCTCCACGGTGGCGGTCTTGGGCATCTCGGCGCTCGCCGAGGGGGTGCCTGTCGCCGTGGCGGCCTCGCCGGCGGGGGCCGAAGGCGTCGCCGCCGGCGCGGCGGCCGGCGGCGTTTGTTCGTTGGAAACCGGTGCCGCACTGGCCACGGCGGGCGGCGCCACCCTCCCTTGCTCTGCGTAGCCTGGAGGATCGAGAAGGATCGGATATTCGCGCTGCACGCGGCCCGAGGGCCAGGTGACTTCGATCAGCGCATCGACGAACGGCTCGTTGATCGGCGCGATGCTCGTGACCTTGAGGTAGGCCTGGCCGCTGGGGCGCTTCTCCACCGAGAAACGAAGCAGGCGCAGCGACGACGTGTATTCGATGCGCGCGTCGCGGAACGCGTCCGGCGATGCGACACGCGCCGAAAGGTTGTCGAGCTCGCCCGGTTGCAGCGAGACGAGATCGATTTCCGCGTTGAGGATCTGACCGAGCGCCGAGTTGACGGTGAGCTTGCCGAGGCCGGCGCCCTGGGCGGCGATCGCCGCGCCCAGGAGGACTGCCATGGCAGCTCCCCTTCTGAGAATACTCACCATTTTTTGCCCATCCCCGCGCGGAAATTCGCCGGAAAGTTGTTAATCATCAGGGTCTTATTGTTCCAATCTCACCCGGATGTTCACCATTATCGCTTAAGTGGGACATTTTTCAAGCACTTTTTCCCAATCCAAACCGGGGCTTAGGCAGTAGCCCCGGCAGGCACCTTGGCCTTGAGCAGGATGCCGAGCATCCGGCGCAACGGTTCGGCAGCACCCCAGAGGAGCTGGTCGCCCACCGTAAAGGCAGAAAGATACTCTCCTCCCATGCGCAGTTTGCGCAGGCGTCCGATCGGGACTTCGAGCGTTCCGGTGACGGCGACCGGGGTGAGGCGCTTCAAGGTTTCCTCGCGCTTGTTGGGCACGACCTTCACCCACTGATTGGCTTTCGCGAGCACCTGCTCGATCTCGTCGAGCGGAATGTCGCGCTTCAACTTGATCGTGAGTCCCTGGCTGTGGCAACGCATCGCGCCGATGCGCACGCACAGTCCATCGACTGGGATTTCCTTCGCGGCGGAGCGCCCGAGGATCTTGTTCGTCTCGGCGTGGCCCTTCCATTCCTCGCGGCTCTGGCCGTTGCCGAGATCCTCGGCGATCCACGGAAGGAGGCTCCCCGCGAGTGGAACGCCGAAGTGCTCCGTGGGAAAGTTGTCGTCGCGCAGGATGCCGGCCACTTCGCGGTCGATGTCGAGGATGGCGCTCGCGGGATCGTCGAGATAGCTCTTCGCGGCGAGGTGCACTTCGCCCATCTGCTGGAGCAGCTCGCGCATGTTCTGCGCGCCGGCGCCCGAGGCGGCCTGGTACGTCATCGCGCTCACCCACTCGACGAGGTCGGCCTTCAGCAGCCCGTCGATCGCCATCATCATGAGGCTCACGGTGCAGTTGCCGCCGATGAAGTTCTTCACGCCCGCTTCGAGCGCCTTGTCGATCACGGGGCGATTGACCGGGTCGAGGATGATGACCGCGTCCTTCTCCATGCGAAGCGCGGAGGCCGCGTCGATCCAGTAGCCGTCCCAGCCCGCCGCGCGAAGCTTCGGGAAGACCGCCTTCGTGTAGTCGCCGCCCTGGCAGCTGATGAGCACTTCGTTCTTCGCGAGCGCGGCGATATCGTTCGCGTCCTTGAGCGCGGGCACGGGCTTGCCGATGGAAGGCCCGGGACCGCCGACGTTCGACGTCGTGAAGAACACCGGGTCGATCGAATCGAAATCGCGCTCTTCGCGCATCCGCTCCATCAAGACGGAGCCCACCATGCCACGCCAACCGATGAAACCTGCGGTTCTCATGCAAACCTCGAAAGAATTGTCGTTTAGAGACCTTTGACCACCGCGGAGCCCATCTCCGCAGTGGTCACCGGTTTCGACTTGGTGGCGATGTCGGCGGTGCGGAGGCCCGATGCGAGGGCCTTGCGGACAGCGCTTTCGATTCGGTCGGCGATGCCGGCCATGCCGAAGGTGTAGCGGAACATCATCGCCATCGAGAGGATCATGGCGAGCGGATTCGCCACGCCCTTGTTGGCGATGTCCGGCGCCGAGCCGTGGATGGGCTCGTACAGGCCCTTCCCCTTCGCGTCGAGCGAAGCGGACGGCAGCATTCCGATGGACCCCGTGAGCATGGAGGCCTCGTCGGAAAGGATGTCGCCGAACATGTTGCCGGTCACGATCGTGTCGAATTGCCGCGGGTTGCGGACGAGTTGCATTGCACAATTATCCACCAGCATGTGCGAAAGCGCGACCTGCGGGTATTCCGGGGCGATTTCCTCGGCGATGTCGCGCCAGAGCTGCGTGGTCTCGAGGACGTTCATCTTGTCGACGGAGCAGAGCCGCTTGCCGCGCGCCTGCGCGGTCTTGAATCCGCTGTGGAGGATGCGGCGGATCTGCGGCTCCGTGTAGTGCATGGTGTTGAAGCCGATGCGGTTGGGCTTCTCGCCCGTGATGCCGCGCGGCTGCCCGAAGTAGATGTCGCCCGTGAGCTCGCGCACGATCATGATGTCGAGGCCGCTCACGACTTCCGGCTTGAGGCTCGATGCATCCGCGAGCTCGGGGAAGACCGTCGCAGGACGCAGGTTCGAGAAGAAGTCGCACTCCTTGCGCAGTCCCAGGATCGCCGCTTCGGGGCGCAACGGCCGCTCGAGCTTGTCGTATTGCGGGCCGCCCACGGCGCCGAAGAGCACGGCATCGGCGGATTTCGCGAGATCGAGCGTGGCCTGGGGCAGCGGATGCTTGTGCGCGTCGTAAGCGGCGCCGCCCACGAGAGCGGATTCCGTTTCGATCTTCACGCCTTCGCCGCGCAGGACGTCCAGCACGCGGACCGCTTCGCGCATGATCTCGGGTCCGATGCCGTCGCCGGCAAGCAGGGCGATCTTCATCGGGCTACGAGAAGATCCAGGGTTCCGAGCGCTTGCGCTTCTCTTCGTAGGCCTTGATCTCGTCGGAATGACGCAACGTGAGGCCGATCTCGTCCCAGCCGTTGACAAGGCATTCCTTGCGGAAGGGGTCGATGTCGAAATGCATCGGCTGGGCCCCCGCCTTCGAGGGGGTGACGAGCTGAGACGGAAGGTCGATCGTGAGCTTGAAGCCCGCGTTCGCCGCGACTTCGTTGAACAGCCGGTCCACTTCCAGCTCCGTGAGCACGATCGGCAGGAAGCCGTTCTTGAAGCTGTTGTTGAAGAAGATGTCGGCGAAGGACGGCGCGATCACGGCCTTGAAGCCGTATTGCTGGAGGGCCCAGGGGGCATGTTCACGCGACGACCCGCAGCCGAAGTTCTTGCGG
>DATJVS010000151.1:0-23792 GCA_035501715.1 Usitatibacter sp.
TGAAGAACGCGACCACGAACGCGCTCCACAGCAGGGCCACGCGCAGCGGCCGCGAGGGCGAGAGCGCGTCGCTGCGCCACGCGTGCGCGACCGCCGCGGGCAGGCCGAAGGCCCACGGCAGGAAGCCGAGCGCCACGATCGGCGCGAAGTACCACCACGGCTCCACGCGCCGGTGCTCGGTGGTGAGGAAGCGCTCGAAGTGCTCGTGGATGAAGAAGAAGTGCGCGAATTCCGGATTGGCCCGCGACACCAGGACGAACCACGGCACCGCGATCGCGGCGAAGATCGCGAGGCCCCAGCCCCAGCGCATGCGCGCGAGGATCGCCGCGCTGCGGCTCGCCGCCATCGCGAAGAACACGGCCGCGCCCGCGAACACGATGCCCACGAGGCCTTTCGAGAGCACGGCGAGCGCCATCGCGGCCCACGAGACGAGCATCCACGTTCGCTGCTCCCGCGGACGCTCGACGGCGTGCTCCGCGAGCAGCAGCGCCGCGAAGGTCGCCGTGGTCCAGAGGGTGAGGCCCATGTCGAGCGTGACTATCCCGCCGAAGGCCATGAAGTACGGGCTTGCGACGAGTGCAAGCATCGAGGCGAGCCCTGCCTCCAGGCCGAAGAGGCGCAGCCCCACGAAGCCCACGATGAGGAGCGTGGCCAAGCCCGCGAACCAGACGTACAGGCGCGCGGCGGGCTCGTTCATCCCGAAGGCCTCGAACGCGGCGGCCGTGGCCCAGTACTGCAGGGGCGGCTTCTCGAAGTACTTGATGCCGTTCAGCCGCGGCGTGACCCAGTCGCCCGAGACCACCATCTCGCGCGAGATCTCGGAGTAACGCCCTTCGTCGGGGTTGGCGAGCGGGCGATGCAGGTTGTCGATGCCCGAGGCGACGGCGAGCAGCACGAGCGCGGCGAGGAGCCAGCGCGAGACGGGAAGCTTCATGGCCTCATCCGTCGAGGAGCACGATCACCGCGCCCGCGCCGCCCTGGGCGGAGCGCGGTTCCACGAAGGCGATCACGTCGTTGCGGCGCGCGAGGAGCTTGCGGATGCGCCGCCTCAGCACGGGCTCGCGCCCCGGCGAGCGCAATCCCTTGCCGTGCACGATGCGAACGCAGCGCAGCCCGCGGTGCCGGCAATCGGCGATGAACCGCGCGGTCTCGAGCGCCGCTTCGTCGCCCGTGAGCCCGTGCAGGTCGAGGTGGTCCTGCACGACCCAGTGCGTGCGGCGGAGCTTGCGGAGGATGTCGCGCGGCAGGCCCGGGCGAAGATAGGAGGTGTCGTCCTCGATCTCGAAGTCTTCCAGTCCTGCCGACGCTTCGCGGTCACGGTCGTCGAACTCGAGACTCGCGAGCTCGGCGAGGACCGCGCGCTCGTCCTCGTGGTGCTTCGCGGGGATCGGCGCGGGCCTGCGGCGGAGGGGTTCGATGCGGTTGGGGGGCGGCGATCTCGTCACCCCGCGGACGGCCTCGCGGAAAAGCTCGGCATCGTCCTTCTTCAACCGAGGCTTTCGAGGTACTTGTCCGCGTCGAGCGCCGCCATGCACCCGGTGCCCGCGCTGGTCACCGCCTGGCGATAGACATGGTCCTGCACGTCGCCCGCGGCGAACACGCCGGGCACGCTCGTGGCGGTGGCGCCGCCCTCCAGGCCGCTCTTCGTGACGATGTAGCCGTTCTTCATCTCGAGCTGGCCTTCGAAGATGCCGGTGTTGGGCTTGTGGCCGATCGCGATGAAGCAGCCGGCGAGCTTCAGCTCCTTCGCCGATCCGTCCTTCGTGCTCCTGATGCGCACGCCCGTGACGCCGGTCTTGTCGCCCAGCACTTCGTCGAGCGTGTGGTTCCATTCGATGCTCACCTTGCCCTCGGCCTCGCGTGCGAAGAGCTTGTCCTGGAGGATCTTCTCCGAGCGGAACTTGTCGCGGCGATGGATCACGGTCACGTGCTTCGCGATGTTGGCGAGGTAAAGCGCTTCCTCCACGGCGGTGTTGCCGCCGCCCACGACGCACACGTCCTGGTTCTTGTAGAAGAAGCCGTCGCACGTGGCGCAGCCCGACACGCCCTTGCCCATGAAGGCCGATTCGCTGTCGAGGCCGAGGTACATGGCCGAGGCGCCGGTCGCGATGATGAGCGCGTCGCACGTGTAGGTCGCCGCGTCGCCCACGAGCGTGATGGGCTTTTCGGAAAGCTTGGCAGTGTGGATCTGGTCGAAGACGATCTCGGTCTCGAAGCGCTCGGCGTGCTTGAGGAACCGGTCCATCAGCTCGGGTCCCTGCACGCCCATGGCGTCGGCGGGCCAGTTGTCCACGTCGGTCGTGGTCATGAGCTGTCCGCCCTGGGCGAGGCCCGTCACGAGGACGGGCTTCAGGTTGGCGCGCGCCGCGTACACCGCGGCCGTGTAGCCGGCGGGGCCGGATCCGAGGATGAGAAGGCGGGAGTGTTTTTGGCTCACGGAGGCTGAAAACGAAGGGATGGAGAGGCGAAAATGGCGATTATCTCATTGGCTGCAAGCGCGTATGTCCCTGAAATTAAGGGGCTATCTCAATAGTTCTGCCTAAGCGTTTGACAAATAAGGAAATTTTGCGAAAATAGGCGCCATGACACAGGACGTGAAGAAACCCGCCGTGGGCGAGCGCACCATGACGCTCAAAGCGGTGCCGTTTTTCACCCAGCTCTCGGACAAGGAACTCGACCTCGTGCGTTCGCTCGCGGCCGAGAAGAACTATCCGAAGAACGCGGTCGTCCTCACCGAAGGCGAGATGGGCGACTCGCTCTACATGATCGTCTCGGGCAAGGTGAAGGTCTTCATCGGCGACGAGGAAGGCCGCGAGATCATCCTGAAGATCCTGGGCCCCGGCGCCTTCTTCGGCGAGATGTCGATGATCGACAAGCAGCCGCGCTCGGCGTCGGTGACGACGCTCGAGCCCTCGGCGTTCCTCGTGTTGACGCACGTTTCCTTCGAGCGTTGCGTGGAGCAGCAGCCGCGCATCGCCAACCTCGTCATGCAGATGCTCGCGCAGCGCGTGCGCGAGGCCGACCGCAAGATCGGCACGCTCGCGCTGATGGACGTGTACGGGCGCGTGGCGAGCACGCTGCTCGAGCTTTCCGTGTACAGCAACGGCAAGTTGATGGTGGGCGAGAAGCTTTCGCAGCAGGACCTCGCCAACATGGTCGGCGCCTCGCGCGAGATGGTGAACCGCATCCTCAAGGACTTGTCCGACAGGGGATTCATCTCCATCGAGTCGAAGTCGATCACGATCATCAACCGGGAGCTCCCGCCATCGCTGTAACGACAGTGCCCGAATCCCATCCGCGCCTCGGGCGCGCGATGCGCGAAGCCGCCTGGATCGTCCTCGCCGCGGCCGGAATCTACCTCGCGCTGATCCTCGCGACCTACAGCCGCACCGACGCGGGCCCGTCTTTCAGCGGCACCGGCGCGCCGATCGCGAACAAGGGCGGCGCCATGGGCGCGTGGTTCGCCGACGCGTTCTACTACGTGTTCGGCATGTCGGCGTGGTGGTGGGTGGTGCTCGCCGTCTATTGCATCCTTCGCATGTACCGGCGCGTGGAGGCGTGGGAGATCCTCAACCGCCGCACGCTTGCCGTCTCGCTCGTGGGATTCGCCGTGGTGCTTGCCGCGAGCTGCACGCTGGAAGCGATGCGCCTGCACGGGGTCGCGCAGGGCCTGGGCTTCGCGCCGGGCGGTGCGCTCGGCACGATCCTCGCGCGCGGCGTGGCGCCGCTGCTGGGATTCACGGGCGCCACGCTCGTGCTGCTCGCGATGATCGCCGGCGGGCTTTCGCTCTTCATGGGCCTGTCGTGGCTTCGCGTGGCCGAGCTCACCGGCGCGGGGCTCGAGTGGGCCTATGGCACGATCCGCGGCCGCATCGAGGCGCGGCGCGACCGCGAGGAGGGCAGGATCGCCGCCGCGGAGCGCGAGGAGAAGGTCGAGGAGGCCAAGAAGATCTTCGAGGAGCACGAGCCCATCCGCATCGAGATGCCGGCTGCGCACGTGCCGAAGAGCGAGCGCATCGCGCGCGAGAAGCAGGTGCCGCTCTTCGCGGACATGCCCGATTCGCCGCTGCCGCCGCTCTCGCTCCTCGATCCGCCCGATACGCACATCGAGCGCCCGACCGCCGAGACGCTCGAGTACACCTCGCGCCTCATCGAAAGGAAGCTCCTCGACTTCAACGTGCAGGTGAAGGTGGTCGCGGCCTATCCCGGCCCCGTGATCACGCGCTACGAGATCGAGCCCGCGGTGGGCGTGAAGGGCGCGCAGGTGGTGAACCTCGCCCGCGACCTCGCCCGCGCGCTTTCCGTGACCGCGATCCGCGTCGTGGAGACGATCCCCGGCACCTCGTGCATGGGCCTCGAGATCCCCAATCCCAAGCGCGAGATCGTGCGGCTTTCGGAGATCGTGGGCTCGCAGGCCTACGCCGACATGCATTCGAAGATCACGCTCGCGCTGGGCAAGGACATCACCGGCAAGCCCGTGGTCGCGGACCTCGCGAAGATGCCGCACCTGCTGGTCGCGGGCACCACGGGCTCGGGCAAGTCGGTCGCGATCAACGCGATGATCCTGTCGCTCATCTACAAGGCCACGCCGGGCGAGGTGCGCCTGATCCTCGTGGACCCGAAGATGCTCGAGCTCTCCACCTACGAGGGCGTGCCGCACCTGCTCGCGCCCGTCGTGACGGACATGAGGCAGGCCGGCGCCGCGTTGAACTGGTGCGTTGCCGAGATGGAACGGCGCTACAAGCTCATGTCGGCGCTTTCGGTGCGCAACCTCGCCGGCTACAACCAGAAGGTCCGCGAGGGCATCGAGAAGAAGGAGCCGCTCAAGCACCCCTTCTCGCTCACGCCGGAAAGTCCCGAGGACCTCGAGCCGCTGCCGCTGCTCGTGGTCGTGATCGACGAGCTCGCCGACCTCATGATGGTCTCGGGCAAGAAGGTCGAGGAGCTGATCGCACGGCTCGCGCAGAAATCGCGCGCGTGCGGCATCCACCTGATCCTCGCCACGCAGCGCCCGTCGGTGGACGTGATCACGGGCCTCATCAAGGCGAACGTGCCCACGCGCATCGCGTTCCAGGTCTCCGCGAAGGTCGATTCGCGCACGATCCTCGACCAGCAGGGCGCCGAGAGCCTGCTGGGCCAGGGCGACATGCTCTACCTCATGCCCGGCGGCGGCATCCCGCAGCGCGTGCATGGAGCCTACGTGGCGGACGCGGAAGTGCATCGCGTGGTCGAGTCGCTCAAGAAGCAGGGCGAGGCGCAATACATCGACGGCATCCTGGACGAGCCCGAGCCGGAGCTGAACGGCGCGGGCGAGGGCGGGCCTTCGGGCGAGTCCGATCCGCTCTACGACCAGGCCGTGCAGATCGTGCTCCAGAACAAGCGCGCGTCGATCTCGCTCGTGCAGCGGCACCTGCGCATCGGCTACAACCGCGCCGCGCGCCTGATCGAGGACATGGAGAAGGCGGGCCTCGTCACTCCCATGGCCTCCAACGGAAACCGCGAGATCATCGTTCCTTCGCGGGAGAAATAGCTTGCGCCTTGCGTTCGCGGCGGCCTTGGCCGCCGTCTTCTTGGGCCTCGCGCCGCGCGCCGCGTTCGCCAACGGCCTCGACGACTTCCTCGCCTTCAACGCCGCCACGAAGAGCGCCACCGCGCACTTCGAGCAGCAGGTGTTCGACCGCAACGGCAAGGTCGTCGAGAACGCTTCGGGCACGTTCGCCTTCGACAGGCCCGGCAAGTTCCGGTGGATCTACCTGAAGCCCCACATGCAGGTCCTCGTGGGCGACGGCACGAAACTCTGGATCCACGATCCGGACCTGAACCAGGTGACGGTCAAGCACGTGGACGCGGCGCTTTCCTCGACGCCGGCCGCGTTGCTCGCCGGACGCAACGACATCACCGCGCTCTTCACGTTGCGCGATGCGGGCAAGGCGGACGGCCTGGACTGGGTCGAGGCCACGCCCAAGGCGGCCGACACGGGCTTCGACCGCGTGCGCCTGGGGCTCGCCGGCGGAAAGCTCGCCGCGATGGAGCTCTTCGACCAGCTGGGCGGCCACACGATGCTGCGCTTTTCGGACCTGCGGGCCAACGCCGCGCTGGCACCCGGGATGTTCCGCTTCACGCCGCCCAAGGGCGCCGACGTGATCGAGGACGAGCCGGAAAAGCGCTGACTCGCCGCCTCGCCCGGCGCGCCCTAGAATAGGCCGCCATGGCACCGGTCCTCGCCAAGCTCCGACCCCGCGGGTGGAGCCTCAAGTACCGCATCGCGTTCGCGGTCGCGGCGATCTTCGTCGTCATGGTGGCGATCACCAACGCATTGCAGATGCGGCTGCTGCGCGAGGACCTTGGGCGCATGCTCGCCGAGCAGCAGTTCACGCTGGTGCAGCGCATGGCCCGCGAGATCGACGCGAAGTTCGAGACCGGCATCTCCGTGCTCGCGAGCACCGCGGCCCTCATCACGGCGACGGACGTCGCGCAGCCACTGCACCTTCGCGAGGAGTTTCGCGCGCGCCCCGCGCTGCTCTCGTTCTTCGACGACGTCCTGGTGCTGGGTCCCGACGGCCGGATCCTCGTGGACTATCCGCAGGTCGAAGGCCGCGCCGGCGTCGATGCTTCGGACCGCCAGTTCTTCCGCGAGGTGGTGCGCACGCACCAGACGGTGATCTCGGAGCCGCAGCTGGGCAAGACGCGCGGCGAGCCCATCGTGCAGGTGGCCACGCCGATCCTCACGCTGGACGATCGCCTCGTGGGCGTGCTCGTGGGGGTGATCCGGCTGTATCGATCGAGCTTCCTCGGGCGCCTGAACGAAGAGCGCCTGGGCGCCACCGGCTACTACGTGATCCTCACGCGCGGCGCCAAGCCCGTGTACGTCGTGCACCCCGACCGTACGCGCATCCTGCACGAGCGGCCGGCCAATGGCGCCGCGGCCGTCACCAACGCGATCCGGGGCTTCGAAGGCAGCAGCGAGGACGTGTCCAGCACCGGCACCGAATCGATCTACAGCTCGAAGACGCTCAACCTGGTCCCCTGGGTGCTCGTGGCGGCCGCCCCGAAGGCCGAGGTCTTCGCGCCCCTCGTGGCCGCGCAGCGGCGCGCGTGGATCGCGACGGGCATCGCCGCGCTCGTGCTGCTCCCAGTCGCGTGGCTCATCGTATGGTGGCTGCTGGGGCCGCTGCGCCACCTGAGCGCCTCGATGGCGGGGCTTCGCGAGGGCGAGGGCGATTTCGTCCCGGTGCCCGTGAAGCGCGACGACGAGGTGGGCGCGCTCATCGAGCGCTTCAACCTGCTCATGCGCGAACGGCTGGACGCGGAGAATGCCCGGCGGCGCAGCGAGGAGCAGCTGCGCCTTCTCGCCGACAACGTGCCCGCGCTCATCTCGCACATCGACGCGCGCGGCCTCGTGCTCTACGCCAACTCCTGCTACCGCGAGTGGTTCGGCCTGGACCCCAAGGCGATGGTGGGACGCGGCATCGAGGAGCTCTTCCCCGGGCCCGATCACGAGGTGTCGCACGAGAACCGCAGGGTCGCGATGACGGGCGTGTCCACCACCTACGAGCGCGACGTGCAGACGCGGCAGGGGATGCGCACCGTGCGGACGTCCTTCTTTCCGCAGATGGGCGAGGCCGGCGTGGTCCTGGGCGTGTACCACATGTCGGTGGACATCTCGGAAGAGCGGCGCGTGCAGGCGGAGCTGGACGCGCTCGCGCGCCGCGACCCGCTAACCGGGCTGCACAACCGCCGAAGCTTCGAGGAGCTCCTGGCGCAGGCGGTGGCGCGCTGCAACCGGAGCGGCCGGCGCATCGCGCTGCTCTTCGTCGACCTCGACCACTTCAAGGCGGTGAACGACTCGAAGGGCCACGAGGCCGGCGACGAAGTGCTGCAGGAAGTCGCGCACCGCATCGGGGCCTGCGTGCGCATGAGCGACACCGTCGCGCGCCTTGGCGGCGACGAGTTCGTCGTGGTCGTCGAGGACGTCGCCTCGCGCGACGACGCGGCCGCCATCGCGGGCAAGATCCTGGAAGAGGTGCGCAGGCCGATCTCCACGCGCGCGGGCGATTGCACCGTGGGCGCGAGCATCGGCGTGGCGGTGGGCGAGGGCAAGGACACCGACTGGCGCGATCTGCTCAAGCGCGCCGACACGGCCCACTACGAGGCGAAGGGCGCGGGCCGCGACCGCTACCACGTGCAATAGCGGCCTAGAATAGGCCGATGGAACGCGATCTGTTCAACGAGTCGGGCGAGGCCAACGTCCCGCTGGCGGAGCGGCTGCGGCCGAAGACCGTCGAGGAGATGGTGGGCCAGCGCCACCTCCTGGGCGAAGGCCGCCCGCTCTGGGTCGCGCTTCGCGCCGGCAAGCCCCACTCGATGATCCTCTGGGGGCCGCCGGGGGTGGGCAAGACCACGCTCGCGCGCCTCATGGCCCACGCGTTCAACGCGGAGTTCATCGCGATCTCGGCGGTGCTCTCGGGCGTGAAGGAGATCCGCGAAGCGGTCGAGCGCGCGCGCCTCGCGCGCGAGCAATACGGGCGCGCCACCATCCTCTTCGTGGACGAGGTGCACCGCTTCAACAAGGCGCAGCAGGACGCGTTCCTGCCGCACGTGGAGTCGGGCCTGTTCACGTTCATCGGCGCGACCACCGAGAACCCGTCGTTCGAGGTGATCGGGGCGCTGCTTTCGCGGGCGCAGGTGTACGTGCTGGAGAGCCTCGAGGCCGGGGACCTGGACCGCCTGATCGAGCGCGGGTTCGAGGCCGAGAAGGTCGATGCGACAGGCGACGCGAGGAAGCGCATCGCGGAGTTCGCCGACGGCGACGGGCGGCGCGCGCTGAACCTCGTCGAGCAGGTCGCGCAGGCCGCGCGGGTCGAGGGCAGGCGCGGCGCCGACGTCGATTTCGTGAACTCCGTGTCGCAACGCGCGGGCCGGCGCTTCGACAAGGGCGGCGAGAATTTCTACGACCAGATCTCGGCGCTGCACAAGAGCGTGCGCGGCAGCGATCCCGACGCGGCGCTCTATTGGCTTGCGCGCATGCTGGACGGGGGCGTGGATCCCCGCTACCTCGCGCGCCGCATGATCCGCATGGCGAGCGAGGACATCGGGCTTGCGGACCCGCGCGCGCTCGAGATCGCGTTGAATGCCGCGGAGGTGTACGAGCGCCTGGGCACGCCCGAGGGGGAGCTCGCCCTGGCCGAATGCGTGGTCTACCTCGCCATCGCCGCGAAATCCAACGCGGTGTATGCGGCCTACGGCGCCGTGCGCGCCTTCATCAACGAGGACGGAACGCGGCCGGTGCCGCTGCACATCCGCAACGCGCCCACCAAGCTCATGAAGAGCCTGGGCTACGGCAAGGACTACCGCTACGCCCACGACGAGGACGAAGGCTACGCCGCGGGCGAGAGCTACCTGCCCGAGGGCGTGGAGCCGCACGCGTGGTACCAGCCCACGGATCGGGGCCTCGAGGCGAAGATCCGCGAGAAGCTCGAGCACCTGCGCTCGCTCGATGCGCGAAAGCGCGGCAAGGCGGAGGAATAGCCGGCGCTTGGCGTTGTTTGCAGGGACTGCCCAACCACAACATGGAGATTTCGTGAGATCCGCGCCCCTTGCCTTGCTCGTCGCTTGCGTCGCCGTGAGCCTTTCCGCCGCTGCCGCGCTCAAGGAGGGCGACGACGCGCCCGCTTTCACCGCGCAGGCGTCGTTCGCCGGAGCGGCGAGCCCGTATTCGCTGAAGGAGGCCCTCAGCAAGGGGCCGGTGGTCGTGTACTTCTACCCCTCGGCGTATACGGGAGGCTGCAACCAGCAGGCCCACGCGTTCGCGGAGAACCACGAGAAGTTCGCGGCCGCGGGCGCGAGCATCATCGGCGTGTCGCTCGATTCGATCCAGCGGCTGAACGATTTCTCGAAGGACCCCGAGTACTGCAACGGCAAGTTTCCCGTGGCCTCCGACGCCGACGGCAGCATCGCGAAGTCCTACGAGCTTTCGGTCATGAAGGGGGACCCCAAGTACAAGGACACGCGAGGCGCCCCGATCGGCCACGATTTCGCCGAGCGCACCACGTTCGTCGTGACCCCCAACGGAAAGATCGTGGCCACCGTGGGCGGCGTCGATCCGAAGACCAACGTCGCGAAGGCGCTCGAGGTGGTCCAGGGGCTCGCCGGCAAGGGCAGGTGACGGAAGCCGCTAAAATGGCGGGATGCTCGACATCCAGCTGCTTCGCAAGGACCTTCCCGCCGCCGTCGCGGGCCTGAAACGCCGCGGCTTCGCCTTCGACGAGGCCGCCTGGCTCGCCCTCGAGGACGAACGCAAGAAGGTGCAGTCGCGCACCGAGGAGCTGCAGGCGAAGCGCAACACGCTCTCCAAGCAGGTCGGCATGCTCAAGTCGAAGGGCGAGGATGCCGGCGCCGTGATGAAGGAAGTCACGGGGATCGGCGAGGAGTTGAAGTCCAACGAGGCCGCGCTCGCCGCCGTGCAGGAGAAGCAGTCGGCGTTCCTGCGTGTCATCCCGAACATTCCCCAGGCCGACGTGCCCGACGGCAAATCGAGCGACGAGAACGTCGAGGTGCGCCGCTGGGGCACGCCGCGCGCGTTCGCCTTCAAGCCGAAGGACCACGTGGACGTGGGCGCGGCCCTCGGCGGCCTCGACTTCGAGACCGCGGCCAAGCTCGCCGGATCGCGCTTCTACGTCCTCAAGGGCCCGCTCGCGCGCCTGCACCGCGCCATCGCGCAGTTCATGCTCGCGGTGCACACCGAGGAGCACGGATACACCGAGGTGTACGTCCCGTACATGGTGTCGGGCGAATGCGCCGACGGCGTTTCCTCGCTCGCGAAATTCAGGGACGACCTCTTCAAGATCGAGGGGCGCGACCTCTATCTCATCCCGACCGCTGAGTATCCCGTCACCAACTTCGTGAGGGACTCCATCGTCGATGCGAAGGACCTGCCGCTCAAGTACGCCGCCTATAGTCCGTGCTTCCGCTCGGAGGCCGGCAGCTACGGCAAGGACACGCGCGGCATCATTCGCGTGCACCAGTTCGACAAGGTGGAGATCCTGCAGGTGGCCAAGCCGGAGGATTCGGCGGCGGCGCACGAGGCGCTCACGGGGCACGCCGAGGCGATCCTGAAGAGACTGGAGCTGCCGTACCGCACGATGCTTCTTTGCACCGGCGACACGGGCTTCTCGTCGTCGAGGACCTACGACCTCGAGGTGTGGCTGCCGGGCCAGGATGCGTATCGCGAGATCTCGTCCTGCTCCAACTTCCAGGCCTTCCAGGCGCGCCGCATGCAGGCCCGCTGGCGCAACGCCCAGGGCAAGATCGAGCCCGTGCACACGATCAACGGCTCGGGCCTCGCCGTGGGGCGTACGCTGGTCGCGATCCTCGAGAACTACCAGAACGCCGACGGTTCCGTCACCGTGCCCACGGCCCTCGTGCCGTTCATGGGCGGCGTGACGGCCATTGCGGCGAAAGGCGCTGCGTGAGCCAGGCCGGGCTCGATCACGACAGCCGGCGCGAGCTCGAGCAGCACGCGCTGCGCAATGTGAGCTGGCTCGCCCGCAAGCTCGGCTACCAGGACGCGCTCGACCGGCGCCAGGAGCGCGCGCTCGTGATCGCCCTCGGCGCGATCCTCGTGGTGGTCATCGCCGCGCTCGTCCTGAGCGCGATGCGCAAGGGCAGCGCCGATCGCGACGCGCTCGAGCTGCAGCGTTGCCTCGTGGCCGCGCGCGTCCAGGTGATGGACGACGTGCGCGCGAAGGTCGTGCGGGAACATCCCGACCTGGGGCCGGCGCAGCGACAGCAGGCGATCGAGGACGCGATCTCGCGGGCCACCGCGGCAATGTGCGCGAAGGGCGCCCCCGCGAGATGACGCGCGTCGTCGTCGTGCGCCATGGCCAGACGTACTGGAACGTCGAGGCGCGCATCCAGGGGCACGGCGACAGCGATCTCACCGAGGAAGGCATCGCGCAGGCGGAGGCGATCGCCGCCCGCCTGGCCGACGAGCCGTGCGACCTCCTCATCTCGAGCGACCTCGGGCGAGCGCACGAGACCGCGAGGCGCGTGGCCGCGCGCAACGGCAGGCCGATCGTCCTCGACTCCCGGCTTCGCGAGCGCGCCTTCGGCGTGGGCGAGGGCATGGGCTACGCCGAGCTCGATCGCGCCTACCCGGGATCGTTCGTTCGCACGGGCACGGTCGATGCGGACCTCGCGGTGCCCGGCGGCGAGAGCCGGCGCCAGTTCCACGCGCGGGTGTGCGGCGCCTTCGAGGAATTCGCGGCGAGGCACGCGGGCCGCAATCTCGTGGTGGTAGCGCACGGCGGCGTGCTGAGCTCGCTCTACCGGCACATCAACGGCATCGCGCTGGAATCGGTGCACCCGATCCCCATCGCCAACGCGTCGTACAACCTGCTCACCCACGACGGCCGGCGCTGGAGCATCGAGCGCTGGAGCGACACCGCTCACCTGGGCGGCGCGGAGTCCTTCGAGGAAGCCTGAGGGTCCGCGGGCAGGCGCGCTTCGAGCGCGGCTTCGCGCGGCCGCATGCGCGAGATGATGTCGTAGTAGTTGCGCACGTTGTCCACGAGCTGCATCGCTTCGCCGCCGCGCGCGTATCCGTGCTTGAGCGAGGGATACGTGGCGGGATCGGCGAGGCGCGAGATCACCTGGCGCACGTCCTGCCACTTGTCGGGAGAAAGGCCGGATCGCTGCGCGAGGATGCGCGCGTCCTCGAGATGGCCGATGCCGATGTTGTACGCGGCGAGCGCGAGGAACGTGCGGTCGGGCTCCGCGATGCGCGGCGGCAGCTGGTCCTTGATCATCGAGAGGTAGCGCGCGCCCGCCACGATGCTGTCGCGCACGTCGAGCCGGTCCTTCACCTTGAGCTGGTCGGCGGTGTCCTCGGTGAGCATCATGAGCCCGCGCACCCCGGTGGGTGAGGTCGCGTTGGGGTCCCAATGGGACTCCTGGTAGCCGATCGCCGCGATGAGGCGCCAGTCGATCCCGCTCGCGGCCTCGGCCTCGACGAAATGGGGCTTCAACTTGTCCAGCTGGGTCGCGACCTGCTCGAGCAGCGCCGTGGCGTCGATCGCGGAGAGGCGCGCGGCGTGGCTGTAGTAGCGGTCGATGAGGCGCTTCAACGTCCCGTCCTTGCGGATGCGCTCGAAGAAGGGGCCCGCCGCCTTGAGGATGCGCTTCTTGTCCACCGGCGAGACGAGCCACGCGTACTCGAGCGGCTTGCCCACGTTGAACGCGGGCTCGAGCGACGGGAAGTAGCGGCGCGCGAGCGTGAAGCGCGTGCTCTCCACGAGCGCGCAATCGAGCGAGCCGTGCGCGACCTTCTCGAGCAGGTCCGCCGTCGAGGTCTCCGGATCGAAGCGCTCGATGGGCACCTTGAGCTTCGAAGGCTCCGTGAGGAGATAGTCCGCGACAGTCTCCTCGATCACGCCGATGCGCTTTCCGGTGAGCTCGTCCAGCTTCTTCGCCTTGGTCTCGTCGCGGCAAACCACCTCGTGCTGCGTGCTGAGGTACGACGGGCCCCACGCGAGGCCGCCCGGGAAATCGAAGTGCCTGGGCAACGCCGCGGCCGCGAGGTGCGCCTGGCCCTTGCGCAGGATCGTGTCGATTGTGGCGGGATTCTGCACGAGCACGAAGCGCGCCTTCGCGCCCAGCTCCTTCGCGAACATCGTGACGAGGTCGTACTCGAGTCCCGAGGGCTGGTCCTCGGCGTCCTCGAAGTAAGTCGAGGGGCCGTTCACGGTGAGGACGACCAGCTCGCCGGATTCGGCGACCGGGGCGATGGGTCTCGGGGCCTCTTCGCAACCGACGGCGATGCAAGCGAGCAACGCGAAGATCCGGCCGGTGAATCGGCGCGCTCCCATGTCCCCAGTATAATGGAGCCCGCCATCGAATCCCTCCATGCCAAAAGTCTTCGCCTTCGTGCTCGCTGCCGGACAGGGCACGCGCATCGGGGACCCCGTTCCCAAGCAGTACATCCCGCTCGCGGGCAAGCCCATGATGTTCCATTCCATCGAGGCGATCGCGGCGGTCTCCCGCATCGATCGGCTGCTCGTGGTGCTCTCGCCCCTCGACCGGCACTGGGGCGCGCATGATTGGAGCGCTCTCCCGGACAAGGTCGAGGCCGCGTTCGTGGGCGGATCGCATCGCGGTGAAAGCGTGCTGAACGCGTTGAAGCACATCGAGGACCACGCCGCCAGGGACGACTGGATCCTCGTGCACGACGCGGCGCGCCCCTGCATCGCGACCGAGCTCGTGGAGCAGTTCCTCGATGAGATCGGCGACGATCCCGTGGGGGGCCTCCTCGCCATGCCGCTCGCCGACACGTTGAAGCGCGCCGAGGACACCCTTCGCGTCGAGGAGACCGTGCCGCGCGCGGGCCTTTGGCGCGCGCAGACGCCGCAACTCTTCCGCTACGGGCTGCTTCGCAAAGGGATCGAGCGCAAGCCCACGGCGACCGACGAGGCCGAAGCGGTGGAGTCCGTCGGCCAGGCGCCCCGCCTCGCGCAGGGCGAGAACAGCAACATCAAGGTCACCTTTGCCGAGGACCTCGCCATCGCCGAGATGATCCTCGCGCTCAAGGGCCGGGTGAAACCCTGATGCGGATCGGCCAGGGTTTCGACGTCCACCCGCTCGTCGCCGGCCGCAAGCTCGTGATCGGCGGGGTCGAGATCGCGCACGACAAGGGCCTGCTCGGCCACAGCGACGCGGACGTGCTGCTGCACGCCATCTGCGATGCGTTGCTGGGCGCGGCGGCCCTGGGCGACATCGGCAGGCACTTCCCGGACAGCGACGCGCGCTTCAGGGGCATCGACAGCCGCAAGCTCCTTCGCGAGGTGACCGCGCTCCTCAAGACGGGCGGTTTCCTCGTGAGGAACGTGGATGCGACGATAATCGCCGAGGCTCCGCGAATGGCGCCGCACATTCCCTCGATGGTGGCGAACATCGCCGCGGACCTGGGGATCGACGCGGGGCGCGTGAACGTGAAGGCGACCACCACCGAGAAGCTGGGATTCACCGGGCGCGGCGAGGGCATCGCGGCCCAGGCGATCTGCCTCATCGAATGACGCCACGGCGCGCGCTCGCCGTCCTCGCGATGGCGGCCGTCGTGGCCACCCGCATCGAGCCTTCCTACTTCACGCTGCCCTTCGTGGACCGCGCGCAGCTCGTGCACGCGCTGGTGCCGCCGCCGGATTCCGCATGGCCGCAATATCCGCGATTCCTCGAGGGCGTGCGGGAACGCACCGCGCGCGGCGACTCGATCGCGATCGTGATTCCGGACGCGGCCCCGCGCGAGATGTACCCGCTCGCCTACTACCGCGCGAGCTACTTCCTCTCCGGCCGCGAGGTCCTGCCCGTGATCGAGCCGCGATCGGGCGAGGCGATCGCGTCGAATCTCGGCGCGGCGCGCTTCGTGGCGGCCTTCGGCGACGTGCCCGCCGCGGGTGAGCTCGTCTGGAAGGGCGAGGGCGGGGCGCTCTACCGTCGATGACTGCGACGCTCGGCGCGATCGTCCTTCTCCTCGTCCTCGGCCTGCCGATCGCGCGCTGCGTGGATCGGCGCGGGGACGCCCTCGTGCTCGCGGGAACGGCCTTCCTCTACGGTAGCGGCGCGATGTACCTGGTGCTCTTCGCCCTCTCGATGCTCGGCATCTCCTGGACCGCCGTTTCGGTTGGACTCGCAGGGCTCATTGTGTTTGGGGTTGCGACGTACTTCGCGATGCGGCGCGGGCCACCTGCCGGCCCCATGCGGATTCCCGGCCTGCACGTGATCGATGTCCTTACGCTCGCTGTGGTCGCGGGGTATGCGGTCTATGCGACGCTCGCGCCGCCGTGGGAAGTCGACTTCTGGGCGATCTGGGGGCTGAAGGCGCGCGCATTCCTCGAGGCGGGCGGAATCGACTGGCGCTTCCTCGAGAGCCGCTGGAATGCGTTCCAGCATCCCGACTACCCGCTGCTGGTTCCGCTGGACTACGACTTCGCCGGCGTCCTGGGCGGGCAGTGGAACGACCGCGGGACGGGCCTGTTCAGCGTCGCGTGGGGCGTGTCGTTGATCCTCGTCGTGCGCTCGCTCGCCTCGCGCGCGATGGCGCCGACCTGCGCTTCGCTCACGGCGCTGGCGCTCGCGGCTTCATGCCTCGCGCCCCGCGTGGGGCTCGCGGAGGGAGCGCTCGTCGCGTTCGGGGGCGCTTCGCTGCTCTTCCTTCGCGAGGCGCTGCGCGAAGGCGATGCGTCGGCGTGGCTTCACGGCGCCCTGCTGCTCGGCTTCGCCGCCGATTGCAAGAACGAGGGCCTGGCGCTCATGGCCTCGGTCGCGCTGGCGCTTGCGATCGCGGGCCCGCGCCCGGAGCTCGCCTCGCGGCTCAAGCGCCTGTGGCCGGCCTGCCTGCTCGCGCTCCCGTGGATCGCGGTCCGGGCATTGCACGCGTTGCCGACGGACCTTGCGAACGCCGGGATCCTGGAGCGATTCCTGGATCGCCTCGGCCACGCGGGCCAGGTCTTCGGCCTGCTCGCCTCGCACCTCTTCATGCCGTGGGCGTGGGCGAGCCTCGTGGCGGCGTTCCTCGTGGTGCCCGCCGCGGCAATCGCGCGCGAGCGCTTCGTCATCGCCGCCCTGTCGATCCAGCTCGCGTTCTTCGTCGCGGCGTACTTCGCCACGCCCTACAACGTGGAGTGGCACATCTGGACCTCGTGGTCGCGTCTCACCGGCCAGCTCACGGTGCCGCTCTCGTTCGTGGCGATGTCGATGCTTGCCGCGGCGATCAGCGGCGGAACTGCGCGAGGACCGACGAAGTCCACGTGAGCCGCTCGATCAGCGTGCGCAGGAACTCGCGGTTGAACCGCAGCTGGCAGCCCTCGGAGAGCGACTCCAGGTGCGATGCCTGGATCTTGAGCAGCTGCACCTCCGACACCGAGATGATCGAGGCCGAGCGGCGCGCGCGATCGCCCGAAAGATAGGCCATCTCGCCGAAGCAGTCGCCCTCCTTGAGGACGTTCAGGAGCTTGCCGTCCTTCACCACCTTCACCTGGCCGCCGACGATGATGAAGAAGGCCTGGCCGATCTCGCCTTCCAGCAGCAGGTTCTCGTCGCGCGAATGCGTCTCCCACACGGCCCCGCGCAGCACTTCCCAGAGCTCGGCGTCGCGGAACTCGCGGAAGAACGGCAGCGACCGCAGCTTGTTGAACTTCTCGGTCGAGGAGATCTCGTGGGAGTAGCGCTCGAGCTGCGGGAACGTGTTGGCGAGCTCGCTCGCCATCTCGAACCACGTCTGGTAGCGGACCTTCGGGTCCTTGTGCATCGCCTTCTTGACGATCTCGACGAGCGCCTCGGGAAGGTCGGGCCGCAGCTGCTGGATCGGCACCGGCTCCTCGTTCAGGATCTTGTTGATCATCGACACCGCGTTGTCGGCGCGGAAAGGCAGCTTCCCGGTGAGCAGCTCGTACATCACCACGCCCAGCGAGTAGATGTCCGACTGCACGCTCGGGCCCTCTTCGTTGATCTGCTCCGGCGACATGTACGCGGGGGAGCCGAGGAAGCCGTCGATCTGCGTGTGCGTTGCGTGCGACACCTTGGCGGTGCCGAAGTCGCTGATCTTGATGTCGTCGCGGTCGGAAAGCAGGATGTTCGCCGGCTTGATGTCGCGGTGGATCACGCCGTTCTGGAACGCGTAGTCGAGCGCGCGGCACATCTTGAAGATGACGAGCACGGCCTGCCGTACCGGCAGCAGGTTGGTCTCGGTGCAGAACTTCTTGAGCGAGCCGCCCGGCACGTACTCCATCACGATGTAGCGCGTGTCGCCGTCCACGACCGCGTCGTACACGCCCACGATGTTCGGGTGGTTCAGCTTGCCGGCGAGCGAAGCTTCGTTCAGGAAGAGCTTCTCGAAGCGCTTGGCCTCCTCTTCGGAGAGCTCCGCGTCGTGCTTGTGGACCTTGATGGCGACCTTGCGGTCGTTGAACGGGTCCTCGCCGAGATAGACGTCGGCGGACGCGCCCTGGCCGAGTTCCGAAAGGACGGCGTACTTCCCGATCTTGACAGGGCGCTCGGACAAGTAGGAGTGATCCGCTAGGGCGTTATTTTTACTGGCAAGTTTAACCGATATGGGCTAACCGTGATCGCGCGCGATGCGCCTGGCGAGCGCGAGAAAGCCGGCGGGCGAGATGTCGCCCACGACGAGCGCCGCGGCATGCTGCGCGTCGCGGTAGTTGCGGAAAAGCGAGCGGCGGTAGGCGGGGTCGTAGTGACTCTCCAGCAGGTCGGCCACGAGCCCGTCCCAGTCGCCTCGTTGCAGGAGCGCTTTCCAGGCGTCGATGCGCTCGGCCCCGTGCAGGCTTCGCAGGAGGTCGAGCTTCGCGGCGAGCGCCCGCGGGTCGCGCACGAAGTGCTCGTAGTCCTCCATGAGCAGCTTCACGCGGGTGGCGGTCGACGCCTCGAGCCTCAGGCAGTCCGAATCGCGCATGCGCGCGATGAGCGCGTCGGGCACGCGCAGGTCGCCCACCTTCTTGCTCTCGGATTCCACGAACACGGTGCGCGCGGCGTCGAAGGCGGAGAGCGCCGCCCAGATCGAGGTCTCGAACGACTTCTGCGACGGCTGCGGTGCATCGGGCAGCTCGCCCAGCACCGAGCCGCGATGGGCCGCGAGCCGCTCGAGGTCGAGCACCTGCGCGCCGCTGGCGTCGAGCGCTTCGAGGAGCCGGCTCTTGCCCGAACCTGTCGCGCCGCAGATCACGCGATAGCGGAAGCGCGAGGCGAGCCCGTCCAGGTCCGCGACCACCTGGCGGCGGAATGCCTTGTAGCCGCCTTCGAGGCGGATCGCATCCCATCCGACCTGGCGAAGCACGTGGGCGAGGGAGCCGGATCGCCCGCCGCCGCGCCAGCAGTACACCAGCGGGCGCCAGTCGCGGGGCCGGTCGCAGAAGCGCTCGTCGACGTGGCGCGCGATGTTCCTCGCCACGAGAGGCGCGCCCACGCGCTTGGCCTCGAATGCTCCGCGTTGCTTGTAGATGGTGCCGACGACGGCGCGCTCCTCGTCGTCCAGGACCGGCGTGTTGATCGCCCCGGGCAGGTGGTCCTCGGCGTACTCCGACGGACTGCGCGCGTCGAGGATCGCGCCGAAGGCCGAGAGCTCGGCGAGCGAGAGCGGCGTCGCCACCGCGGCCTCGGGCCTTTCGCGATGGAAGGGAAGCTCGGTCACCGGGCCGCGCGAAGCACGGGCTGGAGGCGCGCCCAGACGTTGTCGGCGATGCGCGGCTGCGCCTGCGCGACCGGATGCATCCCGTCGGCCTGGAAGAGCTCGGGCTTGTCGGCGAATCCGTCGAGCAGGAACGGCACCAGCACGACCTTGTCTTTCGCGGCGATGGACCCATACATGTCGTGGAACTGGGCCGCGTAATCGATGCCATAATTCGGAGGAATCATGAGTCCCACGAGCACGGGCTCGGCCCGTGCCTGCCGGGCGAGGCGGATCATCCCCTCGATGTTCGAGCGCATGCCGGCGAGCGGCTGGCCGCGCAGCGCATCGTTGGCCCCCAGCTCGATCACGACGACGGCGGGCTTGTGGCGCTTCAGGTCTTCGCCGATGCGCCGCAATCCTCCCGCGGTAGTCTCGCCGGAGATGCTCGCGTTCACCACGACCCACGGAAGCTTCTCCTGCGCGATCCTCTCGCCCAGGATGTGGACCCAGCCTTGCTCGGCGGGCAGGTTGTACGCCGCGGAAAGGCTGTCGCCGAAGATCATGAGCGTCCGGGGCGCCGCGGCCGCATGCGATGCGAAGCCCGCGAGCGCGAGCGCGGCGGCAGCGAGACGAACGAAGGAGTGAAGACGCTGGAACATTCCAAGGCTATTGTGAAGGCGGAGGCGCTCACCAAACAAGTCGCCACCCCCGACCACGTGCTCACCATCGTGAAGGACGCGACCTTCGAGGTGCGGGGCGGCGAGGCCGTGGCGATCCTCGGCGCATCCGGATCGGGAAAGTCCACGCTGCTGGGACTGCTCGCGGGACTCGACGTTCCCAGCGCGGGCCGCGCCTGGATCGACGGCGAGGAGCTCTTCGCGCTGGACGAGGACGGGCGCGCGCGCCTTCGCGGCCGCATGGTGGGCTTCGTGTTCCAGTCGTTCCAGCTGCTGCCCGCGCTCACCGCGCTCGAGAACGTGATGCTGCCCCTCGAGCTCACCGGCGGCTCCGACGCGGTCGCGCGCGCCCGAAGCGTGCTCGGTCGCGTCGGACTCGGCGAGCGCCTCGGCCACTATCCGCGCCAGCTCTCGGGCGGCGAGCAGCAGCGCGTGGCGGTCGCGCGGGCTTTCGTGACGGAGCCCAAGCTGCTCTTCGCCGACGAGCCCACGGGCAACCTCGACTCGGCCACGGGCGAGCAGGTGATCGACCTGCTCTTCGAGATGAATCGCGAGCGCGGCACGACGCTCGTCCTCGTCACGCACGACGTGGAGCTCGCCCGGCGCTGCGACCGCCGCATCCACATCGCCGCCGGCGCGATCACGCACGAGGATTGATGCGCACCCTGCCCCTCGCCATGAGGATGCTCCGCCGCAACTGGTCGGCGGGAGAGCTTCGCGTGCTGCTGCTGGCGCTCTTCATCGCCGTGGCGAGCGTGACGACGGTGGGATTCTTCGCCGACCGGGTCCAGGCGGCGCTCGACCGGCAGGCCAACGAATTGATGGGCGGCGACCTCGTGGTGATCGGGGACAAGCCGCTGCCGGCGCAATACTCGGAGGCGGCGCGCAGCGACGGCCTCGAGCTCGCGCGGACCCAGACCTTTCCCAGCATGGTCTCGGCCGAAGGCGGCGTGAACCTCGCGGAGATCAAGGCGGTCACCACGGGATTCCCGCTGCGCGGGCGCATTCGCATCGCCGATGCCGTGGGCGCGCCGGAGCGCGAAGTCGAAGGAGGGCCCGCGCCCGGCACCGTGTGGATCGGCATTCCGCTCGTGGCGCGCATCGGCGTGAAGGTGGGCGATGCGCTCAAGGTCGGGAAGGCGGAGCTGCGCGTGGCCGCGATCATCACGCGCGAGCCCGACAGCGTGCTCGACTACTTCGGTATCGCGCCGCGCGTGCTCATGAACGACGCGGACCTCGACTCCACGGGACTCATGCAAGTCGGAAGCCGCGTGGCTTATCGCCTCCTCGTCGCGGGCGACGACAAGGCCGTGCGGCGCTTCCGCGCCGAGGTGGCGCCGAAGCTCGCGCGCGGGCAGCGCATCGAGGGCGTGCGCGACTCGCGAAGCGAGGTGCGCATTGCGCTCGATCGTTCGCAGCGCTTCCTGGGCCTCGCGTCGCTGCTGTCCGTCGTGCTCGCCTCAGTCGCCGTGGCCCTTGCCGCGCGGCGTTTCTCGCAGCGCCAGGTCGATGCGGCGGCGATGATGCGCTGCCTGGGCGCGACCCAGCGGGACCTCTTCGCGGTGCACGCCTATCAGTTCGTCGCGCTGGGCGTGCTCGCGTGCATCGTGGGCGGTGCGGCGGGCTACGCGGCGCAGGGCGTGCTCTCCTCGTGGCTCTCCGCTTTCTTCACCGTGACGCTGCCGTTGCCGGGGCCGATGCCCGGATTGCGTGGAGTGGCGATCGGGTTCGTGCTGCTGCTGGGCTTCACGCTGCCGCCGCTGTTGCGGCTTCGCAATGCCTCGACGCTTCGCGTGCTCAGGCGCGACCTCGCGCCCGCGGAGCCGCTCAGCGCCGCGGCCTTCGCGCTCGGCCTTGCCGTGCTCTCGGGGTTGATCCTGTGGCAGGCGGGCGACCTGAAATTGGGCGCCATCGCGCTGGGGGGCTTCGCCGCGGCGCTCGCGGTGGCCGCGCTCGCGGGCTACGCCATGATCCGCCTGGTGGCGCGCATGCGCACTGCGGCCTCGGGGCCGTGGCGCTATGGGCTTGCGAACCTGCGCCGCCGCACGGGGGCGAGCCTCGTGCAGATCATCGCGCTGGGGATCGGGCTCATGGCGATGCTGATGCTCACGCTGGTGCGCACCGAGATCATCACCAAGTGGCAGGAGTCGATGCCGCCGGACATGCCCAATCGCTTCGCGATCGGCATCCAGTCGGACCAGCTGGCCGCCGTGAAGGCGCGTTTCGATGCGCTTCACCTCTCCACGCCGGACCTGTATCCGATGGTGCGCGGGCGGCTGCTCTCCATCGGCGATCGCAACGTATCCGCCGCATCGTTCAGCGACATTCGCGCCAGGCGGCTCGTCGAGCGCGAGTTCAACCTCTCGTGGTCCGATCGCGCGCGCCCCGACAACAAGATCGTCGAGGGGCGCTTCTGGGAGCCGGGCTCGAAGGCGCCGGAGTTCTCCGTGGAGGAGGGGATCGCGAAGACGCTCGGCATCAAGGTGGGAGATGCGCTCGCCTTCGACGTCGCCGGTTCCACATTCAGCGCCAGGGTGACCAGCATTCGCAAGGTGGACTGGGATTCCTTCAAGCCGAACTTCTACGTGATCGCGAGCCCCGGCGTGCTCGATGCCTATCCCGCGAGCTGGATCACGAGCTTCCACCTCGACGCCGGGCGCGACGACGTGGTGACGCAGATCGTGCGCGAGTTCCCCAACGTGAGCGTGATCGACCTCTCGGCGATCATCGCGCAGTTCCAGCGCATCACCGACCAGGTGTCGCGCGCCGTGCAGTTCGTCTTCCTCTTCGCCATCGCCGCGGGGCTCGTGGTGCTCTTCGCCGCGATCACCTCCACGCAGGACGAGCGGGTCTTCGAAGGCGCGATCCTGCGCACGCTGGGAGCGAGCCGCGGGCAGCTCGCGATCCTGCAGCTCGCGGAGTTCCTCGCCATCGGCCTTCTCGCCGGCGCCATCGCTTCGGCCGGATCGGTGGCGCTCGCCATCGGCCTTCTCGCCGGCGCCATCGCTTCGGCCGGATCGGTGGCGCTCGCCATGGTGCTTTCGGATCGCGTGCTGGGCGTGCCGTACGAGTTCCACTGGACGTTGCCGGTCGCGGGCCTTTTCGTGGGCGGCTTCGGCGTGGCCCTTGCGGGATTGATCGGCACGCGGCGCGTGGTCGATTCGCCGCCGCTCCAGACCCTGCGCGCGGTGACTTGACGCTGCGCTGCGACCAAGGCCGGGAACACGGAGTCCACGGAGAAAGGCACGGAGGCCGCGGAACAAATCAAAAAACTCGAGTGCGACGTGTGCCCGCATCAACTGGGTCACGAAGCAATACCAGGATTTGGAATCCCTCCGTGGCCCTCCGTGCCTTTCTCCGTGGCCTCCGTGTTTCTGCCTATCCCCCGCGCTAGCGGGCCACCGGGTGCCTCGCCACGTGGCGCGAGATCCGCGGAGGCCCCTCGGCGATGTGCAGGGCGTGGCGGCGCTCGTGGAGCTTTTCGTCGGCGGCGGTGAAGCGGTCGAAGCGGCGCAGGTAATCGGCCCACGTGGCGCACACGAAATACTCCACGAACCGGCCGGGCTTCTCGAGGTCCTCGAAGAGGCTCCACGAGATCGCGCCCGCGCGAAGCCGGGCGCCGCGCGTCTCGGCCATCACGGCATCGAACTCGGCGGCCCGCTCCTCGCCGATGAAGTACTCGATGGTGACGAGCACCGGGCCGTCGTCGGGGTCGACGGGGCGCGCGGGCACGGGCTCGTCGAAAGGATGCGTGGGCGTGTGGTCCTCGATGCCCTCGAGCGTGCGGTGCCGCGTGAATTCCACGAATACCAGCATGCTCACCGAGGCGATGGCGAGGCTCGTGGGCACCGAGGTGAACTCGGCAAGGCGTCCCCACACGAACGCGCCCAGGGCGCTGCCGCCCATGATCGCCATCTGGTAGATCGACATGCCGCGGGCAC
>DATJVS010000152.1:0-5294 GCA_035501715.1 Usitatibacter sp.
TCGGCTTCCACGCTCGAGATCCAGCAGACGCTCTCGGCGTATCTCTTCGCGTTCGGCCTGATGTTCCTCTTCCACGGCGCGCTCTCGGACAGCTTCGGCCGCAGGCCCGTGATCCTCGTGGCGCTAGCCGTGTACACCATCGCTTCCGTCGGCGCGGCTCTCTCGGGCAGCATCCACTCTCTCGTCGTGTGGCGCGTGGTGCAGGGACTTTCAGTCGGCGCGGGGATGGTGGTGGGCCGCGCGATGATCCGCGACCTCTACGGGCCCGAGGACACGCAGCGCCTCATGTCCATGGTCACGCTCTTCTTCGGCCTCGCCCCCGCGGTGGCGCCGGTGATCGGCGGCTGGCTCTTCGAGTCGCTCGGCTGGCGCTCGATCTTCTGGTTCCTCGCGGGCGTGGGTCTCGTGCTCATCGTCGCCGGATGGATCCGCCTTCCGGAGACGCTCGCCGAGTCGCGCCGCCAGCCGTTCCACCCGGTCGCGCTGCTGAAGGGCTACGAGGAAGTCGGGATCCACCGCCGCTTCCTGCTGCTGTCGCTCGCGGCGGGCTTCAACTTCAACGCCTTCTTCCTCTACGTGGTGTCGGCGCCGGTGTTCCTCGGCGTGCACCTGCACCTCGGGCCCCGGCAGTACGCATGGCTGTTCCTGCCGTGCATCGTCGGGATCATGACCGGTTCGCAGCTCTCGGGACGCGCCGCCGGCCGCCACGCCCCCACGCTCACCGTGAAGCACGCCTACTATTTCATGATCGGCGCCGCGCTCGTGGACCTCGCCTACTCGTTCGCGTTCACGCCGAGCGTGCCGTGGGCCGTGATCCCGATCATGGTGTACGGCATGGGATTCGCGATGGCGATGCCGTCGATCGTGCTCATCACGCTCGACCTCTTCCCCACGCGGCGCGGCATGGCGGCCTCGCTCCAGGGGTTCGTCTCGGGGATGGTGAACGTCGTGACCGCGGGCGTGATCTCGCCGGCGCTTTCCGGCGACACGCGGCTGCTCGCGGCGGGAATGGTGGCGATGGTGGCGGGCGGCATTTCCTGCTGGCTGCTCTACCTGCGCCTCGCGCACCGCAGGCCCGGCGACGCGACGCAGCCGGCGCCCAAGCTCGAAGACTAGTACTGCTCCCAGGGAAGTCCGTCGACCCGCCAGCCGTTGCGCGTGTTGCGATGGTGCCGGTCGTCCAGCTCGCCCTCGAAGCCGTGCAGCACGTTCACGACGCGCTTGAAGCCCGCGCGCTCGAGCGCATCGCCCGCCTCCAGCGTGCGGTTGCCGCTCCTGCAGATGAGCACGATGGGGCGCTTGTCGAAGTTGGCGCCCGCGATCTTCTTCACCTGCCCCACGAAGTGGGGATTGAGCTCCCACTCGGCGCCGTCGTACCACGGCACGATGATCGCGCCCACGGGGTGGCCCACGAACATGTACTCCATCTCGCTCCTGCAGTCGATGAAGAGCGCGTCGGGGTTTTCCCTGAGGAAGCCATAGGCTTCCTTCGGCGTGAGGTGATCCATAAGCGATCGATTATATGGGTTCCGGCGTAGAATTTCCCCATGAACGCACCCGACACCCCCTTCCCTTTCGACTCCGCCATCGCCGCCGCCGCCGATCGCCTCGACCCCAAGGTCGTCGCGTGGCGCCGCGACCTGCACCAGAATCCCGAGCTCGGCAACCGCGAGGTGCGCACCGCGAAGCTCGTCGCGGACCATCTCCGCGCCCTGGGCATCGAGGTGAAGGAGAAGGTCGCGCACACCGGCGTGGTCGGCGTCCTCAAGGGCGGCAGGCCCGGCCCGGTCGTGGCCCTGCGCGCCGACATGGACGCGCTGCCCGTTGCCGAGGAAGTGGACGTTCCCTTCAAGAGCACCACGCGCACCGAGTGGAATGGCATGGAATGCGGCGTGATGCACGCCTGCGGCCACGACGCCCACACCTCCATCCTCATGGGCGTGGCGGAGCTGCTCGCCGGAATGCGCGATCGCATCCCCGGCACCGTGAAGTTCATCTTCCAGCCGGCCGAGGAGACTCCACCCATCGGGGAAAACGGCGGCGCGAAGATGATGATCGAGGAAGGCTGCCTCAAGGCGCCCGACGTGGACGCGATCTTCGGCCTGCACGTGACCTCGGTCTTCCCCACGGGAATGATCGGCTATCGCCCCGGGCCGATGATGGCCTCGGCCGACGACTTCCGCATCTTCGTGAAGGGAACGCAGACCCACGCGGCGATGCCGTGGCGCGGCACGGACCCGATCGTGGTCACTTCGCAGATCGTGCTGGGCCTGCAGACCATCGTGTCGCGGCAGATGAACATCACCCACGAGCCCTCGGTGGTGACCGTGGGCGTGTTCCACGGCGGCGTGCGCCACAACATCATCCCCGACGAGGTGAAGCTCGAAGGCACGATCCGCACCTTCGACGAGGCGCAGCGCGAGGAGATCCACGCGCACGTGAAGCGCATCAGCGAGATGATCGCGGCGGCCGGCGGCGCCAGCGCCAGGGTGCACATCCATCGCTGGTACGACGTCACCGTGAACGACCCGAAGCTCACCGAGTGGTCGATCCCGACGCTCGGGCGCATGGCGGGCGAGGACAACGTGAACGTCGTGGACAAGATCTGCGGCGCCGAGGACTTCTCGTTCTTCCAGAAGCAGGTGCCGGGGTTCTTCTACTTCGTCGGCTGCACGCCGCGCGAGCGCGACGCGTCGAAGGCGGCGCCGAACCACAGCCCACGCTTCTACGTGGACGAGGCGTGCCTCAAGATCGGCGTGAAGTCGCTGTCGGCCCTCGCGCTCGACTGGCTCTCGGCCCACGCCGCCAAGGCGTGAGCACGCCCTCGCTGGGCCTGTACGTCGCCGCCTCGCTCGCGCTCATCGCGACGCCGGGGCAGGACATGATCTACGTGATCACGCGCTCGCTCGCGCAGGGCCGCTTCGCGGGCGTGTGCTCGGCGGTGGGCGTGTGCATCGGCATCCTCGTGCACACCGCGCTCGCGGCGCTCGGCGTGGGCGCCATCCTGCATGCGAGCGAGACGCTCTTCGTCGCGTTGAAGCTCGCGGGCGCCGCCTACCTCATCTACCTGGGCGTGAAGCTCCTCGCCACGCGCGCAGGCCGCGAAGGGATCGCGGCGCCGAAGGACCGGCTTTCGCCCGGCGCGCTCGTGCGGCAAGGCATCCTCTCGAACGTCACCAATCCGAAGATCGTGCTCTTCTTCTTCGCGTTCCTGCCGCAGTTCGTGGATCCGGCGAGCGCGCACGCGACGCGCGACCTCGCGTTGCTGGGCGTGCTCTACGCGCTCCTCGCGCTTCCCGTGAAGGCGGCGGTGGGCATCGCCGCCGGGAGCCTCTCGGAACGGGTGCTTCGCAATCCGTCGATGATCGCGTGGATGAACCGCGTGAGCGGCGGCGTGCTCGTGGCGCTCGGCCTTCGCCTCGCGATGTCCGAGCGCGTCTAGCCCGGGCGCTTCGCCCTTTCCTCGGCGATCCAGTTGCGCACGACCGCGACGCTGTGGCGGCGCGCCATCTCGGCCGGCACGGCCATGACGACGCGCTGCGCCTCGTCGAGAAGCCCCGGCGCCTGCGCGGGATTCGCGAGCGCCGCGGCGTAGAGCGCCGTCGCCCAGGTAAGGTGCTCGCCCAGGTCCTCGGTGCCTCGCTTCATGAGCTTGCGGTGCAGCTCGAGCGCGGGCTCGAGCGCCTGGCGCGCTTCCGGCAGCCGCTCCTGCTTCGCGAGCGCCATGGCGAGGATGATCTGGTGGTACGCCACGGATTGCTCGTCGTCCGCGTTCTGCACGGGAAGCCCGGCCTGCACCTTCACGGCCTCGCGCGCGGCAGCCTCCGCGCCCGCGTAGTCGCGCTGGTAGAAGCGCGCCATCGCCGCGCCATCGTAGGCCTGCGCGAGCATCGGCTGCACCGCCCGGCGCTGGCCCTCGATCGTGACCGGGATCTGCTTGAGCCGCTTGATGGAGGCTTCCGCCAGCTGCTGCATCCGCGGGTAGTCGCTGCGCGCCTCGGCGATCAGGTACTCGAAGCGCGACGTCCACTCGGGCCACCAGGCGCGGTAGAAGCCTGCCTTCGGGGACTTCTGGTAGCTCAACTCCGCGTAGCGGCGGTGCAGGTTCAGCAGGTCGGCCGATTCCTGCATGGAGCCGAAATCGGCGGCCCAGACCGCGCCCCAGCCCGCACCGAAGTTGAAGTTGCCCATGACGTAGGAGCGCAAGGGCTCCTGCGCGGGGATCCGATGGAGAATCGCCTGGAGCAGGTCGAGGGCCTCGCGCGAACGCCCCAGGTCCCACAGCGCCCAGACCTTGTTGCCCTCGACGCCGGAGATGTTCGACCAAGCGATGGCGTTGCCCGGATCGAGCTTGAGCAGCGCGTCCCAGTCGCTGGTCGCCGAGTCCGCAAACGCGATGGCCTCGTGCGGACGCAGGTCGCGCATCTTGAAGCTCGAGACCGACGACGAAAGCAGCGCGCGCGATCGCAGGGCGCCCATGTGGCCGGGGCGCTTCTCGAGGACCGCGCTCGCCACCTTGCGGCCCTCTTCCGCCGCCGCGACGATCTCCTTCGAGCGCCCCAGCTCGTTCAACGCGTCGACCTTCCACGAGGTGGCCTCGGCGAAGCCGGCCGCGGCGGCGAGGTCTCCGAGCTGGAGTCCGTCGATGCTGCGGAACGCCTCGCGCGAGCGGTCGAGCCACTTCACCGCCTCGGCCTCCTGGCTCACGCGAATCCGGGTGAAGCCCATGTAGTTCGCGACCTGCCCGAAGGCGCGGCGCACCGCCACCGAAGGATTGGGCTGCGCCATGAGCGGCTCGAGAACCTTCGTGGATTCCTCGGCGAACGACGCCGCGTCGGTCATGTCGGACTGGCTGTCGTATACCCGGCCCCGCGCCGACAGGCCCAGCGCGAGCCCGATGATGGCCGCGTCGGAGTTGTCGCCGCCGGCGCGCAGCTTCCTCAGCACGGCGATCGCCTCGTCGAGCGACTTCTGGGCCTCGTCGAGGCGGTTGAGGTACCGCAGCGTGTACCCGTAGCGCACCAGCGCCAGCGCGCGGGTGCGCTCGCTTTCCGGATTGCGAAGCTCCGGCGGCAGTGCGGCGTAGTAATCGACCGCGCGCTTGGACAGGTTCGCCACGATGTCGAGGCGCCCCACGGGCTCGAGCTCGAGATAGAAATCGTCGAGCAGGTACACGATGAGCTTCTCGGCCTCGCTGCGGGCGCGCTCGGCGAGGGCGCGCGTCTCCTGCGCCTTCGCCTGCGCTTCCCGCGCGCGCTGCAGGTTCACGTATCCGAAGATGGCGCTCGCGATCG
>DATJVS010000153.1:0-6327 GCA_035501715.1 Usitatibacter sp.
CATCTTGTGACATCTGGACGTTTCCCTGCAGGTTGCCGGGCCCCGAAAGGTCCAGTCCTGTTATCACGAGCGTGCCGCTGAATGAGGCGTTGAGCGTCGGGCACGCATAGGCGGGCGGACCCAATGTAAGCGCGTAGGTGAAGGTTCCTGTGCAGGTCGGGGTTCCAACACAGGAGAACGTGAGCTGGGCGGAATTTCCAGGCTCCGACTCGGTCCACGAGCCTGCCACGCGAGTGGAAGAGTCGGCCGGGCACGGGAGCGGCCAACACGCGACTGCCACGAATGCGTACAGGAGCGTGTATAGCGGTGGGCGCCAAAAGGTTGCCGACAGGAACGGCCAACCCGTCGAAGCAAGCGCCACCACAGGGGGGCAGGCGGTGTCTTGTTCTCTTGCCATCGATCGAAACGGTATCAGAACCGTAGAGGCGGTGACAGCGCAAGAAAAAGGGCGGCCTAAGCCGCCCTTTGCGAAGCCCCGCCGCGAGGCGGGCCAGACGAGTTCCTATCGTTCTTCGATCTTGGCCTTGGAGCGCAGGTCGGCCACGAGCTTCTGGATGGCCTGCTGCTGGGCGCGCTGCTGGAATTGCTGGCGCATCTCGTTGAAGGGCGGCACCTGCAGCGGGCGGATGTCGTCCAGGCGGATCACGTGGTAGCCGAAGTCGGTCTTCACCGGCGTGGCCGTGGTCTGGCCCTTCTGCATGCTGGTGATCGCGTCGGCGAACGGCTTCACGTAGCGCGCGGCCGGGCCCCAGTCGAGATCGCCGCCGTTGTCCTTGGAACCCGGGTCCTTGGAGTGCTCCTTGGCGAGCTTGGCGAAGTCGCCGCCCTTGTTGAGGTCGGCGATGATCTGCTTGGCCTCGTCTTCCTTGTCCACGAGGATGTGGCGCACCTTGTATTCGTTGGTGCCCATGGACGCCTTGAAGTTCTCGTACTGCTGCTGCAGCTGCGCGTCGGTGATCGGGTTCTTCTTCATCTCCTGCTCGAAGAGCGCGCGCACGAGCACCGCCTGGCGCGCCATGTCCATCTGCGCGGCGATGTCGGGGTCCTTGTCGAGGCCGCGGCGGGCGGCCGCCTGCGCGAGCACCTCGCGGTTGATGAGCTCTTCCCGCACCGCGGTCTGGCGCTCGGGCGTGTCGGCCTGGCCCTGGGCGGTGAGCTCGCGATTCATCGCGTCGAAGCGCGACTGCGGGATGGTGACGCCGTTGACGACAACCTTGCTCGGGGCTGAAGCGGCAGCCGCGGCCGGCGCCTTCTTCGCCTTCTTCGGCTCGTCGCCCTGGGCCGACGCGGTGGCGGCGAACGTGCCGGCCACCAGGATGGCGGCGAGGTACTTCAGATTGCTTTGCATGTGGATTTCCTTTGCTCGGTAATGTGAACTTTACGGCGCATGCGCCTCGATCTTCAGGGCGTGTATGTCGTGCGCCATGAGGTCGCCCAGGGCCTCATAGACCATTCGATGCCTCGCCAGCGCGCTCTTGCCGCGGAAAGCCTCCGCGACGATGGTGAGCCGCCAGTGCGTCGATTCACCCGGCCTCGCTCCCGCGTGGCCCGCATGCTGCGCGCTTTCGTCGCGCAAATCCAGCGTGACCGGATTCAGGGCGGCGAGGCGCTCGCGGATCGCGATTTCGCTGGCCATCACGGCTCCGGGCTCTCGGCCTTGGGCGGGTCGTCGGGAATGTGCTTCGAGAGCCACATCGCCTGCGCGAGCACGAACGCGACGATCAGGCCGATGCCCCCGAACACCTTGAACCTCACCCACGCTTCGGTCGAGAAAGTGTGGGCGACCCAGAGATTTACCGCGCCCATCGCGAGGAAGAAGACACCCCACGCGACGGCGAGCCGTGTCCAGACAGGCTCCGGCAGCACGAGTTCCTCGCCGCCCAGCAGCGCCTTCACGAAGTTCGCGCGAAACGCGAGGCCGCCCAGGAAGGCGGCGCTCGAGATCCAGTAGAGGACCGTGGGCTTCCACTTGATGAAAGTCTCGTCGCGGAAGAGCAATGTGGCGCCGCCGAAGATCACGATGATGGCGAGGCTCACCCATTGCATCGCCGCGACTTTCCGGCGGCGTGCGAGCACCCAGCCCACTTGCGCGATGGTGGCCGCGATCGCCGCCGCGGTCGCGACGAAGATGCCCGCGAACTGGAAGGCGACGAAGAAGAGGATGACCGGGAAGAAGTCGAAGAGGAATTTCACGCTGCCGGGCGAAAGGCCTGCGAAAGGTCTTGGCGCCGCGAGACAAAATAACCGTCGATTATAGCCGAAGAAGGGCTCAAAGCCACTTCGCGCAACGCTCCTCGATCGAGGCCCGGACGACGGGCGAGATGCCCGGGGCCAGCGCCAGCGCCCGCGCCTCGCCATAGAACGAGGCGCGCTCGTCGGGCAGCGCCGCGTCGAGCGCGTCGAAGGCGAAGGCCATCATCGCGGGATCCTCGGTGCGGATCGCGGTGATCGCGAGGTTCGCGTGCAGCAGCCGCCACGGCCGCTCGGGGTTCGAGCGCTCGAGGTCGGCGGACAATCGCGGAGCCACGTTCGCGATCACGCCCTGCATGAGCGCGAAGGCCGCCGCGGCCTGTTCCTTGTTGCGTGCCTGGTTGGAGCGGCGCGCGAGCGCGTTCACGACGGGCTCAACCACGGTGATCCCGACCTCGTGGCGCATCGCCCAGAGGGCCACGCCGATCACCACGGAGTCGGCCTCCGCAGCCCAGGACGCAAGCTCCGTCAGCAGCGCCGCGACCACGGCGTCCACGTCTTCCAGCGGCAGCTTCGCGTTGCCGCCGTATTGCCGGTCGAGGGATTCGAGCGTGGCGACGTGATCGCGCACCGATCGGAACGCCGGCAGCTCGAGCGGCGCCAGCGATTCGACCCGGCGCGAAAGCTCGCGCGTGGCGGCCTGGCCCTCGTCTCCGAACTGGATGGTGTGGATCGACATCGCGGCTTCACGGCGGGAAAGCACCCATTTTGATACAATGTGCGCTTGGACAATTACGACTTGCACAACCATTCGACCTGCTCGGATGGTCTGCTGTCGCCCACGGAGCTCCTGGAGCTCGCGGCCCGCACCGGGGTCGACGCGATTGCGCTGACGGACCACGACACCACCGACGGTCTCGACGAAGCCTACGGCGCCGCGAGGCGCGCGGGCATCGCGTTCATCCCGGGTGTCGAGATTTCGGTGAGCTGGGGCGACACCACGCTGCACGTCGTGGGATTGAACGTGGATCCCGGCGCTCCGGCCCTCGCCGCCGGATTGCGCTCGATCCGCGACGGAAGGATCGGCCGCGGCGAGAAGATCGCGGCGGCGCTGGAAGCGATCGGGATCGCGGGAACCTTCGAGGGCGCTTTCGCGCTCGCGGAGAACAAGTCGATGCTGGGCCGCACGCACTTCGCCCGCCACCTGGTCGATGCCGGAAGGGTGAAGGACCTGCAGGCCGCCTTCGACAAGTACCTCGCGAAGGGAAAGCCCGCGTACGTGCCGCATCGCTGGGCGGGGCTGCAGGAAGCGGTGGAGTGGATCCGCGCGAGCGGCGGGGTCGCGGTGCTGGCGCATCCCGGCCGGTACAACCTGAAGCCGATGTTCCGCGAGGAGATGCTGAAGGATTTTCGCGCCGCCGGAGGCGAAGCGATCGAAGTGGTGACGGGAAGCCATCGCCCCGAGCAGTACGCGATGTGGCAACGCATGGCGCTGGAGCATGGGTTCCTCGCGTCGCGCGGGGCCGACTACCACGGGCCGGGCGAAAGCCCGGTCGAGCCGGGGCGGCTGCCGCCGCTGCACGAGACGCTCGAGCCCGTCTGGAGCCGGTGGGCGCATTAGCCGCCCGATGAAAAAACGCTAACTCGGGCGCGGGAGTTTCCGCGCGGATGTCGAGGGAATGGCTCAATACTTTACGGTGCACCCGGAAGACCCCCAGCCGCGATTGGTGCGGCAGGCCGTGGACATCATCCGCAGCGGAGGCGTGGTCGCCTACCCGACGGACTCCTGCTACGCGCTCGGCTGCCACATCGGCGACAAGGCGGCGATGGAGCGCATCCGCCGGATCCGCGACGTGGACGAGCGCCACCATTTCACGCTCGTGTGCCGCGACCTTTCCGAAGTGGGGCAATTCGCCAAGGTGGACAACCTGCAGTTCCGATTGATCCGCGCCAATACGCCGGGAAGCTACACGTTCATCCTGCGCGCCTCACGCGAAGTGCCCCGGCGCCTGCTCACGCCGCGCCACACCATCGGCGTGCGCATTCCCGATCACCCGGTGGCCCTCGCGATCCTCGCGCTGCTGGGCGAGCCGCTGCTTTCATCGACGTTGATCCTGCCCGCGCACGGCCAGGCCCTGAACGATCCCTACGAGATCCGCCAGCGCCTCGAGCACCAGGTGGACCTCGTGATCGATTCGGGCCCGTGCAACGGCGAAGTGACCACGGTCATCGACTTGTCCGCCGACGCGCCGAGGCTCGTGCGCGAAGGCCAGGGCGACATCCGCCCGTTCGGATTCGTGAAGGAAGCATTGCACTGATGGGCGATCCCGCGGCACTCATCCAGACGATCCTCGTGTACGCGCCGCCCACGATCCTCGCGATCACGCTGCACGAGGCCGCGCACGGCTACGTGGCCCGGCACTTCGGCGACACCACGGCCTACATCCTCGGGCGCGTGACGCTGAATCCCGTGAAGCACATCGACGTGATGGGCACCATCGTGATCCCGATCGTGCTGCTGCTCGCCACGCAGGGCCGCTTCCTCTTCGGCTACGCGAAGCCGGTGCCGGTGAACTTCAACAACCTCCGGCATCCCAAGCGCGACATGCTGTGGGTGGCGGCCGCGGGCCCGGGATCGAACATCGTCCAGGCGCTGATCTGGGCGTTCGTCGTGCGCGTGCTCTTCGATCCGTCCAACGAGGCGGCCAACTACTGGTTCGAGGTGGCCAAGGCGGGCGTGCTCACCAACGTCGTGCTCGCGGTGCTCAACCTCATCCCGATCCTGCCGCTCGACGGCGGGCGCGTGCTCGCGAGCCTGCTGCCCAACAAGGCCTCGATCGCCTACCAGGGCACCGAGCGCTACGGGATGATCGTCCTCATCCTGCTCATCTTCACGGGCGTGCTCGGCGCGATCATGAATCCGCTCGTGTACATCGGCGTGAATTCAATCTACTCGATCTTCGGACTGAAATAGGCGATGTTCCAGGAACGCGTGCTTTCGGGAATGCGCCCCACCGGGGCGATGCACTTGGGCCACTACCACGGCGCGCTCAAGAACTGGGTGCGGCTGCAGAACGAGTTCCCGTGCCTCTTCTTCGCCGCGGACTGGCACGCGCTCACCACGCACTACGAGGACCCGTCGGTGATCGAGCAGACGGTGTGGGACATGTTCGCGGACTGGCTCGCCTGCGGCATCGATCCGACCAAGGCCACCCTCTTCATCCAGTCGCGCATCCCGCAGCATGCGGAGCTCACGCTGCTGCTCTCGTTCTTCGTGCCGCTCGCGTGGCTCGAACGCGTGCCCACGTACAAGGATCTCGTCGAGCGCCACGCCGAGCAGGGGCGCGACGTGCTCACCTACGGCTTCCTCGGCTACCCGCTGATGCAGGCGGCCGACATCCTCATCTACCGCGCGAACAAGGTGCCGGTGGGCGAGGACCAGGTCTCGCACATCGAGCTCACGCGCGAGATCGCGCGGCGCTTCAACCATCTCTTCGGGCGCGAGAAGGGCTTCGAGGAGAAGGCGGAAGCGGCGGTGAAGAAGATGGGCCCGAAGAAGGCGAAGCTCTACCGGACGCTGCGCACGCGCTTCCAGGAGCAGGGCGACCACGCCGCGCTCGTCCAGGCGCAGGAGCTGGTGAACGACGTGCAGAACCTCTCGCTGGGCGACAAGGAGCGCCTCTACGGCTACATCGAGGGCGGCGGGCGGATGATCCTCGCCGAGCCCGACGCCGTGCTCACCGAGACGCCGAAGATCCTCGGCCTCGACGGGCAGAAGATGTCGAAGAGCGCCGACAACGCGATCATGCTCCGCGAGAGCCCCGAGAGCGTGCGGCAGAAGATCCGCACGATGCAGACGGATCCCGCCCGCGTGCGGCGCTCCGATCCGGGCGATCCGTCGAAGTGCCCGGTGTGGAACCTGCACCAGGTGTATTCGGACGCCGCCACGAAGGATTGGGTGCAGCAGGGTTGCACCACCGCGGGCATCGGCTGCCTCGAGTGCAAGCAGCCGGTGATCGACGCCATCAACGCGGAGCTCAAGCCGATCCGCGAGCGGGCCGCGCAGTTCGAAGAGGACCCGATGCTGGTGCGCAACATCGTCCAGGACGGCTGCGAGAAGGCCTCCGACCTCGCGAA
>DATJVS010000154.1:0-11975 GCA_035501715.1 Usitatibacter sp.
GGCCTCAGCGCCGGAAGGCGCGGACGAAATCGAGCAGCGCGCGGTACGCGAGCTCCGCATCCTCGACGCTCACGGTCTCGGCCGGATTGTGGCTCACGCCGCCCGCGCCGCAGCGCACGAACATCATGCCCACGTCGGTCACCCTGGCGAGGATCATGGCATCGTGGCCCGCGCCGCTCGGAAGGCGGCGTGCGGCCTCGCCGGGAATCGTCCGCTCGATGCTCGCGGCGATGAGGTCCTGCAGCCACGGCGCGCAAGGCGCGTTGGCCACCTCGTGGGTCCTTGTGCATTCGAGCGCCACGCCGCGGCGCTTCGCGATCGCCCCGCACTCGGCGAGGGCGTCGCGCGCCGCGGCGAGATGGGCCGCGCCGTCGGCCGCGCGGATGTCCACCGTGAACTCCACGTCTCCCGCGATCACGTTCGCGGTGCCGTCCTTCACGCGCAGCACGCCCACGGTGCCGACGAGGGAACCGCCCGCGGAGCAGCGCCGCTCGATGGCGACCACCATTTCCGCCGCGGCGGCGAGCGCGTCGCGCCGGCGCGGCATGGGGACGGTCCCGGCATGTCCAGCCTCGCCCTTCACGCGCACGAGGTACCGAAGCCCCGCGGCGATGGTCGTCACCACGCCGAGCGCCCGCCCTTCGTCGAGGAGCACGGGGCCCTGTTCGATATGAAGCTCCACGTAGGCCGCGAGCGTGGAAGGATCGAGGCGATCGGCATCGGCGCGCGCCGCATCGAGGCCGGCCTCGCGCATCGCGTCGCCGAGCGCGACTCCCTCCGCGTCGCGCCGCTGGAGCAGCCCCGCGAAGGACGCCGTTCCGTCCACCAGGGCGCGGCTCGCGAGGAAGCTCGTCTGGAAGCGCGCGCCCTCCTCGTCGCTGAAGGCCGCGACCTCGATCGCGTGGGCGAGGCGCTCGCCGCGGCGATGGAGCTCGGCCACGCAGGCGATCGGCACGAGGATGCCCAGCACGCCGTCGAACTTGCCGCCGTTGCGCACCGAATCGAAGTGCGAGCCCATGAGCAGCGTCTTTGCCCCGGCCACGGAAGCGTCATAGCGCCCGATCACGCTGCCCACGGCGTCTTCGCGCGCGCGCATGCCCGCTTCCTGCATCCACTTCGCGATCGCGCGCGCGGCGGCGCGATGGGCGGGAGTGAGGTACGTTCGCGTGTAATGTTGGGGCGAGTCGCTGTTCAGGGCGAGCTCCTGGACGCGATCGACGATTCCCCGGCCGGCGGTGGTTTCCATGGGTGAGTGCGAGTCTATATGAGCGAAGCGCGCGCGATCGTGGCGTGCCCCGAGTGCGATTTGCTGCAGGAGGAAGTCGAGCTGGGCCCGCGCTGCGTCGCCCAGTGCGCGCGCTGCGGCGCGCAGCTCTTCCGCCGCATTCCCGGCTCCATCGACCGCACCCTCGCGTTCATGGTCGGCGCGGCGATCTTCTTCGTGATCGCCAACGCGTTCCCGGTGCTCTCGCTGGAAGCGCAGGGCCTTCGCACCAGCGCCACGCTCCTCGCCTCCGCCCAGGCGCTCTACGACGACAACGAGCGCCTCGTCGCGATCCTCGTGTTCATGACGACAGTGCTGCTGCCCGGCCTCGAGATCGGCGCGATGATCTACCTCCTGGCCTTCGTGAGGCTGGGCCGCGTCCCTCGCGCGCTTTCGTTCGCCTATCGCCTCGCCGAAGCCGTGCGGCCGTGGACGATGATGCAGGTGTTCCTGATCGGCGTGATCGTCTCGCTCGTGAAGCTCGGCCACATGGCCACGGTCGTGCCGGGCATCGGAGTCTATGCGCTCGCGGGCGCCATCGTGATGATCTCGGCGGCGGTGTCCATGTACGACCCGCGCGCGTTCTGGGGGCGCGTGAAGGAGCTGCGGGCGTGAGCGCGACCGCCCTGCGCTCGGGCCTGTTCCTCTGCCGCTCGTGCAGCCAGCTCTGCCGCCCGATGGATGGCGGCCACGACGGCGATTGCCCGCGCTGCGGCGAGGCGCTGCACCCGCGCAAGCCCGACAGCCTCGTGCGCGCCTGGACCTTCTTCGTGCTCGCCTGCATCCTCTACATCCCCGCGAACACGTTGCCCGCGCTGGAATCCACGACGCTCATCGCCTTCACCAGCAACACGATCCTGGGAGGCGTGCGCGTCTTCTGGGAGGACGGCGACTACCTGATCGCCACGATCATCTTCGTCGCGAGCGTCGTGATCCCGCTCGCCAAGCTCGTCGCCATGGGCATCCTGATCGCCACGGCGCAGGCGCGCTCCACGTGGCTGCCCCGGCGGCGCGCACGCGTCTATCGCTTCGTGCACACTGTGGGGCGCTGGTCGATGGTGGACATCTACGTGGGCGGCCTGCTGGTGGCGCTCGTGCAGTTCAACACCATCGGTGAAGTGAGCATCGGGCCCGCGTCGCTTCCGTTCGCGGCCGTGGTGATCCTCACGCTCTTCTGCTCCTTGAGCTTCGACCCGCGCCTCATCTGGGACCCGATCGACGACGCGACATGACCGACCCGACGCCCGCCCCCGAATATCCCCAGGCCGTGGCCCGCAGGCCGGGCGTGCGGTGGCTCCAGCCCGTGTGGATCATCCCGATCGTGGCGGCGCTGATCGCCGGATGGCTCGCGCTCCAGCACTTCCTCGACCGCGGACCCACGATCACGATCCGCTTCCGCACCGCCGAAGGGCTCGAGGCCGGCAAGACGCGCATCAAGTACAAGGACGTGGACATCGGCACGGTGAAGCAGATCACGCTCGACCGGGACCGCAAGGGCGTGGTCGTCGCCGCCGAGATGGTGAAGCAGGCCTCGACGGGCCTCATGGTGGACGACACGCGCTTCTGGGTCGTGCGGCCGCGCATCTCCGGCGGGCGCGTCTCGGGATTGAGCACGCTGCTCGCCGGCGCCTACATCGGCACCGACCCCGGGCAATCGACGGAGGAGCGCCGCGACTTCGAGGGGCTCGAGTCGCCCCCGCTCGTCACGGCCGACGTGCCGGGCCGCACCTTCCGCCTCTCGGCCGAGGACCTGGGCTCCATCGACATCGGCTCGCCGGTGTACTTCCGCGGCGTGTCCGCCGGGCAGGTGGTCTCGATCGACGTCTCGAAGAACGGCGCCGACGTGATCGTGGGCGTCTTCGTGAACGCGCCCTTCGACCAGTTCGTGACGCCCGCCTCGCGCTTCTGGAACGCGAGCGGCATCGACCTCGCGCTCGATTCCAACGGGCTCAAGGTGGACACCGAATCGGTGGTGACGGTGCTCACCGGCGGCATCGCCTTCGATTCGCCGTCGAGCGTCGCCACGCGCGCGAACAAGGGCGACCTCTTCGTGCTGTGGCGCGATCGCGGCGAGGCGATGAAGCCGCGCGAGAAGGTGGTCGAGACCTACGCGCTGCGGTTCGACCAGTCGGTGCGCGGCCTGAACGTGGGCGCGCCCGTGGACTTCCGCGGCGTGGAGATCGGGGAGGTCTCCGGCATCGAGCTCGAGTACCTGCCCGACAAGGTGAACTTCCGCACGCTCGTGCAGATGCGCTTCTTCCCCGACCGCCTGGGGCCGATCGGGCGCAACGGCTCGCACAAGGGCGGCATCGCCGACATGCCGGCCGACGAGCGCATGCGCCGCTTCGTGCTGGCGGGCTTCCGCGCGCAGTTGCGCAACGCGAACCTGATCACGGGCCAGCTCTACGTGGCGCTGGACTTCTTCCCGAATGCGCCGCCCGCGGCGATCGACTTCAACGCGCGGCCGCCCGAGATCCCGACGGTGCCCGGAGGGCTCGCCGAGCTGCAGGATTCCATCGCCCGGATCCTCAAGCGCCTCGAGAAAGTGCCCTTCGACACAATCGGCGAGGACCTGCGCAAGGCGCTCGAGCAGCTGAACACGACGCTCAAGACCGCCGACGGCCTCGCGAAGCACCTGGACAACGACCTCGCGCCGGAGATGAAGCGCACGCTCGAGCAGGCGCGCCGTGCGCTGGAGGCGGCGCAGCGCGCGGTGGCGGAAGATTCGCCCGTGCAAACGGACCTGCGCGATACGCTCGAGGAGGTGCGCCGCGCCTCCGAGGAGCTTCGCGCGCTGGTCGATTACCTCGAGCGCCAGCCCGACGCGCTGATCCGCGGAAGACGACAAGGAGCGCAACCATGATCCGCAGGATGGCCGCGCTCGCGGCCGCGCTGCTCGCCTGTGCGTGCGGCGGGCCCGAGCCGCGCATCGACTACTACTCGCTCACGCCCACGCCCGCCGCGGCGCCGGCCTCGCCCGCATCGAAGCTCTCGATCCACGTGGGCCCCGTCACCGTGCCCGACGCGGTGGACCGCCCGCAGATTGTGGTGCGCCTCGACGACAACCGGGTCGCCATCGACGACCAGCATCGCTGGGTCGAGCCGCTCAAGAACGCGATCCCGCGGCTGCTCGCCGATTCGCTCTCGCGCGAGCTGGGCACTCCCGACGTGCTCACCAGCCGCCAGTCGTCGGCGCTCGACATCGACTACCGCGTCGCGGTGGACGTGCAGCACTTCGACTCGTCGGAGAACGAAGTCTCCGAGGACGTGCTCTGGACCATCCGCTCGCGCAAGGCCGGGGCGCCGCGGCTCGGGCGCACGACGGTGCGCGAGAGCGCCGCCGGCGGGGCCGCGGGCATCGCCGCCGCCCACAGCCGCGCCATCGAGCGCGTGGCCCACGACATCGCCGAGGCGATCCGCGCGATGGAATCGAAGTGACGTTCGCGAAGGAGTTCGTCGAGCGCGAGTACAACAACCGCGCGCTCGTACCCGCGCATCCCGCCTACTTTGCACGCTGGGAGAAGGACTCCGAGTTCGTGCGCGAGACGCTGCCCGCGCACCTGGACCTTCCCTACGGCCCGCATCCTCGCCAGAAGATCGACCTCTTCCCGGCGGGCCCGGGAGCGCGCGGCACGCTCATGTTCATCCACGGCGGCTACTGGCGCTCGCTCGACAAGAACATGTTCTCGTGGCTCGCCGCCTCCTGGGTGGCCGCGGGCGTGCACGTGGCGATGCCGTCGTACCGCTTCGCGCCCGAGGTGCGCATCGATGCGATCGTGGACGACGTCATCGACGCCACGAACTGGCTCGCGGCCCACGGCAAAGCGCACGGAGTGCCCGTCGATCGCCTCGTCGTGAGCGGGCATTCCGCGGGCGGGCATCTCACCGCGGCGCTTTTCGCCGCGCCGCGCGAGCGCCTGCATTTCGATCCGGGGTGCATCGCGGGGGGCGTGCCCTTCAGCGGCATCTTCGATTTCGAGCCGATGCTGCAATTCGGTTTCAACGCCGATTTCAAGCTGGACGACGCGGCGGTCGAACGCCTCTCGCTCCTCGACAAGAAGCGCACCGTGGGCGCGAAGCTGGTGGCGGCCGCGGGCGGCAACGAGAGCTCCGAGTTCCAGCGGCAGACGCGCGATCTCGCGGCCGCCTGGGCGCCGCAGAGCCTCGCGCCGCTCATCCTGCCGGGCCTCGATCACTTCTCCATCGTCGATTCCTTCGCCGAGCGCGGCCAGCCGCTGTACGAGGCCACGCTGGGGTTGTTCTAGCTCCCGCCGGCGGCGCGAAGGCAACAACGACGTCCAAGCTATAATTTCGACACAATTCCCAACCGAGCGAATCGTGTCGAGCCCCGATCTTTCGAAGCTCTCCATCGACCGTGGGTCGAAGTCGTTCGCGCCGCGCCGCAAGCGCCGCTTCCTGAACCGCTGGACCATCGGCATCGGCGTCGTGGTCGCGCTCCTCGTCGCCAATGGCGTGTGGAGAGCGATCGCCGCGCCCGCCTCCGTCGAGGTGTCCACCGTCGCCACCGCCTACCCCACCGCGGCGATCTCGCTGCTCAACGCCACGGGGCGCGTGTCGGCGTGGCGCAAGGCCGCGGTCTCCACGAAGGCCACGGGCCGGCTCGAGTGGCTGGGCGTCCAGGAGGGCTCGCGCGTGAAGGAAGGCGAGGTCATCGCGCGCCTCGAGGATCGCGACGTCGCCGCCGCGCGCGACTCGGCCGTGGCGGGGGCGAAGGCGGCGCGCGCCAACCTCGAGCAGGGCGAGGCGGAGTTGAAGGACGCAGAGCACAACTTCCAGCGCACGAAAGACCTCTACCAGCAGAAATTCATCTCCGCCTCGGCCCTCGACGCAGCGGAGGCGCGCTTCGACAAGGCAAAGGCGTCGATCAGCTCGCTGAACGGGCAGATCGGCGTGGCCGAGGCCAACGCGCGGCAGGCGGAGGTCGCCGTCGAGCAGACGCTCATCCGCGCGCCTTTCGACGGCATCGTGCTCACCAAGAACGCGAACCAGGGCGACATCATCACGCCGTTCTCCTCGGCCACCGATTCGAAGGGCGCTGTCGTGAACATGGCCGACATGAGCACGCTCGAGGTGGAGGCCGACGTCTCCGAAGCCTCAATCAGCAAGATCGTGGTCGGCATGCCCGCGGAGATCCAGCTCGACGCCTATCCCGACCTGCGCCTCATGGGCCAGGTCTCGCGCATCGTGCCGACGGTGGACCGCACCAAGGCGACGCTGCTCGTGAAGGTGAGCTTCGTCGAGAAGGACGCGCGCGTGCTCCCCGACATGAGCGCGAAGGTGTCGTTCCTGTCGCGCGCGCCCACGCCCGAGGAGCGCAAGCCCGTGGTGGCCGTGCGCCCCGAGGCGATCGCCAGGCGCGGCGGCAAGGACGTGCTCTTCGTCGTGGGCGACGACAACGTGGCCAGGGAAGTGGTCGAGGCGAAGACCACGAAGCTGGGCGACCTCGTGCAGGTCACGGGCGTGAAGGCGGGCGACAGGGTCGTGGTGAACCCCGGCGAGAAGGTGCGCGACGGCGCGCCCGTCACGATCGCGAAGAAGTGACCGCCGTGGCCGCGCGCCCGATCGTGAGCATCAGCCGCCTGTCGAAGAGCTACCGGCGCGGCGACCAGGTCGTGCCGGTGCTGCGCGACATCACGCTCACGATTGCCGAGGGCGACTTCATCGCGCTCATGGGCCCGTCGGGGTCGGGCAAGTCCACGCTGCTGAACCTCATCGCCGGCATCGACAAGCCCGACGAGGGCGAGCTGCTCGTGGACGGCGAGGACATCACCCGGCTGGGAGAGGCGGACCTCGCGGACTGGCGCGCCTCCCACGTGGGATTCATCTTCCAGTTCTACAACCTGATGCCCGTGCTCACCGCGTTCGAGAACGTGGAGCTGCCGCTGCTGCTCACCTCGCTCGACAGGCGCGAGCGCCGCGAGCGCGTCGAGACGGCGCTCGCCCTCGTGGGCCTCGCCGACCGCATGGAGCACTATCCCAACGAGCTCTCCGGCGGACAGCAGCAGCGCGTGGCCATCGCGCGCGCCCTCATCACCGATCCCACGCTCATCGTGGCCGACGAGCCCACGGGCGACCTCGACCGCAAGAGCGCCGAGGAGGTGCTGGGGCTGCTCCGGCGCCTGAATGCCGAGATGGGCAAGACCGTGATCATGGTGACGCACGACGCGCACGCCGTTCTTTCCGCGCGGCACGTGACGCACCTGGAGAAAGGGGAGCTGATTCCCGAAGCTCCCGCCCCCGACAGGGGCGCCCGGGGACAGGCTCCGGCGGGCTGATGTATTACCTGCGCCTCGTCTTCAAGAACATCTTTCGCCACACGCTGCGAAGCCTCCTCACCATCGTGGGGCTCGTGGTGGCGATACTCGCCTTCGGCCTGCTGCAGACCGTGGTGAACGCCTGGTACGCCGGGGCGGACATGGCCTCGGCCAACCGCCTCGTCACGCGCAACGCCACGTCGCTGGTGTTCTCGATGCCGGCCTACTACCGCGAGCGCATCAAGGCGATCGACGGCGTGACCGCGGTGGCCATCTCCAACTGGTTCGGCGGCGTGTACAAGGACCAGACGTTCAAGAATTTCTTCGCCACGTTCGCCGTCGACTCCGACGTCTTCTTCGACCTGTATCCCGAATTCAAGGTGAAGCCCGACGAGCTGCTCGCGTTCAAGCGCGACCAGCGCGGCTGCATGGTGGGGCGCCTCATCGCCGACCAGCACGGCTTCAAGGTGGGCGACGTGATCCCGATGACGAGCCCCATCTACGGCGGCGGCACGTGGGAGTTCACGGTGCGCGGCATCTACGAGCCCAAGGACCAGACCACCGTCACGCGACAGATGTACTTCCACTGGGACTACCTGAACGAGCAGATGAAGAAGCGCTTCCCCAAGCGCGCCGAGTTCGCCGGCGTCTTCATCGTGCAGATCGCCGACGGCTCGCGCGCCGCGGAGGTGAGCCAGGCGATCGACAAGGAGTTCAGGAACTCGCTCGCGGAGACGCTCACCGAGACCGAGAAGGCGTTCTCGCTGGGCTTCGTGGCGCAGACCGAGGCGATCGTCACGGCGGTGAAGATCGTGTCCTTCGTCGTGATCGTCATCATCTTCGCGGTCGTGGCCAACACCATGGCGATGACGGCGCGCGAGCGGCTGGCCGAGTACGCGACGCTCAAGGCCCTGGGCTTCCCGCCCGTCTTCGTGGCCTCGCTCATCTTCGGCGAGTCGGTGATGATCTCGGCGCTGGGCGGCGCCATCGGCATCGCGCTCACTTTTCCCGTGGCCGCGGGATTCAAGGCGATGATGGGGACGATGTTCCCGGTGTTCTACGTGACGGGGCAGACCGTGGCCATGCAGGCGACCGCCGCGCTCGCCGTGGGCGTGCTGGCGGGCGTGCTGCCTTCGATCCGCGCGGCGAACGTGAAGATCGTGGATGGTCTCCGCTACGCGGGATGAACGCGAGGCAGATCCTGGTGAAGATTCCGTTTTCATACATCTTCCGCAACCTCTGGACGCGCAAGGTGACTACGCTCCTCACCGCGGGCGGGATGGCGCTCGTGGTGTTCGTGTTCGCGGCGGTGCTGATGCTCGACGCGGGCCTCAAGCACACGCTCGTGTCCACGGGAAGCTACGACAACGCGATCCTGCTCAGGCAATCGTCGCAGACCGAGATCCAGAGCTCGGTGTATCGCGACCAGGCCTCGCTCATCGAGACGCTGCCCGGCGTCGCGCGCGATGCCGACGGCAATCCGCAGGTGTCGAAGGAAGTGCTCGTCCTCACGCAGATTCCCAAGCGCGGCAGCGACAAGCCCCAGAACGTCGTGGTGCGCGGGCTTCCCCCCATCGGAGTGAAGCTTCGCCCGCAGGTGAAGCTCACCGACGGCCGCATGTTCCGCGTGGGCTCCTCCGAGATCGTCACGGGCCGCAGCATCGCCGAAGGCTTCGAGGGCGTGGGCATCGGGCAGCGCCTTCGCTTCGCCGGGCGCGAGTGGACGGTGGTCGGCCACTTCGACGGCGGAAAATCGGGATTCGATTCCGAGATCTGGGGCGACGTGGAGCAGATGATGCAGGCCTTCCGCCGCTCGACCTACTCGTCGGTCATCGTGAAGCTGCAGGACCGCGACGAGTTCGCCAACCTCCAGCAGCACATCAACGACGACCAGCGGCTCATCCTCGACGTGAAGCGCGAGCCCGCCTTCTACGAGGAGCAGTCGAGCTCGCTCTCGACCTTCATCAGCGTCCTGGGCATCACCCTCTCGGTCATCTTCTCCATCGGCGCGATGATCGGCGCCATGATCACGATGTACGCGGCGGTGGCCAACCGCACGGGCGAGATCGGCACGCTGCGCGCCCTGGGCTTCCGGCGCTCGAGCATCCTCGCGGCGTTCCTCGCCGAATCGGTGCTGCTGGCGCTCGTGGGCGGCGCCGCGGGCCTCATCCTCGCCTCGTTCCTGCAGGCCTTCACGATCACGACGATGAACTGGCAGTCCTTCAGCCAGCTCGCCTTCGGCTTCTACCTCACGCCGGCCATCGTGGTGAAGACGATGCTCTTTTCCGTGTTCATGGGGCTCGTGGGCGGGTTCCTTCCCAGCGTGCAGGCCGCGCGCCTCGAGATCGTGGACTCCCTGAGGGCGGCCTGATGGATCGCATCCGCGCGACCTATCGCATCACGGCTTCGGAATCCGAAAGCCGCGCGCGCGCCGAGGCGCTTGCCGCCGAGCAGAGCGTCGAGATGCCGGTCGCGGCGATCGGCGACGAGCGGGTGCTGCGCGAGACCGTCGCCACCGTGGAATCGATCCGCCCGCACGCCGATTACTTCGACGTGACGCTGGGCATTGCGGCGGCCACCACCGGCGCGGAAGCCTCGCAGCTCGCCAACATGCTCTTCGGCAACTGCTCGCTGCAGCCGGAGGTCGAGCTCATCGACGTGGAGTTTCCCGCGGGCTACGAGAAGGCGTTTCCCGGGCCGCGCTTCGGCATCGAGGGCATACGCGCGGCGACGGGAGTGCGGGGACGCGCCCTCACCTGCACGGCGTTGAAGCCCCAGGGCTCGACGGTCGAGCATCTCGCGAAGCTCGCCCGCACCTTCGCGCTCGCCGGCATCGACGTCATCAAGGACGACCACGGCATCGCCGACCAGCCGCCGCATCCCTTCGCCTCGCGCGTTCCCGCCGTGCAGGAAGCGATCGACGCGGCCAATCGCGAGACCGGCGGGCGCACGCTGTACGCGCCGACGTTCTCGGGCGGGGCCGCCGCGCTCGCGTCGCAGGCGAAGACCGTGCGCGATCATGGCGTGAAGATGGCGCTGGTGGCGCCCATGCTCGTGGGGCTGCCCGCGTTCGTGGACCTGCGCAAGACGCTCGACGTTCCCGTCATGGCGCACCCGGCTTTCGCGGGCTCGGCGCGCATCGCCGCGCCCGTGCTTCTCGGCACGCTCTTTCGCCTGCTCGGGGCGGACGCGACGATCTTCCCCAATCATGGCGGGCGCTTCAGCTTCAGCCGCGAGACGTGCCTCGCCATCGCGAAGAACGCGCGATCGCCCTGGGACGGCGTGAAGCCCGTGCTGCCCGTGCCCGCGGGAGGCATGACCGTGGAGCGCGTGGGCGAGATGCTCTCGGGGTACGGTCCCGACACGATGCTGCTCATCGGCGGCGGGCTGCTCTCGGCCAAGGAGCGCCTGCTCGATCGCAGCCGCGAGTTCGTCGGCGCGGTGCGGGGCTCGGCGTAAGATTCGTGCGATGAGCGATACGCCCCTCGTCCGCAGGCACGCCGGCGACTTCCACTGGGAAGACGTGGACGTGCTCGCCTACAAGCAGGAAGGCAGCGCGCCTTTCCGGGATGTCACGCGCCAGGTGCTCTTCGAGGGCGGTGGGGTGCCCGCGCAGCTTCGCTACTTCGAGGTGTCGCCGGGCGGCTACACGACGCTCGAGCGCCACGAGCACGTGCACGCGGTGATTGTGATCCGCGGCCACGGGCAGTGCCTCGTCGGCGACAAGGCGTGGGACATCGGGCTGCACGACCTCGTGCGCGTGCCGCCGATGACGTGGCACCAGTTCCGCGCCGCGTCCGACGAACCCCTCGGTTTCCTCTGCATGGTCGCCTCCGACCGCGACCGCCCGCAGCTTCCGTCCGCCGACGACGTCGCCGCGATCTCGCGCCCGCTGAAGAAATGAACCGGGACTTATTTTTCTCCTCAGGGGTAACAATCTGTAAGCGCTGACCACCGGGCGTCTTGTCGCGCGTTTCAGGGAACAGGAACACCCGAAACGACGACAAGGAGACTCGCATGACACGCAAACCCCTGGTGATCGCAACGATGCTGGCCGGCCTCGCAACCGCGACGATGTCGATGAACGCCTCGGCCGATCCGCTTCTGGGCGCGATCATCGGCAGCGGCATCGGCGCGGTCATCGGACACAACACGGGGCAGCACAACGGCGGCGCCATCGGCGCGGCCGCAGGCGCCATCATCGGCACCGCGATCGGCGCGAGCACGGGGCCCGCTTACTACGGCCCCGCGCCGGCTCCCGTGTACTACGGCTATGGCCCGCGCGTCGTGGTGCTTCCGGCGCCCGTGGTGTACCACCCGCACTACACGTACTCGCACGGGTACTGGCACCGCCACTAAGGCACGCGGAAGAAGGGGCTACTTCGCTCCGGTGATGACCACCAGCACGCTGCAGTGGGCGTGCTCGATGAGCGACT
>DATJVS010000155.1:0-12346 GCA_035501715.1 Usitatibacter sp.
CGCTGCCCCGCGGCGCCGAAGCCCGCGCCCACGAGGGCGTTGAGGGACTGCTCCTTGTTCGCGTCGGGCATCACGACCGCGTGGTTCTTGGCGCCCATCATGCATTGCGCCCGCTTGCCGTGTTCGCTCGAGAGCTTGTACACGTGCTCGCCCACGTGAGTCGATCCCACGAAGGAGACCGCCTTCACCAGCGGATGCGAGCAGAGCGCATCGACGGCTTCCTTGCCGCCGTGCACGATGTTGAGCACCCCCGGGGGAATGCCCGCCTCGATGGCGAGCTCGGCGAGCAGCATCGGCGTCATCGGGTCCTGCTCGGAGGGCTTCATCACGAACGTGTTGCCGCACACGATCGCCATGGGGAACATCCAGAGCGGGATCATCGCCGGGAAGTTGAACGGCGTGATGCCCGCGCAAACGCCGATGGGCTGGCGGATGTAGTACGTGTCGACGCCGTTGGCCACCTGCTCGGCGAATTCGCCCAGCGACAGCGTGCCGATGGAGCACGCGTGCTCGACGACCTCGAGGCCGCGGAAGACGTCGCCTTCGGCGTCCGGCAGCGTCTTGCCCTGTTCCGCCGTGAGGCACGCAGCGAGCTTCTTCATGTCGCGGCGGATCAGTTCCTGGAGCTTCAGCATGATCCGGGCGCGTGCGCCGATGGGCGTGTTGCGCCACGTCTTGAAGGCCTCGGCCGCGGCCTTCACGGCCGCATCGACTTCGGCGGCGTCGCACATCGGCACGCGCGCGAGGACTTCCTGGGTCGCGGGATTCACCACGTCGCGCCAGGCCTTGGCCTTCGATTCGACGAATTTTCCGTCGATCAGCAACTTGACGGTGGGGGGCGTTGCGACCTGGGGATTGGCGGCCATTGGGGATCTCCTCGGATGCGGCGAGCGAAACCGGAATTATACCGCCGCCCCCTCTAGCGCCAGGAGCTTCCCACCGAGAGGTACCAGGCCGTTTGCTCGGGGCCGCGGGCGACGTCGATCCCGGCCGCGAGCCCCAGGCGCCGCGCGATCACGTAGCGGAATCCGATGCCCTTCGAGACCCGGGACGGCGAGCTGGCGAACGATTCGTCGCGGCCCCACGCGCGGCCCGCCCCGATGAAGCCCACGGCGATCCATCTCGGCGTGAGGTAATAGCGCAGCTCGGTCTCGAGCACGCCGGTGTTCTCGTCCTGGTAGCGTGCCGCGGGAATCCCGCGCATGTCGATGAAGGGCAGCTGGTAGAACGGAACGTCGCCCCGCGCGCTGCGCCCGTCGATGCGAAGCGCCGCGACGAAGCCGTCCGCGGGCTGGGTGTAGACGAACGCATGCGTGCGGTAGGTCTGGAACCGGTTGTCGCTGCCGAGCGAGGGGTCGCTGAACATCGCGTCGAACGCGGCCTCCGTTCCACGCGTCGCCGAGAAGAGGTTGTCGCGCGAGTCGTACGCCCATCGAACGCCGATCTCGGAGGAGCGTTGCGCGAGCTCCTTCGGCGTGAGGTTGGCATCCTCGACGTCCGCGGCGAGCCGCGTCGCCAGGTCGAGATAGAGAAAGCGCGCGCCGATGAAGTGGTTCGTGTTGCCGACGCGGCGGTTCAGCTCCTGGAAGACCATGCCGCCCTTGAGGTTGTAGCCGATCTTGTTCAGGCCCGGCGCGAGGTCGCTCTCGATGCCGTAGAAGTCGAGGTTCACGGTGACGTCGGCCGCCGCGGCGCGATAGAGCCAGCGCCCCTCGTCGAATGTCATTCGCGCGCCGCCGGCGATGCCCCTTGTGCCGTTTTCCGTGCCGAACGCGGCAAGCCCGTAGATGTCCGGGGGCACGTAGCGTCCCCCGGCCGAGTGCCGCGCCGCGTCGCGAAGCGACTCCGAGAACCATGCGAGCGCAAGCCCTCCGCCGTACCCCACCGCGGGCTCGGTGATTATGATTGGAACGGGCAGGGCGCCCTTGTGGTCGAGCAGGTACTCGGACGCGTCGAACTTTCCGTCCTCGGGATCATTGAACCGGTCGAGGAACGAGTCGGCCCGGGCGTCGAGCGCCGCTGAAACCGCCATGGCGATCGCCATCCAGGCCATCCGCATGCCGTAACAATAGGGCATTTGCCGTGGCGCAAGAGGTGGCGCAAGTGCAAGGCGTATATTGGATCGACGGCCGTCCAATCGAGGAATCGCCATGCCCATGTCGCTCAAGACCACGCGTGCGGAACAGAAGGCCCTTCGCAAGCTCTCGCCCTTCGAGCTGAAGGACAGCCTGATCGCGCTATCGAAGGAGACGTCGCGCGCGAGCGCGATCCAGATGCTCAACGCCGGCCGGGGCAACCCGAACTGGATCGCGACCGAGCCCCGCGAGGCCTTCTTCCTGCTGGGCAAGTTCGCCCTCGGCGAGGCGCGCCGCGTGTGGGACGACAAGATCCTCGCGGGCATGCCCGCGAAGGCCGGGATCGGCCAGCGCTTCGAGCTCTTCCTCGACATGAACGCCGACGCGCCGGGCGCGAAATTCCTTCGCGGCGTGCTCGACTACGGCGTCGACAAGAAGAAGTTCGACAAGGACGCCTGGATCCACGAGCTCACCGATTCAATCATCGGCGACAACTATCCCGTGCCCGACCGCATGCTGGTGCTGGTCGAGCAGGTGGTGCACGACTACCTGATGAAGGAGATGTGCGACAACAAGCCGCCCAAGGGCAAGTTCGACCTCTTCGCGGTCGAGGGCGGCACGGCCGCGATGTGCTACATCTTCGACTCGCTGATGCAGAACGGCTTCCTCAAGAAAGGCGACACGATCGCGCTCTTCGTGCCGACGTTCACGCCGTACATCGAGATCTGCCACCTGGAGCGCTTCAGCTTCAACATCGTGCGCGTCGAGGCCGACGAGATGTACGAGGACGGCACGCACTCGTGGCACTACACCGACAAGCAGCTCGACAAGCTCGCCAGCAAGAAGGTGAAGCTCGTGGCGGTGGTGAACCCGAGCAATCCGCCGTCGGTGGCGCTCGGGCCGCGCGAGATGAAGCGCATCGTCAACATCGTGAAGAAGAAGAACCCCAACCTCATGGTGGTGACCGACGACGTGTACGGCACCTTCGTGCCGGGCTTCCGCTCGCTCATGGCCGAGGTGCCGCACAACACGATCTGCGTGTACTCGTTCTCGAAGAACTTCGGCTGCACCGGCTGGCGCCTGGGCGTGATCGGCGTGCACGAGAACAACATGTACGACAAGGCGCTGGCGAAGATGCCGGAGGCCTTCAAGAGGAAGCTCGACAAGCGCTACGGCCCCCTCACGCTGGAGCCGCGCAAGATCAAGTTCATCGACCGCATGGTGGCCGACAGCCGTTGCGTGGCGCTGAACCACACGGCGGGGCTGTCGCTGCCGCAGCAGGTGCAGATGTGCTTCTTCGGCCTCACGCACCTGCTCGACGAGGACGATCACTACAAGCGGCTCACGATGGAGATCTGCCATCGCCGCCGCGACCTGCTGTGGAAGGGCCTGGGCTCGAAGCTGGCCCCGCCGGCCGATCCGCAGCGCGCCTGGTACTACGTGGAGCTCGACTTCATGGTCTGGGCGAAGGGCGTCTACGGCCAGGAGTTCGTGGACTACATGGTCGCGAACTACGAGCCCATCGATTTCCTCTTCCGCCTCGCTGAGCAGACCGGCGTGGTGCTCATGGACGGCGGCGGGTTCGGCGGCCCGCCGTGGTCGATCCGCGTATCGCTCGCGAACCTGAACGACGAGGACTACGCCCAGATCGGCAACAACATGCGCAAGGCCGCGACCCAGTACGTGGACGCCTGGAAGGCTTCGAAGAAGAAGTGATCGAGGGCGCCGCGGCCCTGCTCCACAAGTACCCGGAGCTGAGCCTTTTCCTCAGCATCGTGCTGGGCCACGTCATCGGGGCCTGGCACGTGAAAGGGGTCGGCTTCGGCAACGTGGTGGGGACGCTGATCGCGGGCATCGGAATCGGCATCTTCGCCAAGCCCGATCTCCCGGAGCTGCTCCGCTGGTCGTTCTTCTACCTGTTCCTCTTCTCGATCGGCTACTCCATCGGGCCGCAATTCTTCGGCAACCTGAAGAAGGAGGCCTTGCCGCAGATCGCCCTCGCCGGCATCGTCGCGGTGACGGGTCTTGCGACTGTCATCGCGGTCAGTGCCCTCCTGGATTTCGACGAGGGCATCGCGGTCGGGCTGCTCTCCGGCGGCATGACGCAATCGGCCTCGCTCGGGACGGGGCTCAACGCGATAGACGAGCTCGCGATATCCGAGGAGGCGAAGACCACGCTCTCGGCCCACGCGCCGCTCGCCGACGCGATCACCTACGGGTTCGGCGACCTGGGACTGATCCTCTTCCTCACGTGGCTGGGGCCGAAGCTCATGGCGGCGGACCTGCGCAAGGAAGCGAAGGCCATGGAAGAGCAGCTCTCGGGAGGAAGGCCCGCCGCCGATCGTGCCAATCCTTCCTTCGGGTTGCGAGCGCACCGCGTCGAATCGCCCTCGATCGCGGGCCTCTCGGTGGCGCAGTTCGAGGAACGCTTCGCCGAGGGAAGGCTTTCGGTGCAGCGCATTCGCCGCGGGAAGGAGCTGGTCGAAGCGGCGCAGGACCTCGAGATCCAGCACGGGGACGTCGTTGCGGTCGTGGGCCGCCGTGCAGCGCTCGTGATGCTCGAGAAGGAGGTGGGCCCCGAGGTCGACGACGGGGACCTGCTCGCGGTGCCCATCAAGAGCGTGGCACTCGTCATCACCAGGTCCGATGTGGCCGGCAAGACAATCGAGCAGCTCGCGTCCAACCACGACATCGCGCGCGGCGTGTACGTGCAGTCGATCGATCGCGGCGAGGTGGAGATCCCCCGCGAAGAATGGACCGTGATCGAGCGCGGCGACATCGTGCGCCTGATGGGCGCGCCCGCGGACGTCGATCGTGCCGCGAAGCACGGCGGATTCGTCGAGCGCGACCTCGCGAAGACGGACCTCGCGTTCCTTGCGGCGGGGATCTGTTCCGGCGTCCTGCTGGGCATGCTGCAGTTCAAGGTGGGCGACGCCGCGCTGGGGCTCGGAACGTCCGGCTCGATCCTCCTGGTCGGCTTGCTCGCGGGCTGGGCGCGCAGCCGCTACCCGGTCTTCGGCGCGATCCCCGTTCCGGCGCAACGCCTGCTGATGGACATCGGCCTCACTGTCTTCATCGCGGTGGTGGGCCTCAAGGCCGGGCCGCATGCCCTCGAAGCCTACGAGAAGAGCGGCGGATCGTTCTTCGCGAGCATCTTCCTGGGAGGGATGGTGGTCACCGTGTTGCCCCTTGCGGCCGGAGCGTTCTTCGCCCGGAAGATCCTTGGGATGAATCCCATGATGGCGATGGGCGCGCTCGCGGGCGCCCAGACGTGCACGCCCGGCTTGAACGCATTGCGCGAGGCCAGCGGCAGCAACGTGGGCGCTCTCGCATACACGGTTCCGTATGCGATCGGCAACATCGTGCTCACGCTCTGGGGGCCCGTGGTGGTGGCGATCATGCACGCCATCCGGAGCTGAGGCCCGCCCCCGAGTTACGTCACATCCCGAATTTCTTCTTGCATTCCCCGATCGGCTCCGAGGCGGACACGAAGCCGTGCCAGGTGGTGTCGGTGCGCGTCGCACGCCCCGCGGAGAAGTAGTAGCGCGTGCAGGGCTTCGCATCGACGGTGATGATGTCGCGTTTCGGATCGCTCATGCCGGGCGCCCCGGGCACGCTCACCTCGACTTGGCGAACGCCGGGCTCAACGGGATCGTCGCGCGTGGCGTCGACCATGTGGCCGTCGATGCGCATGATCATCGCCGGGCGCGTGTCTTCGGTGGCGCTGCGGCGCTCCGGGACGAACTGCGCGTACGGTTGGGCGTACATGTTCGCTGCAGCGCATGCCGCAAGCAGAGCGGCCGACGCGGCGAGGAGGGCAGTCGTGCTATTCCTGGCGTTCATGGATCCCCCTGTCGTGGGTGATGGGTGAGGTTATGCCCGAATCATCCGGTGCAACGGATGCCGGGACAACAGGTTCAGGGGCGCGGTCACGATCGGTAACGTGGATGGGGGCGTATCATTGGGACTGCAACGCCTTCGAACGCCACTACAAGAGGAGAAAAAGGGATGGTTAACGCTTTGAGATTCGTCGCCGCATCGCTCGCGGCCACTGCCGTCGCCGCGTTCGCGCAGGTGGGCGCCGCGGCGGTCGCTACCGTCACGGCCACCGTGGAGGACATCAACCAGGCCACGCGCGAGGTCACGCTGAAGGACACCAAGACGGGCGCGAAGGTGAGCTTCGTCGCCGGTCCCGAGGTGAAGAACCTCGCCCAGGTCGGCAAGGGCGACCTCGTCACCATCGCGTACGGCGAAGCGGTGGGCATCAAGCTCGAGAAGACCAACAACCACGTGCGTTCCCGCACCGTCACGGAAAGCTCCGAGCGCGCCAAGCCGGGCGAGAAGCCGGGCATGGTCGCCATGCGCGAGGTGAAGGTCGTCGCTTCGATCGAGAAGATCGATAAGGACAACGTGACGCTGCGCGGCCCCGAGCACACCGAGACCATCCAGGTGAAGGATCCCGAGGTGCTCAAGAAGGTGAAGGTGGGCGATTTCGTGACGGCCGTGTACCAGGAGGCCGTCGCGGTCAAGGTGGACAAGGCCACGCCGCCCGCCGCCCCGGCCGCGCCGAAGAAGTAGCAACGCCTTTCCGCAGTCTCTCCGCGGCCATGGCGCCCGTATAATCGGGCGCCATGGCACGGAACACGAATGTCTCGGCGGACGCATCCGCGCCGCCCGTCACCCAGGTCCTCGCGAAGTTCGTCGCCACGCACCCGTCGAAGGGATGGAGCGATGCGGTCGAGCATGAAGCGCATCGCACGTTCCTCAACTGGGCGGGCTGCGCGATCGGCGCCGCGCGCCACGAATCGGCTGAGGCGGCCCTTGCCGCCATGAAGATGCTCGAGCCCGCGCCCCAGGCGAGCGTGCTCGGGCGCGCCGAGAAGCTGGACATGGCGGGCGCGGCGCTCGTGAACGGCATCACCTCGCACACGTTCGATTTCGACGACACCCACCTGAAGACGGTGATTCATCCCGCGGGCCCCGTGGCCTCCGCGCTGCTGGCGCTCGCGGAAGTGCGAGGCGCGAGCGGCCGCGAGGTGATCGACGCGCTCGTGCTCGGCATCGACGTTGCGTGCCGCATCGGCAACTGCATCTATCCCGATCATTACGATCGCGGCTGGCATATCACCGGATCCACGGGAATGCTCGGGGCGGCCGCGGGCTGCGCGCGGCTCATGAAGCTCGACGAGCGCAAGACGCAGATGGCGCTCGGCATCGCGGCCTCGCAGCCGATCGGCATGCGCGAGCAGTTCGGCACGATGACCAAGCCCTTCCATCCGGGCGGCGCGGCGCGCGCCGGGCTCACCTCGGCGCTGCTCGCGGCGAACGGGTTCACCGCGAGCCCCAGGGCGATCGAAGCGCCGCGGGGCTACGCGCAAGTCGTCTCCTCCAAGACCGACTGGAACGAGATCACGGGAGGGCTGGGAGAGCGATTCGAGATCTCGTTCAATACCTACAAGCCCTTCGCCTGCGGCATCGTGATCCATCCGACGATCGACGCGGCGATCCAGCTGCGCGGGCAGGGCGTGAAGGCCGAAGACATCGAGCGGGTCGAGCTTCGCGTGCATCCGCTGGTGCTCGAGCTCACCGGAAAGAAGGAGCCGCAGGACGGGCTGCAGGGCAAGTTCAGCGTCTATCACGGCTTCGCGGCGGGCCTCCTCTTCGGCCAGGCGGGCGAGCACGAGTACGACGATGCGATCGTGCTGCGCGAGGACGTCGCGGCGCTGCGCCGCAAGGTCGTGGCTGCAGTGGACACGTCCGTCGCCGAGGATGCGGCCGACGTGACGGCGATCCTGCGCGGCGGAAAGCGCGTGCATATCCGCGTCGATCACGCGATCGGCTCGCTCGAGCGCCCCCTTTCCGATGCGCAACTCGAGGCGAAATTCAATTCGCTCGCCGATCCGGTGATCGGCAAGGACAAGGCGCGGGCGGCGATCGAGGCGTGCTGGAAGCTCGCGCAGGCAAAGGACGTGCAGGGGTTCCTGCGAAGCGCGCGGCCGTAGGAAGCCGCGCGACACAACGAGGAGGATGTCCATGAGATCGTTTGCCGCGCTCCTGGCGGCGCTGGCCTTCGCGGCCGCGCCCGCCCTTGCCGATGAGCCCATCGTGATCAAGTTCAGCCACGTCGTGGCCGAGTCCACGCCGAAGGGCAGGGCCGCGCTTCGCTTCAAGGAGCTCGCCGAGGAGCGCACCAAGGGACGCGTGAAGGTCGAGGTCTATCCCAACAGCACGCTCTACAAGGACGGCGAGGAGATGAGCGCGCTGCAGCTGGGATCGGTGCAGATGCTCGCGCCGTCGATCTCCAAGTTCGGGCCCCTCGGCGTGAACGCGTTCGAAGCGTTCGACCTGCCCTATATCTTCCCCAATCGCGATGTGCTCAATCGCGTCATCAACGGGCCCGTCGGCAAGGACCTCCTCGGGCGTCTCGAGAAATACGGGATCACGGGCCTCGCCTACTGGGACAACGGCTTCAAGGTGATGAGCGCCAACAAGCCCCTGCACCTGCCGGCCGACTTCCGGGGCCTCAAGATGCGCATCAAGTCCTCGAAGGTGCTGGAGGCGCAGTTCCGCGCGCTGGGCGCGGTGCCGCAGGTGATGGCGTTCTCCGAGGTGTACCAGGCGATGCAGACGGGCGTGGTGGACGGCTCGGAGAATTCGCTTCCCAACCTCTGGACGCAGAAGTTCTTCGAGGTGCAGAAATACGTCGCGCTCTCGGACCACGGCTACGACTGCTACGCGGTCATCGTGAACACGAAATTCTGGAACGGGCTGCCCGCCGACATCCGCGCCACGCTCGAGCAGGCGATGAAGGACGCGACGGCGTACCAGTTCGAGCTATCGGCCAGGGAGCAGGACGACGATCTCGCGAAGATCAAGGCCGCCAACCGCGCGCAGGTCTACGACCTCACCGACGCCGAGAAGGCCGCCTGGCGCGCGGCGCTGCTGCCCGTGCACAAGCAGATGGAGGCGCGCATCGGCAAGGACGTGATCGACGCGATCTACCGGGAATACGCCGCCGCGGGCGTGAAGCAATGAGCGTGAGGCCGCGCATCGTCGTCCTCGACGACTACGAGGATTCGCTGCGCAGGACGGCGGACTGGAAGCCGGTCGAGGCGAGGGCGGATGTCGCGGTCCACACCAAGCGCCTTCGGGCAGACGCGTTGATGAAGGCGATCGCCGAGGCCGACGCGATCGTGGTCGTGCGCGACCGCACGCCCTTCAAGGCCGACCTCATCGCGAAGCTTCCGAAGCTGAAGTGCTTCGTCTTCACGGGCGCGCGAAACACGCAGCTCGACATGGAGGCCATGAGGGCGCGCGGCATTCCCGTGGGTTGCACGGAGATGGGCGAATCGAAGGCGAGCACCACCGAGATCGCGTGGGCATTGATCCTCGCCGCGGCCAAGCGGCTCGAGGCCTACACCTCGCTCGTGCGAAAGGGCGGCTGGCGCGATGCGGGGCCGCTTCCCGCGGTGCTCGCGGGCGAGCGCCTGGGCCTGGTCGGATTCGGCGGCATCGGCGCGCGCGTCGGCAAGGTGGGCCTCGCCTTCGGCATGGAAGTGGTCACCTGGAGCCCGCACATGACGGCCGAGCGCGCCGGGGCGGGCGGCGCGAAGTCCGTGACGCTCGAGGAATTGCTCGCGACGTCCAAGGTGGTGAGCCTGCACCTCGTGCCATCGCCGGAAACGCGCAAGCTCATCGACGCAAAGCGCATGGCGGCGATGCGCGCCGATTCGATCCTCGTGAACACGGCACGCTCGGCGCTGATCGACATGGCCTCGCTCATTGCCGCGCTCGACGCGGGCCGTCCCGCGATCGCGGCGCTCGACGTCTTCGACGACGAGCCCCTGGCGGCGGACTCGCCCCTGGTTTCGCGCGACGACGTGGTCCTCACGCCCCACCTGGGTTTCGTGAACGATCCGGTCTTCGGGAAGTTCGGGCCCGGCGTGGTCGCGAACCTGCTCGCGTGGCTCGACGGCAAGCCCCTGGCGAGGGAACCGAAGTAGGGCTACTCCCGGAACGCGAAGAGCACCGCGTCCGCGGGGACGAGCTGGTTCTCCGCGAAGGCGACGCGCTCGATCACGCCTTCGCGCGGCGAGACGATGGTGTGCTCCATCTTCATCGCTTCGAGGATCATGAGCGACTGGCCCTTCTTCACCGTGTCGCCCGCCGCGGCCAGCACCTTCACGACGCGGCCCGGCATGAGCGCGGTGAGTCGCGCATCGGGTAGCGCGTCGGCCGGCTCGTAGTGGAAGGGGTCGACCAGTTCCAGCTCGTAGCGTCCGAGCGGCGTGGTCGCCGAGAAGCGGCTCCCGAGGCGCGCCACGTGCGCGAAATAAGTCTCGCCGTCGAGCGAGATGGGAAGGCGGTCCCCATCGCGCGGGCCCACCGATACGCGATGAGGCTTGCCGCGCACTTCGACAATCGCGTGGCCGGCCTGGGCGTTCGCCGCCAGCGCCGTGACGAATCCGTCGGATGCGCGAAGCTCCATGCGCCGTGACGCGGGCTGGTTCAGGCGCCACCCGTGCGTGTCGTTCCACGGCGAGGGCGGGAGCCTGGCGATGTCCGCCTGCTCGTCGAGGAACGCGCGCGCCGCGACGGCCACGAGCGCTTCGACCGGCACCTCCGCGGATGCAGGAATGAGATCGGCCTTGTGGCGCTCGATGAAGCCCGTGTCGGTGTCGCCCGCGAGGTAGGCCGGATGCGCCACCACGCGCTCGAGGAACGCGAGGTTGGTCTTCACGCCGAGGATCTCGGTGGCCGCGAGCGATTCCTGCATGCGGCGCGCGGCCTCGTCGCGGTCGCTGCCCCACACCACGAGCTTCGCGATCATCGGGTCGTAGAAGACGCTCACCTCGTCGCCCTGGCGCACGCCGGTGTCGAGGCGAACCACCTCGTCGATCTCGTGAGGAGACCTCAGCACGCCGATGCGTCCGGTCTCGGGAAGGAAGTTGTTCGCCGGATTCTCCGCGCACAGGCGCACCTCGATCGCGTGGCCGCCCGAAGTGATCTCCGATTGCCGCAGCGGAAGCGGCTCGCCGGAGGCCACGCGCAGCTGCCACTCGACCAGGTCCTCGCCGGTGATCATCTCCGTCACCGGGTGCTCGACCTGCAGCCGCGTGTTCATCTCCATGAAATAGAACCTGCGGTCCGCGCCGGCGATGAACTCGATCGTCCCGGCGCCGCGATAGGCGATGGCGCGCGCCGCCGCCACGGCCGCTTCTCCCATCTTCGCGCGCATCGCATCGTCCACGAAGGGCGAGGGCGTCTCCTCGAGCACCTTCTGGTGGCGCCGCTGGATCGAGCATTCGCGCTCGAAGAGGTGCACGTAGTTGCCGTGCGTGTCCCCGAACACCTGGAACTCGATGTGGTGCGGCCCCTCGACGAAGCGCTCGAGCAGGACGGCCTCGTCGCCGAAGGCGTTCTTCGCTTCGCGCCGGGCCGAAGCGAGCTGCTCGTCGAACTCGGAGTCTTTCGTGACCAGGCGCATGCCCTTGCCGCCGCCGCCCGCGACCGCCTTGATGAGCAGCGGAAAGCCCACCTTCTTCGCCTCGCCCCGCAGGAACTTCGCATCCTGGTTCTCGCCGTGGTACCCGGGGACCACGGGCACGCCGGCCTTTTCCATGAGCGCCTTGGCGCGGTCCTTGAGTCCCATCTTCTCGATGGCCCCGGGCGTGGGCCCGATGAAGACGAGCCCCGCGGCCTCCACGTCGCGCGCGAACTGCTCGTTCTCCGAGAGGAATCCGTAGCCCGGATGGATCGCCTGCGCTCCGCAGGCCTTCGCGACCTCGATGATCCGGTCGCCGCGCAGGTACGACTCGACGGGGCGCGGCCCGCCGATGAGATACGCCTCGTCGGCCTGCTCCACGTGCGGCGCGTGGGCATCGATCGAGGAGTGGACAGCTACCGTGCGGATCGCGAGCCGGCGGCAGGTGCGGATCACGCGGCAGGCAATCTCGCCACGGTTGGCGATCAGGATCTTGTCGAACATGGGCGACATTCTAAACGGTTGATCCGGCGCAACCCAGCCGCCCAGGCCCAGGCGTAGGGTGGAAATGGATCTTGTGAAGGAGGTTGTATGAGGAAATCTCTAGTCGCTGCGGCAATGGCCGCAGGGTTGTTGACATGCGCTTCCGCGTTGCCCCAGTCGTACGGAATGGGGCCCGGATACGGCGGCGGATACGGCACGGGCGGCGGATACGGCATGGGCCGCGGAATGATGGGCGGGGCGTACGGCGGCTTGGGCCCGGGCATGATGGGCGGCTACGGTGCGG
>DATJVS010000156.1:0-12842 GCA_035501715.1 Usitatibacter sp.
TAGCCCGAGAGGTAGAAACCGAGCTTCTCGAGCGATTCCATGAGGCCCGCGGCCTTCAGGTATTCGGTCACGACGCGCGATCCGGGTGCGAGCGAGGTCTTGACCGACCGCTTCACGGTGAGGCCTTTCTCGACCGCCTTCTTCGCGAGCAGGCCCGCGCCGATCAGCACGCTCGGGTTCGACGTGTTCGTGCACGACGTGATGGCGGCGATCATCACGTCGCCGGAGCCGATGTCGATGCCGTCCTTCGTCTTGAAGCGCCTGGCGAGGTCGTCGGCCTTCTTGCCGAAGCCGTTGTTCGCTACCGCGGCGGAATAGAGCTCCGTGAATTTCGACTTCAACTTGCCCAGCTCGATGCGGTCCTGCGGGCGCTTCGGTCCCGACACCGAGGGACGCACGGTGGCGAGGTCCATCTCCAGCACGTCGCTGTAGTCGAGGTCGCCCGCCTTCGGGATGCCGAACATCTCCTGCGCCTTGTAGTACGCCTCGATGGCGGCCACGTCGTCGGGCTTGCGTCCCGTGCCGCGGAAGTACTCGATCGTCTTCGCGTCCACGGGGAAGAAGCCCATGGTCGCGCCGTATTCGGGCGCCATGTTGGCGATGGTGGCGCGGTCGGGAACGGCGAGCGACTCCGTGCCTTCGCCGAAGAACTCGACGAACTTGCCCACGACCTTCGCCTTGCGCAGCATCTCGGTGATGGTGAGCACGATGTCGGTGGCGGTCACGCCTTCGCGCGCCTTGCCCTTGAGGTGCACGCCCACCACGTCCGGCGTGAGGAAGTACACGGGCTGGCCGAGCATGCCGGCTTCCGCCTCGATGCCGCCCACGCCCCAGGCGACCACGCCCAGGCCGTTCACCATCGTCGTGTGGCTGTCGGTGCCGACGAGCGTGTCCGGGTAGTACACGCCGTCCTTCTGGAAGACGCCGCGCGCGAGGTACTCGAGGTTCACCTGGTGCACGATGCCGATGCCGGGCGGCACGACCTTGAACGTGTCGAACGCCTGCATGCCCCATTTCATGAACTGGTAGCGCTCGCGGTTGCGCGAGAACTCGAGCTTCATGTTGAGGTCGAGAACGTTCGGCGCGCCATAATGGTCGATCTGCACCGAGTGGTCCACCACGAGGTCCACGGGCGCGAGCGGCTCGATCACCTTGGGATCCTTGCCCATCTTCGCCGCGACGGAGCGCATCGCCGCGAGGTCGGCGAGCACCGGCACGCCGGTGAAATCCTGCAGCAGGATGCGCGCGAGCACGAAGGGGATCTCGTTGGTGCGCGCGCCCCTGGGCGTCCAGCCGGCGAGCTCCTTCACGTGCTCTTCGGTCACCTTCTTGCCGTCGACGTTGCGCAGCACCGATTCCAGCACCACGCGGATCGACACCGGCAGGCGCTTCACGTTCGGGAAGGTCGCGGCGAGCGCCGGCAGGGAGTAGTACTGCCCGCTCTTGCCGGTGGAGGTCTTGAAGGTCTTGAAGGTGCCGAAGGCGTTGTGAGCCATGATCGTTCTCTCGGTTGTTTATCTGGTCGCGCGGACTTGCACGTCGTAGGTCTGTCCCTTGTCGTCGCGGCATTCTCCGCCGCCGGCGCCCTGGCCGCTCTTGAAATCGCAGCGCAGGCCCGAGCCGTCGGGCGCGGTGAGCAAGGCCTTCGCGGCGCCGCCGGCCGGATTGTCCATGGAGACGAACCCGCCGCCGTACCACCCGCCGCCGTGCCAATACGGCCCCGTGCCGTAGCCGCCGCTCACGTAGCCGGAGGTCGTCGACGGGCGAGTCTGCACCCAGGTCCCCGTGTAGGTCTTGTTCTCGATTGTGATCGAGATCGGCCCTTCGGTGCCGCCGGTGTCCGTGGCGGTGCCGCTGTAGAGCTTGCCGCTGTCGCGCGGCATCGCGGTCAGCTGGTAGTTCGTGACGGTTGCGCACCCGGCGAGGGCGGCGAAGGCGAGGAGGGCGGCGTGGCGCATGCGAACTCCTTGGGCTAGATCGCCATCAGGTCCACGAACTCGTTCACGGGCGTCTCTTCGAGTCGCTTCGAGTCCATGCACAGCGCGAGGATGGCGGCGCGCTGCTTCTCGGGGAAGCGGCGCGCGAGGTTGGTCTTGAACTTCTCCACGAGGACCGGCATGCCTTCCTTGCGGCGGCGCTTGTGCCCGATCGGGTATTCGACGACGATCTCCGCCATCTTCTTGCCGTCCCTGAACTCGACGGTGAGCGCATTGGCGATCGAGCGCTTGTCCGGATCGTGGTAGTCCTTCGTGAAGCGCTTGTCCTCCACGCAGACGATCTTGTCGCGAAGCTTGTCGATGCGCGGGTCCTTCGCGACGTCGTCTTCGTAGTCGCCCGCGGTGAGCCTGCCGAAAAGGATCGGCACCGCCACCATGTACTGGATGCAATGGTCGCGGTCGGCCGGATTGTCGAGCGGGCCCTTCTTGTCGATGATGCGGATGCACGCCTCGTGCGTGCGGATGGTGATCTTCCGGATGTCCTCGGCCGTCTTGCCGAGCTTCGCGAGCTCGCCATGGATCGTCATGGCCGCTTCGACCGCGGTCTGCGAGTGGAATTCCGCCGGGAAAGAGATCTTGAAGAGCACGTTCTCCATCACGTAGCTGCCGTACGGTCGCTGGAACTTGAACTGCTTGCCCTTGAAGAGCACGTCGTAGAAGCCCCAGGTCTTGGCCGACAGCACCGACGGATAGCCCATCTCGCCCGTCTGCGCGATGAGCGCGAGGCGCACGGCGCGCGATGTGGCGTCGCCCGCGGCCCAGCTCTTGCGCGAGCCCGTGTTGGGCGAGTGGCGATAGGTGCGAAGCGACTGCCCGTCGACCCAGGCGAGCGACACGGCGTTGATCGTCTCCTCGCGCGTGAGCCCGAGCAATCCGGCGACCACCGCGGTGGAGGCGACCTTCACGAGCAGCACGTGGTCGAGGCCCACCTTGTTGAAGCTGTTCTCCAGCGCGATCACGCCCTGGATCTCATGGGCCTTGATCATTCCCGTGAGCACGTCGCGCACGGTGAGCGGCTTCTTCCCGGCGGCGAGGTTGTTGCGCGAGATCCAGTCGGCCGCGGCGAGGATGCCGCCCAGGTTGTCCGACGGGTGGCCCCACTCGGCGGCGAGCCAGGTGTCGTTGAAGTCGAGCCAGCGGATCATGGCGCCGATGTTGAAGGCGGCCTGCACCGGATCGAGCTGGAACTGCGTTCCGGGAACCTTGGCGCCGTTGGGGACGATCGTGCCCTTCACGATCGGTCCCATGAGCTTGGTGCACGCGGGATACTCGAGGGCCTCGAACCCGCAGCCCAGCGTGTCCATGAGGCAGTAGCGGGCGGTCTCGTACGCCTCGGCGGACTTCACCTTGTACTTCCCGACGTAGTCGACGATGTCGACCAGGACCTGGTCGGGGGCGGGCCTTACGTTGCTGATGTGTGCTGACACGTTTTGCGGGTTCCTATCGGGGGTTAAAGCCGGGAACACGGAGGACACGGAGATCCACGGAGGACACGAAGAAATATAGGGATATTGTCAATGGCACGAATCGCCTTAAATTGCCACATACCCGGCATCCCTTGCCTTTCTCCGTGCGCTCCGTGGTCCTCCGTGATCTCCGTGTTCCCGGCTGTCGTCATTTCCGCTTGGCGAGCGGAACGAATTCGAGGTTCTCGGGGCCGGTGTAGTTGGCCGAAGGGCGGATGATCTTGCCGTCGATGCGCTGCTCGATCACGTGCGCGCTCCAGCCGCTGGTGCGCGAGATCACGAAAAGCGGCGTGAACATCGCCGTGGGCACGCCCATCATGTGGTACGAGGTGGCGCTGTACCAGTCGAGGTTCGGGAACATCTTCTTCTCGCGCCACATCACTTCCTCGACGCGCGCGGAGATGTCGAAGAGCTTCATGTTCTTCGCGTCTTCCGAGAGGCGCTTGGCCACGGCCTTGATCACCTGGTTGCGCGGGTCGGCGATCGTGTACACCGGGTGGCCGAAGCCGATGATCACCTGCTTTTCCGCCACGCGCTTCACGATGTCCTTCTCCGCATCGTCGGGGTTGTCGTAGCGGCCGATGGTGTCGAAGGCGAACTCGTTGGCGCCGCCGTGCTTGGGGCCTTTCAGCGCGCCGATGGCGCCGGTGATGGCCGAGTACATGTCCGAGCCCGTCCCCGCGATCACGCGCGCCGTGAAGGTCGATGCGTTGAACTCGTGTTCCGCGTAGAGGTTGAGGGAGGTGTGCATCGCGCGCACCCAGAGCTCCGAGGGCTTCTTGCCGTGCAGCAGGTGGAGGAAGTGGCCGCCGATTGAATCGTCGTCGGTCTCCACGTCGATGCGCTTGCCCGAGTGCGAGTAGTGGTACCAGTAGAGCAGCATCGAGCCGAAGGACGCCATGAGGCGGTCGGCGATGTCGCGCGATTCGGCGAGCTTGTGGTGCTCGCCCTCGGGCAGCACCGAGCCCAGCGCCGAGCACGCGGTGCGCAGCACGTCCATCGGGTGCGTCGAGGCCGGGATGCATTCGAGCACGCCCTGGACCGCGGCGGGAATGCCGCGAAGGCCGCGGAGCTTGCGCTTGTAGGCGGCGAGCTCGGCCGTGTTGGGGAGCTTCCCGTGCACGAGCAGGAATGCGATCTCCTCGAACTCGGTCGCCTCGGCGATGTCGAGGATGTCGTAGCCGCGATAGTGGAGGTCGTTGCCGGTGCGCCCCACGGTGCAAAGGGCGGTGTTGCCGGCGGTGACGCCCGAGAGCGCGACTGATTTCTTGGGCTTGGGCCCGGTGGCGGCGGGTGCGGCTGCGGTTTCGGTCATTGTGTTCTCACTTGGATTTGGCAAAGAGGGCGTCGAGCTTCTTCTCGTACTCGTGGTAGCCCAGGTACTTGTACAGGTCGTCGCGGGTCTGCATTTCCTTCACGCTGCCCTTTTGCGTGCCTTCGGCGCGCAGGGTCTCGTACACGTGAAGGGCCGCGAGGTTGGCCGCGCGGAATGCCGACAGCGGATACAGCGCGATGGCGATTCCGGCGCTGCGCAGCTCCTCCAATGTGAAAAGCGGGGTCTTCCCGAACTCCGTGATGTTCGCGAGCACCGGGACTTTCAGCGCGCCGCAGACTTTCGCGTACATGTCGAGGTCCGTGATCGCCTCGGGGAAGATGCCGTCGGCTCCGGCCTCCACGCACGCGCGGGCGCGATCGAGCATCGCATCGAAGCCCTCGCTCGCCAGCGCGTCGGTGCGCGCGATCACGAAGAAGTCCGGATCGGTCTTCGCGTCCACGGCCGCCTTCACGCGATCGACCATCTCGTCCTTCGACACGAGCTCCTTGCCGGGGCGGTGGCCGCAGCGCTTGGCGCCTACCTGGTCTTCGATGTGGATGGCCGCGGCGCCGAACTTGATCATCGACTTCACGGTGCGCGCGACGTTGAACGCGCTCGCGCCGAAGCCCGTGTCCACGTCCACCATGAGGGGAAGGTCGCAGGCGTCCGTGATGCGGCGCACGTCGGTGAGAACGTCGTCGAGGCTCGAGATGCCGAGATCGGGCACGCCGAGCGAGCCCGCGGCCACGCCGCCTCCCGAGATGTAGATCGCGTTGTAGCCGCTCGCCTTGGCGAGGATCGCGTGATAGGCGTTGATGGCGCCCACGACCTGCAGCGGCTTTTCCTTCTGCAGGGCCAATCGGAATTTCTTTCCAGGGGTCATTTCTTACGCTTCGCTTTCGTCAAAGCCGGGAACACGGAGAACACGGAGATCCACAGAGGACGCGGAATATGAATGACGTTGAACCGCGCGAGTGCGAATGTAGGCGAATATTCAGCATTGCATTTCTCCGTGTACTCCGTGGTCCTCTGTGATCTCCGTGTTCCCGGCCGTAGTGGGTCAAAAGAAAGCAGCAGCGGCGTCTTCGGGGAGAGCGACGCCGGTGACCTTCGCCTTCTGCAGGATCTCCCAGAAGTACCGGTAGGTGGCGCGGTCGTGCAGCTCGCCCGCGTACTGGATCGGGCCCCAATGGGCGCGCTGCGCGGCGAGCAGGATCTCGGAAGCGTCGGCCACCTCGGCGAGGTCGGGCTTCATCGCGTCCACGATGGGCTGGATCTGCGACGGATGGATGCTCCACATGCGCAGGAACCCGAAGTCGTTGCGCGCGCGCCACGCGTCGCGGAAGACGTTGTACGAATTCCTGAGGTCGAGCGAGACGTTGTGCGCGGGCACCACGCCGTGGGCGAGGGCGGCGGCCACGATCTCCGTCTTGGCCCGCACGATGAGCGGGTGCTCGAACTGCCCCGGCGAGCGCATGTTGGAGGAATTCACCGCGCCATGGTGGCCGCTCACGAAGTCCATGAGGCCGAAGTCGAGCACCTGCACGCCGGCCAGCTGCGCGATGTCCCACGCGTCGTGCAGCGCGCCGTGGGTCTCGACCAGGACATGCACGGGAATCTCGCGCGAGAGCTTCTTCCGCGCCGACACCTCGCGGATGTATCCGATCATCTCCGCCACCTGCGCGGTGGACGTGGACTTGGGCAGCGTGAGGTACGCGAGCACCGCGCCCGCGCCGCCCACGAGGATGTCCACGTCCTTCCTCCAATGGGCATGCGTGTAGTCGTGGATGCGCGCGCCGGCCATGTGGTGGGCGTTCTTCGGCGAGCCGAGCACGTCCACGATCATCTCGGCGTGCTCTTTTTCCTTGCCCGCTTCCGCGCCGTCCTCGCAGTCGCACGTGATGTCGAAGACGCGGCCCATCTTCGACTGGAGCTCGAGCGCCTTGCCGATCAGCTTCTCGCTGCCGGCGAAGTGCTCGCAGGCGGGAACCACCGGGAAGGGCTTCTCGCCGGAGAACAGGGCGTCCCGGGGATGTGTTGCGTCGGCTTTGGCGGGCATGGGGGAAGGGTCCGGGCAGACGGCTATTCTAGGGGTTTTGGCGCCTCGGAATGAGCACCGAATAGTCGAGGTCGAGCACCACCGCGTCGTGCTTCTGGCCGGGCGCGACCGCGGGCAATTGCGAGAGCTCGACGTTCTTCGCGCCCAGCATCCGCAGGCGAAGCGCCCCGACGTCGCCGCGGCCCGGGATCGCGTCGCGTGCGAGCACCACATGGCGGCAGTAGAGCGTGTCGCCCGCGAAGAGCGGATTGGCATGGGTGCCGCCGTGGATCGCCGCGATGGCGAAGGCGTTCTCGAGGCCGTCATGCGAGAGCGAACGGCAAAGCGAGATCGCATGTCCGCCGTAGATGAGGCGCTTGCCGAACTGGTTCGATCTCGCGCGGAACGCGTCGAAGTGGAGGCGCGCGGTGTTCTGGTAAAGGCGCGTGGCCGCCATGTGCTCGGCCTCTTCCAGCGTCGCGCCGCCGGGATGGTCGATCACCTCGCCCACGTCGTAGTCGTCCCAGAGGCGCGCGCCGCCCGAGTCGCGCGCATCGAGCGCCGCGGGATTCAGGAACGAGGGCACGGCGAATCGCGACGGCTCCACGAGCCCGGGGAGCGTGGGGACGACCGGCGCGGGATCCACGCCTTCGCCGGGCTTGCGTTTCGCGACCATCACCCAGCGCGCCCACGTGAGCACCTCGACGCGCAACTGGTTGTACGCGCGCGACCGGACGTAGACCACGCCGCTCTTGCCGTTCGAATTGGCGCGCACGCCGATCACTTCCGACTCGCACGAGATCGTGTCGCCCGCATACACCGGCGCGAGGAACCGCAGGTCCGCGTAGCCGAGATTCGCCACCGCGTTGTACGAGATGTCGGGGACGGTCTTGCCGAAGGCGATGTGGAAGACGAGCAGGTCGTCGATCGGCATGGCGCGATGGCCCAGGGCCCGCGCGGCGGGCTCGGAGCAATGGGCGATTGCCCGCGCGCCGGTAAGCGCGATGTAGAGCGAGGCGTCGCCCTGCGTGACGGTGCGCGGCGTCGCATGGTGGAAGCGGCGCCCCACGGCGAAATCCTCGAAGAAGTTCACCGCCCCGCCTCCAGCTTCTCGATCATGTCGGAGAGCGCCAGCATCCGGCGCGCGGCCTTCACGTGGTGGCCCTCGATGAGCCGGCCGTTCACGACGACGCTGCCGCGCCCGTCGCGGTTGGCCTGCTCGAGCGCCTCGATCACCTCGAGGGCCGCGGCGATGTCGTGGGGCTTGGGCGTGAACGCGTCGTTGCAATAGGGCAGCTGGAACGGATGCACGAGGCTCTTGCCGTCGAAGCCCAGGTCGCGGCCCAGGCGGCAGGCGAGCTCGAAGGACTGCATGTCCTTCAGGTCCGTGGAGATGCCGTCCACCACCGCGCGGTCGTACGCGCGCCCCGCGAGCAGCACCTGCGAGAGGCTGTGGAGCAGGGCGATGCGATCGGGCGTGCGCCGGCCATGCAGCTGGTTCAGCAGGTCCGAGGTCGCGATCACGAGGCACGCGATGCGCTCGGAGGCCGAGGCGATCTCCACGGCGCGCAGCACCGCGAGCGGGCTCTCGATGGCGAGCATGATCGGCATGTGCTGGCCTGCCGCGGCGTCGAGCACCGCGAGCGCCTCGATCACGTCGTCCTTCGACTCGATGTTCGGAAACAGGATCGCGTCGGCGCCGGATCCCGCGATGGCCTGCACGTCGTCGCGGCCCCAGGGCGAATCGAGGTCGTTCACGCGCACCACGACTTCGCGGCGTCCGAAGCCGCCGGCGAGGATCGCGTCGGCGACGTTACGGCGCGACTCGACCTTCTTCTCGACGAGGATCGGATCGCCCAGGTCGAGTATCACGGAATCGACCCGGAGCGTGCGCGCCTTGTTGATGTACCGTGGATTGCACCCCGGCACGTAGAGCATCGACCGGCGGGGTCGGTAGTAGGGATTCATGGTGCCAAGTCTCTGATCGGTAAGGAAAACCCGAAGGTCCGCCGAGAACGCTAAAGTTATATCTTATATAAGACATGGCGAAAAAGCTATGGTACTATGCCGGGCAGCATGAACAAGTCCGCTCAGGCGCCGTCCTTCCGGCCACTATACGAGCAGATCAAGATCCTGCTCACGCAGAGCCTGGTCGCGGGCGAGTGGAAGCCGGGCGAAGCGATTCCTTCCGAGATGGAGCTCGCATCGCGATTCCACGTGAGCCAGGGCACGGTGCGCAAGGCGATCGACGAGCTCGCCTCGGAGAACATCCTCACGCGCCGCCAGGGCAAGGGCACCTTCGTCGCCTCGCACAGCGAGCCCGACTACCAGTATCGATTCCTTCGCGTGATTCCCGATTCGGGCGAGAGGCCGCAACCGAAGAACCTCTTCTTCGACCTCGAGCGCGGCAAGGCGCAGGGCGATGCGGCGCGCGCGCTCGGCCTGAAGCCCGGAGCGCCGGTGATGGGATTCAAGCGCGTGATGTCCTTCGGCGGGCGGCCGATGATCCTGGACGACATCGTCTTCGCCGCCAATCGCTTTCCGGGCCTCACCCTCACGGAGCTCGAGGAGTTCGCGGGCTCCATCTACAGCTTCTACGAGACGGTCTTCGGAGTGCGCATGGTGCGCGCCGAGGAGCGGGTGCGCGCGGTCGCGGCCGACGGATTCGCCGCGGCGCACCTCAAGGTGGCCGTGCACACGCCGCTGCTGTGCGTCGATCGGGTGGCCTACACCTACGGCGACGATCCGGTGGAGTGGCGCAGGGGCCTGTGCCGCACCGACGGATTCTCCTATTACAACGAGCTGAGCTAATATTCGTGGCTCCCGAGGGGACAAGAACATGAGCGCTGCCAGCACGCCGCGGCCGAAGCACTACCGGCCGTATTACGACCTGAACCTCGCGCACCTTCCGCCGCCCGGACTCGTCTCGATCTTCCATCGCATCTCCGGGGCGCTGCTCTTCTTCCCGATCCTGCCGACGCTGTTGTGCTTCATGTACCTCGCGCTGGGATCGGAGGCGGGCTTCACGCGCGTGCACGAGTGGTTCGCGCAGCCCCTGGTGAAGGCGATCGCGTTCGGCGCCGTGTGGCTCTACGCGCACCACTTCTTCGCGGGCATCCGCTACCTGCTGCTCGACCTGCACTGGGGCATCGAGAAGGCGCCCGCGCGCTCCTCGGCGCTCGTGGTCTTCGTGCTGGGCGCGCTCGCCACGCTCTTCGTGGCATGGAGGCTCTGGTGAAGGCCTACCGCAAGAATCCCGTCGGCGCCCACTACGGCCTCGGCGACTGGCTGCTGCAGCGCCTCACGGCCGTCGTGATGGCGCTTTTCACCGTCGTGATGTTCCTCGCGCTGGTGACCGAGGCTCCCCACGGATATGCCGCGTGGAAGGCGATGTTCTCGGGCACGCTGGTGCGCCTTTCGACGATGCTCTTCCTCGCCTCGCTCCTGTACCACGCGTGGGTCGGGATGCGCGACATCCTCATGGATTACCTGAAGGCGACGAGCGTGAGGCTCGCGGCGCAATCCGTGGTGGGGTTCATGCTCGTCTTCTACCTCATCTGGGCCGCCTCGATCCTGTGGGGACGATGACATGAGCGCTCCCATTCGCAAGTTCGATGCGGTGATCGTCGGCGCGGGCGGCGCGGGCATGCGCGGCGCGCTCGAGCTCGCGCACGCCGGCCTTCGCGTCGCGGTCCTCTCGAAGGTGTTCCCGACGCGCTCGCACACGGTCGCGGCGCAGGGCGGCATCGGCGCGGCACTCGGCAACATGGGCGAGGACCATTGGCTCTGGCACATGTACGACACGATCAAGGGCTCCGACTACCTGGGCGACCAGGACGCGATCGAGTTCATGTGCCGCATGGCGCCCGAGGTCGTGATCGAGCTCGAGCACTACGGGATGCCCTTCGACCGCAACGACAACGGCACCATCTACCAGCGGCCGTTCGGCGGCCACTCGGCCAATTTCGGCGAGAAGCCCGTGCAGAGGAGCTCGTGCGCGGCGGACCGCACCGGGCATGCGATGCTGCACACGCTCTACCAGCGCAACGTCCACGCGAAGACGCAGTTCTTCGTCGAATGGATGGCGCTCGACCTCGTGCGCGATGCCGAGGGTGCCGTGGTCGGCGTGACCGCGCTCGAGATGGAGACGGGCGAGATCGCGATCTTCCAGGCGAAGGCCGTGCTCTTCGCCACGGGCGGCGCGGGACGCATCTTCCACTCCTCCACCAACGCGTTCATCAACACGGGCGACGGCCTGGGCATGGCGGCGCGCGCGGGCATCCCGCTCGAGGACATGGAGTTCTGGCAATTCCACCCGACGGGCGTGGCGGGCGCGGGCGTGCTCATCACCGAGGGCGTGCGCGGCGAAGGCGGCTACCTTCTCAACAAGAACGGCGAGCGCTTCATGGAGCGCTACGCGCCCACGATGAAGGACCTTGCCTCGCGCGACGTGGTGTCGCGCGCCATGGCCACCGAGATCAAGGAAGGGCGGGGACTGGGCGAGCACGGCGAGTACGTGCTGCTCAAGCTCGACCACCTGGGCCACGAGACAATCGAGAAGCGCCTGCCGGGCATCCGCGAGATCGCGATGAAGTTCGCGAACGTCGACCCCGTGAAGGACCCCATTCCCGTGGTGCCCACGGTGCACTACCAGATGGGCGGCATTCCCACGAACTATCACGGCCAGGTGATCGTGCCCCGGGGCGGCGATCCGGAGTCCGTCGTGCCGGGCTTCTATGCGGCGGGCGAGTGCGGCTGCGCCTCGATCCACGGCGCCAACCGCCTCGGCACCAACTCGCTCACGGACCTGCTGGTGATGGGCAAGAGCTCGGCGATGTCGATCATCGAGTTCGTGAAGGGCGAGGGCAAGGCCCACCGGGAGCTGCCGAAGGATGCCGACGGGCTTTCGCGCTCCCGCATCGCGCGCCTCGATTCGCAGTCGGGGGGCGAAGAGGTGAACGACGTGCGCAGCGAGCTGCAGCGCACGATGCAGCTGCACTGCGGCGTCTTCCGCTTCCCGGACCTCCTCGCGCAGGGCGTCGACAAGATCAAGGCCGTGAGCGAGCGCGCGAAGCGCACGCAGATCAAGGATAAGTCGAAGGTGTTCAACACCGCGAGGATCGAGGCGCTCGAGCTCGACAACCTGGTCGAGGTGGCGCGCTCGACCATGGTGAGCGCGGCCGCGCGCGAGGAAAGCCGCGGCGCCCACGACCGCGCCGACCACCACAAGCGCGACGACGTGAACTGGTTGAAGCACACGCTCTGGTACCGCGAAGGCGACCGGCTCGAGTACAAGCCGGTGCACCTGAAGCCCCTCACCGTCGATACCTTCGTTCCGAAAGCGCGGGTCTACTGATCATGAAATTCCGCATCCAGAGATACGATCCCGACAAGGACGCCCGTCCCTACATGCAGGACTACGACGTGCAGCTGGGTCCCTCGGACCGCATGCTGCTCGACGCCCTGGTCCGCATCAAGACGATGGACGACACGCTCTCGCTTCGCCGCTCCTGCCGCGAGGGCGTTTGCGGGTCCGACGCGATGAACATCAACGGCAAGAACGGCCTCGCGTGCATCACGAAGCTCACGGACGTGGCCGAGCCCGTCGTGATCAAGCCGCTGCCGGGGCTTCCGATCGTCCGCGACCTCATCGTGGACATGACGCAGTTCTTCGCCCAGTACCACTCGGTGAAGCCCTACGTGATCAACGACGAGCCCGCGCCGGAGAAGGAGCGGCTGCAATCGCCCCAGGAGCGCGAGGAGCTCAACGGCGTCTACGAGTGCATCCTCTGCGCCTGCTGCTCCACCTCGTGCCCCAGCTTCTGGTGGAACCCCGACAAGTTCGTGGGCCCCGCGGGCCTGTTGCAGGCCTATCGCTTCATCGCCGACAGCCGCGACACGGCCACCAACGAGCGCCTGGACGACCTCGAGGATCCGTATCGCCTGTTCCGCTGCCACACGATCATGAACTGCGTGGACGTGTGCCCGAAGGGGCTCAATCCCACGCTCGCCATCGGGAAGATCAA
>DATJVS010000157.1:0-3300 GCA_035501715.1 Usitatibacter sp.
GGCCGTCGCCGTCGTCGAAAGCATCGCCTTCCTGCTGCACGCCAATGCCGAGCACATGGGCCGGTACGTGCCGCCGGCGGCGCTCATCCGGGTGAGCGGGGGCGTTTCGCGCATCGATGCCCTGTGCGCGAAGCTCGCGTCGCTCGCCGGCGTCCCGGTGCACCGGCGCGACGATCCCGAAGCGAGCGCGCGTGGCATCGCCTACCTCGCGTCGGGGCGGCCGGCGCAATGGAACAACGCGGCCCACGAGGACCTCTTCGCCTCCGCGCCCGATCCCGGGCTCGCCGCGCGCTACCGCCGATGGCGCGACATGATGGCGCAAGCCACCGGAGTTTGATTCGGCGCAAGGGCCCCTCGGCGTCGCGGGAATAGCGTTGTGGGATCACCCACGATGCAATGAGAGGCAATCCGAAGGAGGCCCCATATGCGCTCAACTACCATCCGTGCCGCGGCGTTGGCAGCCGCACTCGTCGCGACCCCCACGTTCGCGGTTACCGAGATCCAGTGGTGGCATTCCATGACCGGCGCGCTCGACACGCGCGTGAACGAGATCGCCAACGGTTTCAACGCCTCGCAATCCGACTACAAGGTCGTGCCCGTGTACAAGGGAGGCTACGCGGAGTCCATGTCGGCGGCCGTCGCCGCCGCGCGGGCGAAGCAGGCCCCGCATATCCTGCAGGTGTTCGAAGTGGGCACGGCGACCATGATGGCCGCCAAGGGCGTGGTGAAGCCGGTGTACGAGGTCATGCAGCAGGCCGGCGAGCCCTTCGATCCGTCCGGCTACATGCCAGCGGTCGCGAGCTACTACACGGACACCAAGGGCCGCATGCTGTCGATGCCCTTCAACAGCTCGACCACGGTCTTCTACTACAACAAGGACGCCTTCGCCAAGGCGGGCCTCGATCCGTCGAAGCCGCCCCGGACGTGGAAGGAGGTGGGCGATGCCGCCGCGAAGATCAAGGCCACGGGCGCCACGCCCTGCGCGTTCACGACGGCGTGGCAATCCTGGGTGCAGCTCGAGAGCATGAGCGCCTGGCACAACGTGCAGTTCGCCACGCAGGAGAACGGCTTCGGCGGCATGGAGGCGCGCCTCACCTACAACAACCCGATGCTGGTGAAGCACATCGCCATGCTGGGCGCCTGGGCCAAGGACGGCCGATTCAGCTACGCGGGCCGCACCACGGAGCCGGAGGCCAAGTTCTACAGCGGCGAATGCGCCATGCTCACCAGCTCCTCGGCCGCCTACGCGAACATCAAGCGCAACGCGAAGTTCGACTTCTCGATCTCGTACCTGCCCTACCACGAGGACGTGAAGGGCGCGCCCCAGAACACGATCATCGGGGGCGCGAGCCTCTGGGTGTTCGAAGGCAAGACGCCCGAGGAGTACAAAGGGGTCGCGAAGTTCTTCACCTACCTGTCGAAACCCGAGGTCCAGGCCGAGTGGCACCAGAGCACGGGCTACGTGCCCATCACGAAGGCCGCCTATGAGCTCACGAAGAGCCAGGGGTACTACGAGAAGAACCCGGGCACGGACATCGCCATCGAGCAACTGCTGCTGAAGAACCCGACGAAGATGTCCAAGGGACTGCGCCTGGGCAACTACGTGCAGATCCGCACCATCAACGACGAGGAGCTCGAAGCCGTGTGGTCCGGGAAGAAGACCGCGAAGCAGGCCCTGGACGCGGCGGTCGAGCGCGGCAACGCGGAGCTTCGCAAGTTCGAGCGCGCCAACAAGGGCACCTAGGGTGCCGGGCAAGGACGCGGCCAAGGCGCGACCCCAGGCCGGCGAGAAGCGCGTACGCTTCCCGCCGGGCTGGCTGCCTTACGCGCTGGTTGCCCCCCAGCTCGCGATCACACTCGTCTTCTTCATCTGGCCGGCGTCGCAGGCGCTCTGGCAATCGCTGCTGATCCAGGATGCCTTCGGCATCCACGTGCAGTTCGCCGGCCTCACCAATTTCCGCGAGCTCTTCGCCGATCCGCTCTACCGCGAGTCGTTCAAGGTCACGGCGGTCTTCAGCCTCCTGATGACGTCGTCGGCGCTCGTCATCTCGCTCCTGCTCGCCGCGTGCTGCGACTACATCGTGCGCGGCGCGCGCGCCTACGAGACGCTGCTCATCTGGCCCTACGCGGTCGCGCCGGCGATCGCCGCGGTCCTCTGGTCGTTCGTCTTCAATCCCTCCATCGGCCTGCTCACCTACGCGATGCATCGATGGTTCGGCTACGAGTGGAACCACCTGCTCAATCCCGGGCAGGCCATGGCGCTCATCGTGATCGCGTCGGCCTGGAAGCAGATCTCGTACAACTTCCTCTTCTTCCTCGCCGGGATGCAGGCGATCCCGAAGTCGCTGCTCGAGGGCGCGGCGATCGACGGCGCGGGCCCGATACGGCGCTTCGCCACGATCATCTTCCCGCTGCTGTCGCCCACGACCTTCTTCCTGCTCGTCGTGAACATCGTGCAGGCGTTCTTCGAGACCTTCGGCGTCGTCGACGCGTCCACGAAGGGCGGCCCGGTGCGCGCCACCGAGATCCTCGTGTACAAGGTCTATCACGACGGCTTCGAGGCGGGCGACCTGGGCGGATCGGCCGCGCAGTCGGTGGTCCTCATGGCGATCGTCATGGCGCTCACGGTGGTGCAGTTCCGCTACATCGAGCGCCGGGTGCAATACGCATGATCGAGCACCGGCCCGGATTGCGGATCTTCTGCCACGTCATGCTGGCCCTGGGAGTGGCCACGCTGGCCTTTCCCCTCTGGATCGCCTTCGTGGGCTCCACGCATACCGCGGAGCGCATGCTCGCGGTGCCGCTGCCGCTGCTGCCCGGCGGGCACCTGCTCGACAATTACCGCACGGTGCTCGTGCACGGCGTCGAGGGCGCCAGCACCGCGCCCGTGGGCCGCATGCTGTTCAACAGCCTCGTCGTGGCGCTCTGCATCTCCATCGGCAAGATCTCCATTTCGCTGCTGTCGGCCTTCGCGATCGTGTACTTCCGCTTCCCGCTGCGGATGTTCTTCTTCTGGCTCATCTTCATCACGCTGATGCTGCCCGTGGAAGTGCGCATCTTCCCGACTTACAAGGTGGTGTCGGAGCTGCACATGATCGATACCTACCCGGGGCTCGTCCTGCCGCTCATCGCCTCGGCCACGGCGACGTTCCTCTTCCGCCAGTTCTTCCTCACCATTCCCGACGAGCTCACCGAGGCCTCGCGCATGGACGGGGCCGGGCCGATGCGGTTCTTCGTCGATGTGGTGGTGCCGCTCTCGCGCACCAACATGGCGGCGCTCTTCGTGATCCTGTTCATCTA
>DATJVS010000158.1:0-10539 GCA_035501715.1 Usitatibacter sp.
GTAGAACGCGGTGTGCGCGCCTTGCGGCCAGTAGTAGCGCAGCGTGAATCCCTGGTGCGAGAGCGGCTCGCCCGTGCTCGCGAGATAGCGCTCGGCCACGGCGGTGGCGAAGAGGTCGTGCTCCCACGGCATCGTGTACGCATCGCTCCAGTTCACCGCGTAGAGCCACGCGTCGCTCGTCGCGCCCCACGCGCGCGAGGACTGTGTCAGCTGCGCCGTAAGGTCGGTGCCCAGTTGCACCACCTCCGTGCGCCCGATCTGGTCGTGGTTGCGCATCTTGGCGTAGCGGTCCTGGACCAGCTCATATTGAAGGAATGGGCCGCGCAGCTCGTGGTCCACGGGAAACGGATCCGGCGCGGCCTCGCCGGGCACGGCGGCGTACTTGTCGTCCTGCGTCGTGAAGCCCGCCGAGAAGCGCTGCGCCCATCCGTCGATGAGTCCCCGCGACCATCCGCCCCAGGCCTGCGCCCCGTCCTCGCGATGGCGGAACTGGCTCACCGTCTCGCCCGTGTTGTAGACCGAGTCGATGCGATTGAAGCGCAGCCCGTTGGCCGCCGCCGCCCAGCGCGTGTCGAGCGCATAGAACGGGCGCGTGATGGCGGCGGCCTGGCTGCTGCCGTCGTTGAAGCGGCCCTCCACGTAGGAGAGCTGCGTCCAGTGGTCGAAGGCCTGCGGATAGGTGAACTCGAACGTGTGGCCGTGGCGATCGGGCGTGCTCGTCTGGAACGCGCCGAGCGTCGCGCCCGTGCCGAGGAGGTTGTACTCGGTGAGGCCGTAGCGGCTGTTGTTGGCGCCGCCGGAGTGCGAGAAGGTGACCACGACATCGAGCGTCCACGTGTCGCGCGTGGTGATCTCGATGTCCGCGACGCCGTCGTGCCAGGCCGTGGGACGGATGTCCACGTCGTAGATGTACTTGTTCTGCCGCAGGATGCGCTCGGACTCGTCGATGAGCCTTGCCGAGAGCCGGTCGCCCTGCCGGAAGAGGAGCTGGCGCGCGATCACCGTGGTCCGGGTCGTGAGGTGCAGGAAGTTCACGGCCCGGTAGAAGGAGTTGTCCTCGCGCGGGTCGGTGAGGTCGAAGATGTTCTGCGTGTCGATTCGTACCTCGCCCACGCGGGCCCCGAGCGCCTCCAGCTCCTCGAACGAAGGGACCGGAGCGGGCTCCCCGGCCGCGAGGCAGGCCCCCGTCGCCGCGAGAAGGGCGAGGAAGCGGCCGGCGGCGAGGAGGGATCGGCGGGTCACGGGAACATTTTGCGGCATCCCCGGTCAGTTGGTGCATGAGAGCCGCACACACAGCCGCTCTCGCCGCGGGATGGATCCTCGTCGCCGCATCGCCGGCCCTTCTCGCGGACGAGATCTACAAGTCCGTCGGCAAGGACGGATCGGTCACCTATTCGCAGGCGCCGATCCCCGGCGCCCGCAACTCGGTCGTGGATGTGCAGACGCTTTCGCCCGAGGAGCGGCGCGCCGCGCTCAGGCTGCGCGAGCAGGCCGCCGGGCGCGACCTCGCGCTCGACGACGCGTTCGCCCGCCGCGAGCAGGCGTGGCGCGATGCCGACACCGAGATCCGCGACGCGGCCGAGAAGCTCACCATCGAGGAATCCACGCTCGACTCCGGCCGCGAGCCGCGCGCCGACGAGTGGATCCAGAACGCGACCGGCGGGGCGCGGCTCACGCAGGCCTACTTCGAGCGGCTGAAGGTGCTCGAGGCCCGCGTGGCCGCCGCGCGGCGGCGGCTCGACCGCGCGTATGACGCGCGCGACGCGCTCAAATGAAAAGGCAACCAGGCGAAATGAAGCAACCACAGGAGACGACGACAGTGACACTGAATACCAAACCCATCGTGCGCGCGCTCGCCGCGGTCGGGCTCTTCACGGGCCTCGCCATCGGATGCAGCGCCCTTTCCACCTTCTTCTTCACCCACGCGCGCGCCGAAAGCGCGCCGGCGCCGGCGGTGACGCAGGCGGCGCCGCTCGTGACCGGCCTGCCGGATTTCACAGCGCTCGTGGACCGCTACGGCTCGGCCGTGGTGAACATCAGCGTGAGCGGCAGCGTGAAGGTGAGCGGCGACAGCGAGCAGCAATTCCCGCAGCTGAGCCCGAACGATCCGTTCTGGCAGTTCTTCCGCAGCTTCCCGATGCCCAAGGCGCCGCCCTCGGGAGCGATCCGCGGCGTGGGCTCGGGATTCATCGTGAGCTCCGACGGCGTGATCCTCACCAACAACCACGTGGTGGACGACGCGAAGGAGGTGACGGTGCGCCTCACCGACAACCGCGAGTTCCGCGCCAAGGTGATCGGCAAGGACGAGGCCTCGGACGTCGCGGTGCTCAAGATCAACGCGAAGGACCTTCCCACCGTGAGGCTCGGCGACTCGTCGAAGGTGAAGGTGGGCGAATGGGTCGTGGCGATCGGCTCGCCGTACGGGTTCGACAACTCCGTCACCGCCGGCATCGTGAGCGCCAAGGCGCGCTCGCTCGGCAACGACAGCTACGTGCCGTTCCTGCAGACCGACGCGGCGGTCAATCCCGGCAACTCCGGCGGGCCCCTCTTCAACCTGAGGGGCGAAGTGATCGGCATCAACTCGCAGATCTACTCGCGCAACGGCGGCTTCCAGGGCCTGTCGTTCGCGATCCCCATCAACGTCGCCGCCCACGTGGAGACGGAGATCCTGCAGACCGGGCACGTCACCCGGGGGCGCCTCGGCGTCACCATCCAGGACGTGAACCAGTCGCTCGCCGAGTCGTTCGGGCTGAAGCGCCCCGAGGGCGCGCTCGTGAGCTACGTGGATCCCGACAGCCCCGCGGCCAAGGCGGGCCTCGAGGTGGGCGATGTGATCACCAAGCTCGACGGCGTGGCGGTGGTGCACTCGAAGGACCTGCCGGTGCGCATCGCGGAAATAAAGCCCGGCACCAAGGTGAACATGGAGATCATCCGCAAGGGCTCCGCGCAGGAGGTCACCGCGACGATCGGCACCTTCAAGACCGAGAAGGTCGCGTCGGCCGACGGCTCCGCCGCGCACGAAGGGCGGCTGGGCCTCGCGGTGCGCCCGCTCACGCCCGACGAGCGCGAGCAGGCCGGCGTGTCCGGCGGATTGATCGTCGATGCATCGAGCGGCCCCGCGGCAGACGCGGGCATCGAGCCGGGAGACATCGTCCTTTCGGTGAACAACACGCCGGTCACGAGCGCCGAGCAGCTGCGCGCGCTCGCCAAGAAGGCCGGCAAGCACATCGCCCTGCTCGTGAAGCACGGCGACGCGAAGATATTCGTGCCGATCGAACTGGGCTAAGGGAGCCAATCTCGATCTCGAGGAGCATTGCAATGGCACAGATGCAACGCAGGCTCGCGATCGCGCTCGCCGCGGCGAGCGCCTTCGCCGGCATCGCATGGGCGGCCGTGGACACGGCGCTGCCCGACGTGAAGACGCAGGGCTCGGTGTCCTTCCTCACCGGAGGCATCGGCCACGACGAGGCGCTCGCGATGAAGCACGCCGAGTCGCAGTATCCGCTGTCGATGGAGTTCGTCGAGAAGGCCAAGCCCCACGACGAATACCTCGCGGCGGTGGCCGTCACCGTGAAGGACCACAAGGGCAAGACCGCCCTGGACACGATCTCCGACGGGCCGTACCTGTTGGCGGACCTGCCCGCGGGCAAGTACACGGTGCACGCCATCTACGACGGCAAGACGCTCACGAAGCAGGCCACGGTGGTCAAGGGCAAGCCGCAGCAGCTTGTCTTCGATTGGTGACAGGTGGCGAGCAGGCGGGCGTGGTAACCTCGCTCCGAGGTGGGCCGCCGGGAACGGTGGCCCGCATCGAAGGTCCCACGAATGCATCCCAACAACAGGAAGCGGAGGAATCAATGAACGCCCGCAACGTTTCCATCCTCACGGCCGCGCTTCTCGCATTCTCGGTTTCCGCGCGCGCCGACGAATACAGCGACACCGTGAACCTCTTCAAGAACGCCGGCGAGAGCGCCGCGTTCTACCACAACGCATTCGGCTACGCGGTCTTCCCGACGATCGGCAAGGGCGGCGTGGGCGTTGGCGGCGCGTACGGCAAGGGGCGCGTCTACGAGAAGGGCAAGTACGTCGGAGACACCTCGATGACGCAGGTCACGGTCGGGCTGCAGCTGGGCGGCCAGGCCTACAGCGAGATGATCTTCTTCGAAGACGAGCGCGCGTTCCGCGAGTTCACCGGCGGCAACTTCGAGTTCTCCGCCGACGCCGGAGCCGTCGCGATCACGGCCGCGGCCAACGCGAGCGCCAGCACCACGGGCTCGTCGGCGGGCGCGAGCGGCGGCAAGAAGGACGCGAAGACCGTCGGCAAGTACTACAAGGGCATGGCGACCTTCACCATCGCCAAGGGCGGGCTGATGTACGAAGCGAGCATCGGCGGCCAGAAGTTCTCGTACAAGGCCATCGGCAAGTAGCCGGGTGCGCCGCGTAGCATCCGCGCTCGCCGCGCTGGCATTCGCCGGCGCGGCGCAGTGCGCCGACTTCGGCACGAAAGGCGGGCCGGAGCCCCCGAACATCGACGAGATCGCGCAGCTGCTGCGCCAGGACCCGTACGACCTGGAGCTGCTCGTGAGCTTCGGCACGTCCAAGGGCGGCTCCGCCGGGCACCTCGCGCTCGCCATCCGCGACGGCGCGCCCGGCGACGACCTCGTCTACTCGGCCAACTTCTACGCCGACCGCTCCGAGAAACACGCCACGGGCTTCTGGACCGAGGACCTCATGGCGCGCATCCCGAAGACCGAATACCTCTTCCGCACGAGATCCTCCCTCGGCGACACGGCCGCCTTCGGCCTCGACTTCGGCGAAATCTACAAGCGCTCCGTGATCGGCGTGCGCGTCTATGGCGTGCCCAGGGCGGAGAAGGACGCGATCGCCGCGTACTTCACGAAGATGAACGAGGATTTCCACCGGCACGCGTCCAACACCGAGTACCACCGCGGTGACATCGTGTACGACTACCTGCGCCTGAATTGCGCGAAGACCGTGGGCTCGGCATTCAAGTATGGCGCGGGCTACAAGGACCTCGAGGTGAAGCAGCCGCTCGTGGGCGCCACGCGCATCGTGGCGGCGCTGAACTCGAACCTGCCCACGGAGATGGCGTTGAAGCTGCTGAAGGAATGGAACGCGCGCGGCTACCGGATGGATGCCGTGCTCTACCAGAAGTATCCGGGCTCGACGTACGCGGATCCGCACGACGACCCGCCCGTCGCGTTCAAGGACCTGCCCAACCGCTTCCCGTCGGTGCTCTCGATGGACTTCCGCAAGGAGGAAGGCCAGTACAAGGACTACGACAACCTCTACGCGATGTACGTGCTCTACAACATGGGCAGGTACGCCGTGAAGGTGGACGAGGCCACGCACCGGCTCGAGATCTCCACGGCCAAGCAGCCGATGCCTTTCGCGCAGGCCGACGAGCTCGCGAGGAAGAGCGCCCGCTCCGACAGCGACAACTACCGCAGGGGCGCGCGCTTCGACCCCCAAGGCAAGGGCTACAACCCCTAGAGGACGACCGCCTCGACCAGGCCGCCCTTCGAGGCGGCGCTGCCGCCGCGCAGCTGGTCGTTGGCCGCGTGCATGAGCTTGTTGGGGCTCACGGGACCGCGCCCCATGTAGCTCACCACGCCCACGCGCACCTCGAGCTTCCCGTCGAAGCGCTGGCGCAGGAGCGTGGCGATACGCGAGACGATCGAATTCGCATCGGCCGCCGGGCGCTCCACGAGGAGCAGCGCGAGCCGCCCGTCGGCGAGGCGCCCGAACGAGTCGGACTCGTGCGTGTGCTGGCGCACCATCGCCGTGATGGATTCCAGGCGCCGCGCGGTGACCTTCTCATGCTTCGTGCCCACGAGCTCCACCAACGCGAGCGCGAAGGGGCGCTTGAAGCGGGCCGCGCGCGCCGATTCCACGCGCAGGACGTTGTCGAACTCGCGGCGGGAAAGCGCCCCGGATTCGGCATCGATGCGGCCGTGCGCCACCATCACGTCGATGAAGCGCCTGTGGTGCGCGATCACGAAAGCGAAGATCGCGAAGATCGCGAGCGTCGATCCCGATTGCAGGTAGACCTCGAGCAGGGGATCGCCCGGCGCCCGCGTGTTGAACGCGACGAACGCCGAATAGGCCGCCGAGAGCATCGCGAGGCCCAGGCCCGTGTTGCGCCCGAACGTCCACGCGCCCAGCGCGATGGGACAGAGATAGAAGACGGCGAGCGAGAAGCCCTGCCCCGAGAGCCACTCGAGCATGAGGACTCCGGGCAGCAGGAGCAGGAGCATCGCGGCGCTCGCGCGCGGGCCCGGGGACCAGGGCGGAGCGAGACGGAAATCGTGGTCGTTCGATGTGAGTGTCATGGCCCACTTTCGCACGGGCGGCGCATCCCGCGCTGTGAACCATCACTCACCCGCGCCTACATTTGTCATGGGCGCCGGGGCGGGAAATAATAGGCCATGGGGAACTGGAAGGCCGCTGTGAAGGTCGTGCGGGGCTCGAGCCTCGAGCAGGCGATGCTCCGCTCGGGCGGACGCGCCACCGCGGCCGACTTCACCGGCGTGGGCGGATCGAAGACCTGGATCGGGACCGTGAAGATGGCGCCGGGCGCGGCCACGGGCGCGCACCACCACGGCCGCCACGAAGTCGCGATCTACATCACCTCGGGGCGCCTCGAAGTGCGCTGGGGCGACCGGCTTGAATACTCGGCCGAAGTGGGCGTGGGCGACTTCGTGTACTTCCACCCGTTCGTGCCGCACCAGGAGCGCAACCCGGGCGACAAGGAGCCCGCGGCCTATCTCGCGATCCGCAGCGACAACGAGCGCATCGCCGTGGGCCTGGACGTGGCGCCGGTGGAGCCGCCGGAGACGATGTTCGCCGAATGATGGCGGCATGAAGGATCTGCTGCTCCACGTTCCCGAGCACGTCTCGCGCTCGAACTGGATCGCGCGAGCCGCGACACTCGCCGTGTTCGCGCTCTGGAGCGTCTTCATCTTCAAGGCCAACAGCATCCGCGAAGGCGAGATCGGAAGCCCGTTCCTGCACCTGGTGCTGCTGCCCTTCCACGAGGCGGGCCACTACGCCCTCTTCCGCTGGTTCGGCCGGTTCATCATGATCCTGGGCGGCACGCTGGGCCAGCACCTGCTGCCGATCGTGGCCGGCTATGCGCTCCTCGTGCAGCGGCGCGATCCGTTCGGCGCGGCGCTCTGCCTCTGGCTGCTCGGCTTCTCGACGGTGGACATGGCCGTGTACATGTACGACGCGTTCGATCCGAAGATGATGCTGCTCGGCGGAGGCACGGGACAGGAACGCGACGGCCACGACTGGCAGAACATCTTCGGCGACACGGGGTTGCTCAGGCACGCGCGCGGCATCGGGCTTTTCTTCGGCGGCGTGGGCTGGCTCGTGATGCTCGCGGGCCTCGCGTGGGGCGCGTGCGTGGTGTGGCTGCAGCGCGGGCGGATCAGCGACTCGGAATTCGAGACGCTGGACTGACCTGGCGGCGCCAGGCCGCGGGCGGACTGCCCACGAGGCGCTTGAACGCCTTCGCGAACGCCGCTTCCGATTCGTAGCCCACTTCCTGCGCGACCGCAGCCACCGTCGCATTCGTGTTGCGCAGCAACCCCGCGCCTACCTGCATGCGCCAGCTGGCGAGGTACTGCATCGGCGGCTGTCCGATCATCCCCGCGAAACGCTCGTGCAGCGCGGAGCGCGAAAGCCCGACGCGGCGCCCGAGCTCGTCCACCGTCCAGTCGTGCGCGGGATCGTCGTGCATGAGCGATAACGCGCGGCCGACGAAACGGTCGCGCAGTCCCGCGAGCCAACCGCGGCTGTCTTCGGGCAGCGTGTCCACGTAGCGGCGCACGGCGTCCACGAACATCATCTCGCTCATGCGCTCGAGCATCGCCTCGCCGCCGGGGCGCTTGTCGCCCGATTCGGCCGCGGCGCGATGGATCACCTGCGCGGTGAGGTCGTGGCCGTTCGGCTTGAGGTGCAGCAGCCGCGGCAGCGTCGCGATGAGCGGATTGAACGGCCGCACGTCCCAGCCGAGGAAGCCGCACACGATCCTGGTGTCGCCCTCGCGGCCCGTCGACTCCGTGCGCTCGTCGTTTTCCAGGCGCAGCGTGAAGGGAAGCTGGGCCGCCCGCGCCGTGAAGAGCTCCATCGGGTCGACGGGCGCGCGCATGCCCGGCGCGCTCGAGATCACGTGCGCATCGCCCTGGGGAAAGAGGATGATGTCGCCCGCCTCGAGGCGCACCGGCGGCTCGCCCACGATGGCGCCCCAGCAGCTGCCGTGGGTGACCACGTGGTACTCCATCACGTGCTCCGATCCGGGCATCACCGCCCCGGCGATCTCGCGCGAGGCCGGCGCCTCGGCCACCCAGCTCTCGCCTCCGCTCACGTGGAAGAAGATCGCCCCGCGCAGGCGGACGCAGCGAAGCACGTCGGAGAGGATGTCGTGGCTCATCGGAGGATCGGGCAAGTTTGGCGGATTCCCGGCGTGGGCCACAAGGGGTCTCGCCCCGAAGCAGGACGCAGGGTCAAGGACGCGCGACGCGCGGACGAGGACCGGGGCGCGCCGGGTTTCCATACTGCATTCCCACGCCGCCTCCGGGCGGTGGACCATTCCTACCAGGAGAATCGATGAACGCAAGGACCCAGGACGTCGCATCGTCCACCGCAACGCAACCCGACTTCGCCGCCATCAAGGCCAGGCAGCAGGCCACGTGGGCGAGCGGAGACTTCGCCATCATCGGCACCACGCTGCAGATCGTGGGCGAATCGCTCGCCGAAGCCGCCGACATCCGCGCCGGCGAGCACGTGATCGACGTGGCCGCCGGCAACGGCAACGCCACGCTCGCCGCGGCGCGCCGCTTCGCGCACGTCACTTCCACCGACTACGTGCCGGCGCTGCTGGAGAAAGGCGCGGCGCGCGCCAAGGCCGAGGGCTTCAACGTGGTCTTCCAGGTCGCCGACGCCGAAGACCTGCCCTTCAAGGACCGCAGCTTCGACGTGGCGCTCTCCACGTTCGGCGCGATGTTCACTCCGGACCACGCCAGGCCCGCGCGCGAGATGCTGCGCGTCGTGCGCCACGGCGGGCGCATCGGGCTCGCCAACTGGACGCCCGAGGGCTTCATCGGCCAGCTCTTCAAGGTGATCGGCAAGTACGCGCCGCCGCCCGCGGGGCTCAAGTCGCCGGCGCTCTGGGGCACCGAGCCGCACATGGTGGCGCTCTTCGGCTCGCAGGCCGCGGACATCCGCTGCGTGCGCAAGCACTTCAACTTCCGCTACCTCTCCGCCTCGCACTGGCTGCAGATCTTCCGCGACTTCTACGGCCCCACGCACAAGGTGTTCGCCGCGCTCGATGCGGCGAAGCAGGAAGCGCTGGAAATGGAGATCGTGGCGCTGCTCGAAAGCCTCAACGTCGCGGGCAAGGATTCCCTCGTCGTGCCCGGCGAGTACCTCGAGGTCGTGGTGGTGAAGCGCTAGCGGCTAGAGCGAGCCCATCAGCTTCTCGAGCTGCTGCAGCGTGAGCCCGCACAGGGACTTCTTCGTCTTCCGGTTGAACCAGGCCGTGTCCGCGATGGCGTAGGCCTCGTCCACGTAGGCGGCGAAGAAGTCCCACGTCATCGTGTAGTACTGGCCCCACGAGATCACCCGCGCGCCGTGCGCGTCGTAGCCCGCGAGCACCACGGCGTGGCCGCCCACGATCTTCGCGCCCGGGTGCACGCTCCACGTCGAAGGCGGCGGCGCGTTCGCCGGCATGATGTTGGCCGGCACGTTGAAGCCGATGTAGGCCACGCCGCAATCGACGATGGTGCGCTTCACGTCGTCGTGGTTGCGCGGATCGACCTCGACGAAGGCCGAGATCCTGTGGCGCAAGGTGCCGCGCGGGCCCGTGGCCGCGCCCTTCTTCAGCAGGAATGCGAGCACCTTCTGCTCGATGCCGCCGGGCCCCTCGCCGCTCTTGCGCGGATCGTAGCCGCACGCGCGGATGTAGAGGTCTTCCACGTCGCGGTCGGGCTCGGTCAGGATCTTGCCGCTGTGGAAAGTCCACACCTGGCGCGCGTGATAGTAGGCGGCGCACGTGCAATCGCCCAGCGCGTCGTTGAGCATCACGCCCAGGTTCGCGGGCATGCCCTTCGTGTAGTCCACCGAGGGCGGGGGCGGCGGCAGCAGCGCCTTGGCGCCCAGGAGCGCGCTCAGGTGCGGGATGCCGGGATCGAACGTGCGGGGGAGGCGGCCGAGCGCGAATCTCATCATGTGCTTGCCCCTTTGATTAACATTGGCAATACTACGCCATGCGCGTCTTCATGGTCCATGGCGTGAACGCCGGCGAGGACTCCGACCCCGATCACTGGCAGGCGGACTGGGAGCAGGCTTTCCGCGGCAGCGCCGCGGGCGCCGGATACTCCGGCGCGATCGATTTCCATTTCGCGACGTTCAACGCCATCTTCGAGGACCCGAGGTACAAGCTGGACGCGGCCACGATCCTTCGCGCGATCGCGGTCCTCGGGCGCGGCGCCTTCGAGCCGGCGCCGCCATGGC
>DATJVS010000159.1:0-2030 GCA_035501715.1 Usitatibacter sp.
CCTCGAGGTCGCGGAATGACCGGATCGGCGAGCCCTTTTTCACCATGAGCTTGGTGCCCGACACGAAGATCGTCGGCGAGAACGCCACGCGCCTCGCGCGCTCGAGGTTGTTGGTGGTGGAGCCGCACTCGAGGTCCGCCTGCCCCGAGGCGACCGCGTCGATGCGCGTTTCGGAAGTCACCGGGAGCCATTGGATCCCGAGCTCCCTTCCGACGGCCTCGCTCATCGCGTCGACCAGTTTCTTGCACAGCTCGATCGAATAGCCGATGGGCTCGCCGCGCATGGACATGTAGGAGAACGGGATCGACGATTCGCGATGGGCGATGGTGACCACGCCGCTGGCGCGCACCTTGGCAAGGGTGCCCGTGAGCTCGACGGGCGCCTCCTGCTGGGCGACGGCCGTGCCCGCGACGATCCATGACGCGGCGAGGAGCGCGATCGAATGGCGCATGCCAGGCGCTTCCTACGCGTGCGCGGCCGCCGCCCCGGCGCGCGCGTCGAGCTCGGCGGCAAACTTCTTCGCGTCTTCCGGCGGGAGGAGTTCTCCTTCCCACTTCGCCACCGCCGCGCTCGCGATCGAGTTGCCGATCGCGTTGGTCGCCGACCGCCCCATGTCGAGGAACGTGTCCACGCCGAGGATCAGCAGCAGGCCCGCTTCGGGGATGTTGAACTGGTTCAGCGTCGCGGCGATCACGACGAGCGACGCGCGCGGCACGCCCGCCATGCCCTTGGACGTGAGCATGAGCACGAGCAGCATGGTGACCTGCGTGCCGATCGACAGCTGGATGTTGTAGGCCTGCGCGATGAACAGCACCGCGAACGTGCAGTACATCATCGACCCGTCGAGATTGAAGGAGTAGCCCATGGGCATCACGAAGCTGGAGATCTTGCGCTTCACGCCGAAGCGATCGAGCGCATCGAGGATCTTGGGATAGGCCGCCTCGGAGCTCGCCGTGGCGAACGACAGCATGAAGGCTTCCTTGATGAGCACCAGCAGGTTCGTGATGCGCGGACCCAGGACGAGGAAGCCGACGAAGACCAGCAGGCTCCAGAGGACCAGCAGGCCGAAGTAGAAGTCGCCCATGAACACGGCGAACTTGAGGAGGATCTCGAGGCCATTCACCGCGACGGTGGCGGCCATCGCGGCGCAGACGGCGAGCGGCGCGAGCTTCATCACGTAGCCGGTGATCACCAGCATCGTGTGGGAGAGCTCGTCGATGGCGGTAACCAGCGTCTTCGCCTTCTCGCCCTGCGAGGCGAGCGCCACGCCGAAGAACATGGAGAACACGACGATCTGCAGGATCTCGTTGTTGGCCATCGCCTCGGCGAAGGACCTCGGCACGAGGTGCGTCACGAAGTCCTTCACGGTGAACTTCGCGGTCGCGAGGTTGGCCGAGGAGCCGATGTCCGGAAGCGGCAGGCCCAGGTTGTGCCCGGGCTGCAGGAAGTTCGCGAGGATGAGCCCCAGCACCAGCGAGAGGAGCGAGGCCGTGATGAACCACCCTATCGCCTTCACGAAGACCCGCCCCACGGACGCCGCGCTTCCCATGTGCGCGATGCCCACCACCAGAGTGGAGAACACGAGCGGCCCGATGAGCATCTTGATCAGGCGCAGGAAGATGTCGGACACGAGCGAGACATAGCCGGCGATCTCGGCGGCGGTCTTCCGGTCGGGAAACTGCTGGAAGATCATGTACCCGAAGACGATCCCCAGGACCATGCCGATGAGGATGCTCACCGCCGGAGGAAATTTCTTCTTCATGATCTCCCCTTCCCCTTGGGCCCTCGGACGGAGCCCCTTGGGATCATTGTAATCGTCTTGCCGCGGACGCATCGACCCGGGCGGCGAGGATCGGCCGCACAAAATGAAAACGCCCGACCTCTGATGGAGATCGGGCGTCTTGGATAGGGCCCTGGCGATGACCTACTTTCTCACGGGCAATCCGCAATATCATCGGCGCGACGTCGTTTCACGGTCCTGTTCGGGATGGGAAGGGGTGGGGCCAACGCGCTATGGTCGCCAGGAATTC
>DATJVS010000160.1:0-12743 GCA_035501715.1 Usitatibacter sp.
AGCGGCCGCATCCGCGTGCTCGCCACGCCCGTGATGATCAACCTCATCGAGTCCGCCGCGCTCGCCGCGGTCGAGTCGTCGCTGCCCGAGGAGCACCAGAGCCTGGGCACGCACCTCGACGTGACGCACATCGCGGCGACCCCGGTGGGGATGAAGGTCCGCGCGACGGCGGAAGTGCTGCGGGTGGAAGGCCGGACGATCTACTTCAAGGTGCGCGCCGAGGACGAGCGCGAGCTCATCGGCGAAGGGACTCACGAGCGGGTGGTTGTGAACCTGGCCCGCTTCGACAAGCGGGTGCAGGACAAGGCTCGAGGAGCTTGAGGGCCTGGTAGAGGATCGGGTCCGCCGGCCCGCCCTGGGGCGCGCCCATGTCCACCAGCACTTCCGGCACGTACGATTCGCGCCGCTCGCCGTTCACGAGGTACACGCGCTCGGCCGGGTAGCTCACGGCGACCTTGCTGTGCGGCAGCGTCGATTCGCGCAGCTCTCCACGCAATCCCGTCATGCGCGTGCCGACCACCCGCGCGTTGGCGACCGCGGCCAATCCCGTCGCCACTGCCTCGCCCTCGGCCGCGGTCCAGCGGTCCACGAGCACGATCACCTTGCCCTTGTAGGGCTTGCCGCGCGGCGCGATGGTGTCGAAGATGCGCGGGCCCTGCGGCAGCTCGCGGATCTGCCAGGCCGCTTCCGAGGTCGCGAAGCGCGAGAGGATGGCGCGCGTGACCTCGGGCGTTCCGGGCCCGGGATGGTCGCGGATGTCGATGAGCAGTCCCTTCGTGCCCATGAGGTTCTCGAGCGCCGCATCGAGCTGGCCGGGCAGCTTCGCATCGTCCGCGCCGATGCGAATGCGCAGGTAGCCGATGTCGCGGTCATCGCCCATGCGCCGCGCGAACACCGGACGCCCGCCGCGCGCATGCGGCTCGGTGCGTTCGATGCGCAGCGTGCTCACTTCCTGCCCATCGCGAACGGTGATGCTCTCCACGCCCCTGATGGGGCCCGCGAGCGCGTGGCGCAGCGCCCAGCTGAGAGCCCTGCGCGGAGGCGTGCTCGTTCCGAGCCTGTCCCTCACCACCTGCTCCACGGGCACATCGTCGATCTTGAGCAGCACCACGCCCGGGCGCACGCCCGCAACGTCCGAATCGCCGAAGGTGCGCACCGAGTCGATGTAGGCCACGTTGTCGCGCCACACGGCGTAGAGGTCCGCTTCCCAGGGCAGGCGCCGGGGCGTGGTCGCCGAGCGCTCGGAGAGCGTCACGTTGTCGTCGTGCAGCGTCGCCACCAGGCCCTCGAGGGCCGCGACGAAATCGCTGCGGGTGGTGGAGCGCACGGCGATGTTGCGCCATTTCTCGCACGCCCGCTTCCACTGTGGGCGATCGCCGTCGAAGTACGCGTAGCCCTCGTCGATCGCCTTGCAAAGGGAATCGACGTCCTCGCCCATCTGGCGGGGCGTCGGGGCGGGGGCGGCCGCGGCCGCAGCGAGCGCGGATCCCGCGACGAGGAGGAGGGCGGCGGCGAGGCCCGGCGCGAGGCCCCGCAGCGTGGCGCTAGACAACTTTGACGTTGATCTCGTAGATGCCGTCGATGTGGCCGGTCATGACGTCGCCGGGGACGACGGGACCCACGTTCTCCGGGGTGCCGCAGTAGATGATGTCGCCAGCAACGAGCTCGTAGAAGGCCGACAGGTGCGAGATCATCTCCGCGACGTTCCACGTCATCATGGCGAGGTCGGCGTTCTGCTTCACCTGCCCGTTCACCTTGAGCCAGATGGCGCCCTTGGCGAGATGCCCGGTCCTGTCGGCCGGATGCAGGTAGCTCACGACGGCGGAGTGGTCGAAGCTCTTGCCCACTTCCCACGGCTTCTTCTGGTCGCCCATGGCGCGCTGCAGGTCGCGGCGGGTCATGTCCAGGCCCACGCCGTAGCCGAAGACGTGGTCGAGGGCCTTGTCGGCGGGAATGTCGCGCCCGCCGCTCTTGAGCGCCGCGACGAGCTCCACCTCGTAGTGGTAGTTCTTGGTGACCGGCGGATACGGGTGGTCGATTGTCACGCCCGGGGCCGCGAGCTGGATCGCGTCCGTGGGCTTCTGGAAGAAGAACGGCGGCTCGCGCGTGGGATCGGAGCCCATCTCGCGCGCGTGGGCGGCGTAGTTTCGCCCGACGCAGTAGATGCGGCGCACCGCGAAGCGCTGGTCCGAGCCCATCACCGGGATCGTGGCGCCCTCGTGGGCGAAAAGGACGTTGCTGCTGCGTTCGGCTCCGGCTTGCATCGGTGCGGCACACGCGGCGACAGTCGCTGCTCCCAGCGCGGCCCCCGCATTCAGGAATTCGCGGCGCGGCTTTTCCATCGACATCTCCCCTCCGAGGTGGCCGGTATGCTCCGGCGAGCCGCTATCGTATCCCGAGAATCCGCGCCCAGGACATTGCAAATTGCAACCAACTACACCGGGGACAGACCCCGGTTTCCGTCAGGCGGCGATGGAGCGGCCGAGCGAAAGGGCGACGACGCGGTTGCGGCCGCGCTGCTTGGCGAGCGTGAGGGCCTGTTCCGCGCGGGCCAGGAGGCTTTCGATGCTCTCCGGGCCCTCGTCCAGGCGCGCCGAGACGCCCACGCTCACCGTGAGGGCGACGGACTTGCCGTCCACGAAGAGCGGCTCGGCCTCCACGGACTTGCGGATGCGGCCCGCCACGACCACCGCGCCGGGCCCCGGGACCTCGGGCAGCATCACGAGGAATTCCTCCCCGCCGTAGCGGACGAGCATGTCCTCCTTGCGAAGCGCCGCGCGGATCAGCCCCGCGATCTTGCGCAGCAGCTCGTCGCCCGCGTGGTTGCCGAAGCTCTCGTTCACCGGGCGGAAGTGGTCGATGTCCACCATGATGATCGACAGCGGCTGGCCCGCGCGCCGCGCCCGGGACAGCTCCCGTTCGGCGATCTCGATGAACGTGCTGCGGTTGTAGGCCCCGGTGAGCGGGTCGATGGTGGCGAGGCGCACGGCCTCGCGGTCGGCGCGCTCCTTCTGCAGCAGCATGAAGCCGAACGTGGCGGCGAGTGCCGAGGCCGCGGCGACCACGAACACGGCCGACTGCAGCGTGGTGGGGAAGATGAAGGCCTGCAACGGATCGGCCGCGAGCACGACGGATACGCCCCGGAAGACGAATGCCGCGGACCCGGCCGCGAACGTGGCGACGAGGATGGTGCGTGAACGCCCGCCGGCGCGAAGCTGCCAGGCGATGGCCGCGAGCACGAGCAGCAGCGTGCCGAAGACCATGCCGCCGAAGAGCATCGCGCTCGCCGCGTCGTTGCCCACGAGCGCGAAGGGCACGGCCACCGCGGCGATGATTGCGGTGTGCACCCAGCTGGGCAGCCCGCGCGAATCCGAGGAAAGCAGCGACGCGCCCTGCAGCGTGATCGACAGCGCGAGCATCGCGCCCGAGAGCGTGAACGCCGCCGCCTGCGGCTCCGGGCCCGCGGCGAGCGTGGCGCACGCCACGGCGCGGCAGAAGAGCGACGCGATCCACGCGAGCACGCCGTGCTTGAGGCGCCGCCCGGCGCCCGCCCAGAGGATCGCCGCCGCCATCGCGTCGGCCACGGCGACGAGGACGAGGAGGGTGCGGACGTCGATCACGGGTTCTTGAGAACGTTGAGCGCGATCATCTCGGCGAACTTCGGCCCCTTCACGTAGCCGTTGCCGTACTTGGCGTCGTAGTCGGCCGTGGGGTTCGCGGCCACGATCTCGTCCACGTTCCTGCCGTCGGAGACCATCTTGTGGATGCGCGCCGAGATCGCCGCGAGCATGTCGCGCCACGCCCTGAGCTCGGCCTTGTTCGAAAGCGGCCCGTGGCCCGGGATGATCTTCGTGTCGTCGCCCGCGATCGCGAGCACGCGGTCGCAGGCCGCCACCATGCCGTCGATGCGGCCGCCGCTCGAGGTGTCCACGAACGGGTACATCCCGGAGAAATAGGTGTCGCCCATGTGCACCACGTTGCTCTTCGTGAAGACCACGATGGAATCGCCGTCCGTGTGGGCGGGAGCCACGTGCATCACCTCGATGTCGTCGCCGTTCAGGTGGAAGGTGACCGCGTCGCCGAACGTGACCACGGGCAGCGCCACGTGGGGCGCGGCCGGCTCCTTGATCTTCATGAACTCGATGAACTGGTCGGTGCTCATGCGCTTGTACACGTTGTCGTGGGCGACGATCACCACGCCCGCCTTCGCCAGATTCTCGTTGCCGCCGGTGTGATCGAAATGCCAGTGGGTGTTCACGACGAACTTCACGGGCTTCGGCGTGATCTTGCCGATGGCTTCGGTGATCTTCCCGGTGAGCGGCGCGAACTGGTCGTCGATGAGGAAGGTGGCGTCGTCGCCCGCCGAAAGCCCCATGTTGCCGCCGGCGCCCGTGAGCATCCACGTGGTGGGCGCGAGCTGCGTGGCCTTCACCTCCACCTTCGAGTAGTCCTGCGCCAGCGCGGCGCACGCCGCGAGCGAGGCGGCGACGGCGACGAACGTCGACTTCATCCGTTCTTCTCCTTGCGTTCCTTCTCGCGGGCGATCCACTCGTCCACGCGCGCCTCGAGGATGGTGAGCGGCAGCGCGCCGTCGTCGAGCAGCGCGTTGTGGAAGCGGCGGATGTCGAAGGCGTCGCCAAGCTCGGCCTTGGCCTTCGCGCGCAGCGCCTTGATCTTGAGCTCGCCCACCTTGTAGCCCAGGGCCTGGCCGGGATCGACGATGTAGCGGTCGATCTCGGCGGCGACCACGCCGGCGCTGAAGCCGGTGTTCCCGGCGAGGTACCTGATCGACTGCTCGCGCGTCCAACCCATGCTGTGGATGCCCGTGTCGATCACCAGGCGGCACGCGCGCAGCATCTCGTTGGAGAGCGCGCCGAAGTGCGAGTACGGATCCTTGTAGAAGCCCATCTCGTAGCCGAGGCTCTCCGCGTAGAGGGCCCAGCCTTCGCCGTAGGCCACGTACCAGCCGGTGCGGCGGAAGTTGGGCAGCCCCTCGATCTCGAGGGCGCGCGAGTTCTGCAGGTGGTGTCCCGGGACCGCCTCGTGCAGCAGCGTGGACTCCATGTCGAGCCAGTTCTTCTTCTCGGCGTTGTTCACGTTCGCCTCGAAGAAGCCCGCGCGGCTTCCGTCCAGCGCGCCCGGCGAGTAGTGGTCGGCGTTGTCGCCCTCGTAGGCCTCCATCGGGCGCACGCCATAGGGCAGGCGCGGCAGCGTCGCGAAGAGCTTCGGCAGCTCCGCGTCCGCGCGCTTGGCGATGTCGCGGTACATCGTGAGCCGCTCGGCCGAGGACTTGGACAGGAAGCGCGGATCGGTCTGCGTGTACTTGATGAACTCGTCGAACGTGCCCTTGAAGCCCGTCGAGGCGATCACCTTGTCCATCTCGCCGCGGATGCGCGCGACTTCGGCGAGGCCCGTCTTGTGGATCTCGGCCGGATCGAGGGGAAGCGTGGTCATCTCGCGCACGCGGAAGGCGTAGTACGCGGGGCCGCCGGGCAGCGCCGAGGAAGCGAGCTCCTTGCGGCACGCGGGGATGTATTCCTTCACCACGAAGTCGCGGTACTTCGCGAAGGCCGGATGCACTGCTTCGGAGAGCACGCGGCGCCCTTCGGAGGCGAGCGCTTCCTGCGTGGCCGCGGGGATGTCCTTGGGGAACTTCGTGAACGGCTGCCACATGGGCGAGGCCGTGACGTCCGCGTTCGCGAACGCATCGAACATCCCGGGCACCGGCCCCATCGCCTCCTTCGGCGGCATCCAGCCGCTCTTCATTCCCGCGCGAAGCTGGGCCATCTCCTGGTCGAGCCAGCGCGGCACTTTCGCGAGGCGCGAAAGGTAGTTGCGGTAATCCGCTTCCGTGGCGAAGCGCGTGGCGTTGATCAGGTATGCCGCGACGAGCTCGGGGCCGCGCTGGGTGGTGACGAGGTTCCAGCCGTCGCCGAATTCCGAGCCGAAGGGCAGGTCGCCGTAGAACGCGTCCTCGCGCGCCTGGAGCCCGGCGCCATCGAGGGCGATGTCGCGCGAGATGCGGTCCTGAGTGTTGAGCGTGGCCGGGTCGAAGCGCTCCAGCTCCGCGATCACAGTCTTCACGTGGGCCTTGCGGCGCGCGATCGCTTCGGGCGAATGGTCGGTGAGCCTGTCGTCGAATCCCGGCACGCCGAGGATCGTGCCCAACTCCGGGTGCTCCTCGATGGACAACTTGAACTCGCGATCGAACAGGGCGGCAAGGTCCTTGTTCGGCGCGGGCTCCGTCATTGCCGCGTAGGCGGGAATCCAGGCGACGGCCATGGCGAATGCGGCGAAGAGCTTCATTCCACCTTCCCGATCTTCTGCACGACGCCCGCGAGCTTCTTCGCGTCCGCATCCCAGAACGTGCGGAACTGCGGCTGGTCGAGGTACTGGATCGGCGTTTCCACCTTGGCCATCACGGCCTGGAACGTGGGATCGTTGACCGCGGCCTTCGACGCCTCGCGCAACTTCGCGACGACGGGCTCGGGCGTGCCCGCGGGCACGAACAGCCCCGTCCACTGCGAGAACTGCGCGTCGTAGCCGAGCTCCCTGAGCGTCGGCACGTCGGGAAATGCGGGATGGCGCGAATCGCCCCACGTGGCGAGCACCCGGATCTTGCCGGCCTTCACGTGGCTCGTGACCGTGGACGGACCCGTAGCGAGCGCCTGCACCTGTCCGCCCAGGAGCGCCACGATCGCGGGACCTGCGCCCGTGAAGGGCACGTGCAGCATCTTCACGCCGGCCACCTCGTCCAGCATCTCCATGGGCACGTGCATCGTCCCGTAGTTGCCCGACGATCCGTAGGGAATCGTGCCGGGCGATTTCTTCGCCGCGGCGACGAGATCGGCGACCGACTTGTAGGGCGAATCCGCGCGCACCGCGAGCACAGTCGGGTCGGCCGTGAAGCGCGCGATGGGCACGAGCTGGCTGAGCTGGTACATGGGATCGCGGCCCAGCACCTTGTCGGCCTCGGGGATGATGGAGATGGACGAAAGCGCCATGAGGATCGTGTAGCCGTCGGGCTTCGCGCGCGCCACGTACTGCATGCCCAGGCCGCCGCCCGCGCCGGACTTGTTCTCGACGATGACGTTCTGCTTGAGGATGCGCGTCATCGCCTCGGCGAGCGGGCGTCCCGTGATGTCGGCCACGCCGCCGGGCGGGAACGGCACCACCATCGTGATGTTGCGCGCGGGATAGTCGGACTGCGCGAATGCCGCCGCGGAGAAAAGCAGCGCGAATGCGGGAATCCAGCCTCGTAGCGTCTTCATTTCTTCTTGCCCTTGGCCTTCGGATCGGGAGCGGGCTGCGGCGGCGGCGTCCACTCGACGCAGTTCACGCCGCTGGGCGGCGTGATGTCGCGGCCGTTCGCGCCCGTCACGCGCATCACGTACGGGAACGCGCTGCCCTTGCGCGGGTTGGCGAGGATGTGGACCGTGCCCGCGCTGGGGACCTTCATCTGCCGGGCGCCCTCGGGCATCACGCACGAGTACGCGGGCGCGCCCTCGACGTGGACGATGTCGAAGTTCACCGACGAGTTCACCGACCCCTCGGGATTGCAGTCGAGCTGCTTCACCTCGCAGCAGACCTTCGCGCCCGGTTTCACGGTGGTGTCGATCTTGCGGTCGTCGCGCAGCGGGTCCGGGTGCAGCTCCTGCAGCAGCCTCACCTCGCGGTCCTTCGTGTCGTTGTAGATGCAATACGCGTGGGCGGAACCGCCGCCGAGGAGGAGCACCGCGGCCAGCGGGTACAAGGAGCGTTGAAGGCGCGCTTTCATTGTCTTTTCTCCCAGATCACTTCCCGAAGTATCTACCCTGCACGTACGCGCCCGCCAGCATGCCGGCCAGCGCGGCGAGCAGCGGCCAGTTGCCCACGCCGAGGCCCGCGATCGCGGGGCCGGGGCACACGCCGGACAAGCCCCAGCCAACGCCGAAGAGCGCGGCGCCTGCAATCGTGCGCGGCGTCATCGACGAAGGATGCTTGCCGAACACCGCTCCCGCCCACGGCTTGTGGAGCAGGCGCGGCGCGAGCTGGTAGGCCGCAAAGGTGACCACGACCGCGCCGCCAAGCACGAGCAGCAATCCCATGTCGTGCCAGAGGAGGAACGAGAGCACGACCTCGGGCTTCACCATCGTCGACAGGGCGAGGCCGAAGCCGAAGAGCGCGCCCGAGGCGAGGACGAAGGCGAATCCGCGCGCACTCACGAAAGCCCCACCACGAGGCGCGCGGTGATCATGGCGGTCGCGAGGAACGTGCCCACCGCGAGGATCGACGGCAGCTGCAGCGACGCCATCCCGCAGATGCCGTGGCCCGCGGTGCAGCCGTTGGACAGCCGCGCGCCGAAGCCCGCGACGAATCCGCCCAGCGCGAGCTGCCACGCGGGCACCTGCGTCTGGAAAGGCTCGCCCATCGTGACGAGCCAGGCGAGCGCGCCGAGGACCAGGCCCGCCGCATAAACGAGCCGCCACTCGCGGCTCGAGACGAAGCGCTCCTCGTGGAAGTGCGCCGCCTTCGACAGGAACGACCACGTGCTCGTGAACACCGTGCTCATGCCGCCGATCAGGCCCGTGGCCAGGAAGAGCAGGCCCATCCCCGCGCCCATCACGACGCCACCGGCCAGGTAGTGCTGCCAGCCCAGGGGAAAGAGACCGGACATCAGCCCGACGATTTCTCGCGGTACATCGCCTCGTCGGCCGAGGCGAGGAGGGCGGCGGGATCGCGCGCGTGGTCGGGATAGAGCGACACGCCCACGGAAGCGCCGCAGCGAACGCCCAGCCCTTTCCACTCGAAATCGCTGGTGAACGCCGTGCGGATGCGCTCGCCGATGATGCCGGGCGTGTCCGGGCGCACGTCGGTCTCGAGCAGCACCACGAATTCGTCGCCGCCCAGGCGCGCCACCGTGTCGATCTCTCGCACGCAGGCGCGGATGCGCGCCGCGGCCTGCCGCAGCACCTCGTCGCCCGCGGCGTGGCCCAGCGTGTCGTTCACCTTCTTGAAGCGGTCGAGGTCGATGAAGAGCAGCGCCAGGCGGTCGCCGCTGCGGTGCACGCGCATGATCGCGTGCTCGAGGCGGGCGGCGAGCGAGTTGCGGTTGGGCAGCCCCGTGAGCGCGTCGTGGACCGCCGCCTTCTGCAGGTGTTCCTCGGCGTCGACGCGCGCGGTGACGTCTTCGGCGAGCGACAGGATCGAGGCGATCTTGCCATGCTCGTCGAATACAGCCGAGTTGTACCACTGGCACCAGATCGCCTTCCCGTCCTTGGTGTTGTTGCGCGCGAGCATGCGGTTGCGCGGCACGATGCCCGAGAGCAGCTCCCGGGTGAGGGCGCGCACGGTGGACAGCGACTCTTCGTGCACCAGCCCGATCTCGCTCGACTTCTTGCCGAGCACCTCCTCGGCCTTCCAGCCGAAGATCGCCTCGGCCTGGGGCGACCAGCGCATCACCTCGATGCCCGACGACCACTCGATCACGGCGAGCGGCGTGTTCTCGATGTGGCTCGCGAGATGCTGCAGCGCGCGCGAAAGCGCGTCGTGGGTGCGCTTCAGCTCCTGCACTTCGAGCGCGCACGAGAAGTAGCCCAGCACCTTGCCTCCCGGGCCGCGGTGCGGGCGCAGGTTCACCGAGAGCCACACCAGCGAGCCGTCGCGGGAGCGCCCCTGGCGCTCGTAGTGCACGTCCTCGCCGGCGAGCGCCCGCCGGGTCCAGGTCTCGAACTGCGAGTAGGTCTGCGGGCCGTAGAGCTCGGAGAGCGTCTTGCCGACGGCTTCCTCCGGCGTGCAGCCCAGCCAGTCGGCGAGCGCCTTGGAGACGTAGCGCACGCGCTCGCGCGAATCCACGTAGGAGATGAGTCCGCCCACCTCGTCGGCCATCGCCGCCACGAAGTTGTTCGCGGAGCGGAAGCCCGGCGGGATGGGGATCTTGCGGCCCTCGGTCATCGGGCGGACATCTCCAGCTCCTGGCAGATGGGCGGAGCGGGGAAATGGAAGCGCACCGGGCCGTCGGGCTCGGCGTGCAGGAACTGGTGCACGAAGGGATCCTTCGAGGCCTTCATCTCCGCGGTGGGGCCGTGCCCGGCGATCGTGCCGTCGTTCAGGAGGTACAGGTAGTCGGCGAGCTTCATGGCCTCGTTCACGTCGTAGGTCACGATGATCGACGTCGCGCCGAGAGCGGCGTTCAGCGTGCGGATCAGGTTCGTGATCACGTTCAGCGTGATCGGGTCCAGCCCCGCGAACGGCTCGTCGTAGATGATGAGGTCGGGGTCGAGCGCGATGGCCCGCGCGAGGGCCACGCGCCGCGACATGCCGCCGGAGAGCTCGTCGATGCGAAGGCCGTGCGCGCCGCGAAGCCCCACGGCATGGAGCTTCATGAGCACGAGGTCGTGCACGATCGCTTCCGGGAGCGCGGTGTGCTCGCGGATCGGGAAGGCCACATTCTCGAAGACGGTCATGTCGCTGAAAAGGCCGCCCTTCTGGAACATCATCCCCATCTGGCGGCGAAGCGCGAGCAATCCCGCGCTGTCGAGTGCCTGCACGTCCTGGCCGCAGACCGTGACCCTGCCCGCGGTGGGCCGGATGAGCCCGCCCATGAGCTGCAACAAAGTGGTCTTGCCCGAGCCGCTCGCGCCGAGGATGGCGACGATCCGCCCGGGGGCGATCCGGAGGTCCACTCCGCGCAACACCTGGCGAGCGCCGTAAGCAAGACGCAGGCCCTCGATCTCGACCACGGAGTGCGGAATATTCATGGATGGCGATTATCTCACCTTGAAGTACACTCGCGCTTTCCAAAGCGTGATGCGAGGGGAGAAGACAATGAACATCGTGGAACGCGCCAAGAACATCCTGCTCAGCCCTGCGACAGAATGGGACAAGGTCGCAACCGAGACCACGGCGCCCAAGGAAATCGTGATCACCTACGTGATCCCGCTCGCCGCGCTCGCGGCGATCGCTCACTTCGTGAGCATGGTGGTGATCGGCACGACGATGCCTTTCGTGGGCACCTACCACATGGGCGCCCTGATGGGCGTCGTGTTCGGCGTTTACCACTTCGTGATGGCCATCGTGGGCGTCTTCGTGCTCGCGTTCATCGCCGACGCGCTGGCGCCGTCCTTCGGCGGCACGAAGGACATGAACCAGGCCGTGAAGCTCACTGCATATACGTTCACGGCCTCGTGGATCGGCTCGGTGCTGGGGATCATCCCGTTCATCGGCTGGCTGCTCGCGCTGCTGCTCGCGCTCTACGGCCTGTACATCCTGTACCTGGGCCTGCCCAAGCTCATGAAGAACCCGGCCGACAAGACGATCGTGTACGAGATCGTCCTGATCATCGTCGCGATCATCGTGTACGTCGTGATCGGCGCGATCGGCAGCGTGATCACCGCCGGCGGCATGATCGGCGCGGGCGCGATGGGCGGCATGGGCGGGCTTTCGCGCCACTCGGAAGTGACGATCGATCCCAACAGCCCGCTCGCCAAGTACTCGAAGAACCTCGACGCGGCCACCAAGCAGATGGAGGCGGCGCAGAAGAGCGGCGACTCGGCCAAGCAGATGGCCGCGGCCATGGGCGCGATCAGCGCGGCCGCGGGCGGCAAGGGCGTGGACCCGGTGCAGATCGACGCGCTGAAGCCCTTCGTCCCCGACAGCTTCGCGGGGCTGCCGCGCAAGGACATGCGCACGGAGCGCGGCGGCGTGCAGGGCATGATGACCGCCAAGGCCGAGGGCGTGTACAACGACGGCGCGGGCAAGAACGCGACGCTCGAGGTGGTCGATTCGGGCGGCGCGGCGGGGCTCGTGGGCCTCGCCGGCTGGGCGGGCCTGCAGGCGGAGAAGGAAGACGCCAACCACAAGGAGAGCACTCGCAAGGAGAACGGCCGCCTCGTCCACGAGCGCCTCGACAAGAACTCCAACTACGGCGAGTTCACGGTGGTGCTGGGCGACCGCTTCATCGTGACGGCCAAGGGCAACGTGGGCCTCGACGGGCTCAAGTCCGGCGTGGGCTCGCTCGACCTCGCCAAGCTCGAGTCGCTCAAGTAACGCCATGGCCGCACGCGCGGCCCCCGACGGCAGGACCGCTTCCGAATTGATCGACGGGCGGATCCGCGAGCTCGCCGACTGGCGAGGCAAGACGCTCGCCGCCCTTCGCGCGCTCATCAGGCAAGCCGATCCCGATGTCGTCGAGGAATGGAAGTGGGGCGGCCCCGTGTGGTCGCACGACGGACTGATCTGCACGGGCGAGAGCTACAAGGCGGTCGTGAAGCTCACGTTCGCCAGGGGAGCTTCCGTGAAGGATCCGTCGAAGCTCTTCAACTCCAGCCTCGAAGGCAACACGCGCCGCGCCATCGATTTCCGCGAAGGCGACAAGGTGGACGGGAAGGCATTCAAGGCGCTCATCCGCGCCGCGGTGGCGCTCAACAAGGCGAAGCGCGGGTAGCTCGCAGCGCCGTGGCCGTCTACGAAGTGGTGGACGGAAAGATCCGGACGGCCTGGTTCTTCTGAGGGCGCCACGATCTGTTGTATCGTTGTTGCATGCTGAATCCTCCCGACCTCGAACGGCAACTGTTCGCGCTGGAGCAGAAGCTCATGCGGCCGGGCACGCATGCCTCGCGCAGGGAGGTGGAGGAGCTGCTCGACGAGGGCTTCGTGGAGTTCGGCAGCGTGGGCAAGGTCCACGACCGGGCGAGCGTCGTCACCGCGCTGCTGCTCGAGTCCCCGGCAGCGTGGGCCATCGCCGATTTCAAGGTGCGCCTCCT
>DATJVS010000161.1:0-8539 GCA_035501715.1 Usitatibacter sp.
GGCAGGCACCGCGATCGCGGCGCAAAACGTGAGCACGTCGACCCGAAACAAACCCATCCGGCGGCCCCGATTAAGTCTGTCGCAAGGTTGCGACCCTATCACCGATCGGGCCGGACGTGGCCGGTTACGAGTTCATTTTTCAAGGTGCTGAATTCATGCCATTATTGCCCCTCGGCATCAGGCCTTCGCCCCGGGGATTCGATGGACAAGAACACGGTTTACACCAAGACCGCGAAGGGCATCACGCAGGTCAACCAGAAATCCGCATCGCTTTCGAAGGACCTCATGAAGGTCCTCAAGCTGATCGACGGGAAGTCCAACTTCGGCCAGATCATGGACAAGGCCGACATGGACACGCCTTCCCTCACCAAGGCGCTCAACACGCTGGCCAAGGACGGATTCGCGCGCGTCTTCCAGGTCCGCAAGGAAGAGGCCGATCCCTTCGGCGCCGAAGACGATTTCGATTTCACCGCGCCGGGCAAGATGCCCGCCTCGACGCAGCGCGTCGTGGCCGGGGCCGCCAACGACATCAGCGAGCTGGTCAAGCAGCAGGAGAAGGCGGAGGCGGCGCGCAAGGCCGCGTCGGCCGCGCAGGGCGCGGCGGCTGTGAAGGCGAAGGAGCAGGCCGAGGCGAAGGCCCGCGCGGAAGCCGAGGCCAAGGCGCGCGCCGAGGCCGAAGCCCGGGCGATGGAGCAGGCGCAGCGCGCGAAGGAAGCGGCGGAACGCGCCAAGGCCGAGGTCGAGGCGAAGATGCGCGAGGAGGCCGCGCGCAAGGCGGCGCTCGCCTCGCAGCAGGCGAAGCTCTCCGTCGAGCAGAAGGCGAAGGAGGAGGAGGAGCAACGCAAGCTCGCCGAGGTGCGCGTGCGCGCGGAGAGGGAAGCCAAGGCGCTCGCGGAAGCGAGGGCCCGCGCGGAGGCCGAGGCCCAGGCCATGGCGGCGGCGCGCGCGGCGGCCGATGCGGCCGCGAAGAAGCAGGCGGCCGAAGCGAGCAATGCCGAGGCGGCGATGAAGGCGCGCCTCAAGGAAGAGATCGAGCTGCGCATCCGCTCGGAGATGGAAGACCTGCTGCGCAACGAGGTCGAGGAGAAGTCGCGCGACGAGATGCGCGCGCAGATCCTGGAGGAGGCCAAGCTCGCCGCGAAGGCCGAGCTCGAGGAACGCCTGCGCGAGGAGCGCGAGACGATCCAGAAGGCCGAGATGGAAGCGCGCTCGAAGGCCGAGGCCGAGGCGAAGGCGCGCGCCGAGAAGGAAGCCCAGCTTCGCCGCGAAGCCGAAGCGCGCGCGGCCGCGGCCACCGCCGCGGCGCAGAAGGCCCAGGAAGAAGCGCAGCGCATCAAGGCGCAGGCCGAAGCGGAAGCGCGCAAGCTCCGCGAACAGGCCGAGGCCGCGGCGCGCAGCGCCCGCGAGGCCCAGGCGCGCGCGCAGGAAGAAGCGGAGGCGAGGGCGCGCGAGGCCGCAGAGGTCGAGAAGCGCGTCGACGCGGAGCGCCGCGCGAAGTACGAAGCCGAGGCCCGCGCGAAGATCGAGGCCGAGGAAGCCGACAAGCGCCAGCGCGAGCTGCAGGAGACGATCGAGTCGGAGCGCAAGGCCAAGCAGGAAGCCGAGGCCCGGGCCCGCATCGAGGCGCGCGCCCGCGAGACGATCGCGGAGGACACGCGCGCCAAGGTCCAGGCCGAGATCGAAGGCGACATGGCCAAGCGCGCCGAGATCGAGGGCAAGGCGCAGGCCAAGGCCTACATCGCCGCCAAGGAGCAGGCCGAGCGCGACGAGGACGAGCGCCTTCGCGCCGAGCAGGCGAGGAAGGCGCGCGAGATCGCCGACATCCTGCGGACGAAAGTCGAGCCCGACGAGATCGCGCCCGAGGCCACGCCCTCCGGGCGCCGGCGCGCGCGCGGCCGGCGCAAGGGCCTGGTCAAGACGATCCTGTTCGCGCTGGTGGCGAGCATCGTGCTCGCCATCGGCCTGCTGCACGTGGTCCCGCTTCGCAGCATCGCGGTGAAGATCGAGCAGTCGCTGGGCACGTGGCTGCACGACGACGTGTCGATCGCGTCGCTCACCTTCCGCCTGGTGCCCACGCCGCACCTTCGCGTGGAGAACGTGGCCGTGGGCAAGCTCCTCGACGCGAAGGCGGCCACCGGCCGCATCTACCTCGACATCGCCACGCTCTTCAGCGAGCGCGTGTCGATCAACTCGATCGAGCTCGACAACGTGACGCTGAGCAGCGATGCCGTGCGCCGCATCCCGGGTTGGGCCAACCCCGAGGGCAAGAGCAGCGTGGGCTCGATCTCGAGCATCAAGCTTCGCGGCGTGAAGCTCGACGTGAAGCCCGACATCGATGCCTTCGACGCGACCCTGTCGTTCGGCAAGGACGGGACATTGCAGCGCGCGTACCTCACCTCGGGAGGCGGCTGGAACCTCACGGCCAAGCCCGCGGAGAAGGGCATGGACTTCGAGTTCAACGCGCGTCACTGGACCCCGCCCATCGGCTTCAACCAGGAGGTGAGCGACGCGTCGATCAAGGGCACGGTGAGCGGCAAGGAGATCGTCGTGCCCGAGTTCGAGGCGAACGCCATGGAGGGCAAGGTGAACGGCACGCTCCACGTCGACTGGTCCTCGGGCGTGAGGATGGAAAGCGACCTGTCGGTGGCCAAGCTCGACGCGTCCCAGCTCGTGCAGGGCCTCACCAAGGACGTTTCCGTCACCGGCAAGCTCGACGGCAATTTCAGCATCGCCACGGAAGGCCCCGACGTGCAGAACCTCTTCGCCAATCCGCGCGGCCAGGGCAAGTTCAAGATCACCGACGGCAGCGTGAGCAACGTGGACCTGGTGGCCGTGATGCAGTCGGACGCGGCCGGCCAGCGCGCGGGCGTGACCAAGTTCCTCGAGTTCAACGGCGAGATGTCGTCGGCCGGGCACGCGGTGTCGTACAAGTCGCTCGCGTTCCAGAGCGGCGTGCTGCGCGGCACGGGCTCGCTCGACATCGATCCGAAGAGCAACCTGGCCGGGCACCTGAACCTCGAGATCCGCTCGCAGGTGGCGCAGGACCGCGGCACGTTCTCGATCACGGGCACCGTCGGGCGGCCCAACGTGAAGCGGGGCGGCTAGCCCTGCGAAGGCTGCTTCCGCTTTTCCGGCTGCTCCTTCCCTACCGGGGGCGCATCGCGATCGCACTCGGGGCGATCGTGCTCTCGGCGGCGATGGTGCTGGTCATCGGCCAGGGCCTGAAGCTCGTGGTGGACGAGGGCTTCGCGCACGGGCGCGAGGACATGCTCGACCTCACGCTCTCCACGATGGCCGCGCTCATCGCCGCGCTGGGCATCCTCACCTGGTTCCGCGTCTACAACGTCTACTGGATCGGCGCGCGTTTCACCGCCGACCTGCGGCGCAAGGTGTACGACCACCTGCTCACGCTGTCGCCGGGCTTCTACGAGGAATCGCGCACCGGCGAGGTGGCGTCGCGCGTGACCAACGACGTGACGCTGATCGAGGCGGTCATGGGCGGCACGTTCCTCTACGCCCTGCGCATGGCCTTCACGATGGCGGGTAGCGTCCTGATGCTCTTCTTCACGAGCGTGAAGCTCACGCTGCTGGCGCTCGCCTGCATGCCCGTGGTGCTCGTGCCCATCGGGATCCTGGGCGTGCGCGTGCGCAAGCTCTCGCGCGAGGTGCAGGACCGCGTGGCCGACGTGACCAGCCACGTGGACGAGACGCTCCACGAGATCCGCACGGTGCAGGCGTTCGCGCACGAGAAGCTGGAAAGCGAAGGCTTCGCCGCGCGCGTCGAGTCGGTGTTCTCGACTTCGGTGCGGCGCACGAGCTTCCTCGCCCGCCTCATCGCGACCGTGATCGTGCTCGCGTTCGGCGCCGTGGGGATGCTCCTGTGGGTCGGCGCCCACGACGTCTTCGCGGGCCGGCTCACGGCCGGAGGCCTCACCGCCTTCATGTTCTTCGCCGTGGTGGTGGCCAATTCCACCTTCGTGCTTGCGGAGGTGTACGGCGAGATCCAGCGCGCCGCGGGCGCCTCGGAGCGCCTGCTGGAGCTGCTCGCCACGCAGCCGCGCATCCGTCCCCCGGAGCGTCCCGTGGCGATGCCTTCGCCGGCGCGCGGGCGCGTCGCCTTCGAGGACGTGACGTTCCACTATCCCTCGCGCCCCGACAGCGCGGCGCTCGAGGGCTTCTCGCTCGCGGTCGAGCCCGGCGAAGTGGTGGCGCTCGTGGGCCCCTCGGGCGCGGGCAAGACCACCGTCTTCCAGCTGCTGTTGCGCTTCTACGATCCCACGTCGGGAGTCGTGCGCATCGACGGCGTGGACGCCCGCGAGGCCGATCCGCGCGAGCTGCGCCGGCACGTGGCCGTGGTCGCGCAGGAGCCGGTGATATTCGCCGCGAACGTCTTCGACAACGTGCGCTATGGGCGCCCCGAGGCCACCGAGGACGAAGTGCGTGCCGCGCTCGAGACCGCGAACGCGCTCGAATTCGTCAGCGAGCTTCCCGAGGGCCTCAAGGCGCCGCTGGGCGAGCGCGGCGTGAAGCTCTCGGGCGGACAGCGCCAGCGCATCGCCATCGCGCGCGCCATCCTCGCCGACCGCGCGATCCTGCTGCTCGACGAGGCGACGAGCTCGCTCGATGCGCAAAGCGAGAAGGCGGTGCAGCTCGCCCTCGAGCGGCTCATGCACGGGCGCACCACGCTCGTGATCGCGCACCGCCTGGCCACGGTGAAGTCGTCCGACCGGATCGTGGTCCTCGACCACGGGCGCGTGGTGGCCACGGGCAACCACGCCTCGCTCGTCGCGGAAAACGGCCTCTACGCGCGCCTGGCGGCGCTGCAGTTCGCCACGACATGAGAATCGCGATCCTCCTGGGCACGCTCGCCGCCGCCGCGCTGCAGTCGATGGCCCAGGAATCGGTGGAAGCGCTCCGCGAGCTCGAGGACCCGGCTCGCCCGCAGACCCAGGCCTTCTTCCAGGACGAAGGCGCGCGCGCGCGCGCCGCGCTGGACAAGATCCCGGGGCGCGCGTCGATGCTGGGCCGCATCCGCGCGCTCTCGCTCTCGCGCGTCGAGGTGACGGCGCTCGCGGCCACCAACACCACGCGCGTCTTCTACCTGCAGCGATCGGGCATCCAGGCCGTGCCCGTGCTCTGCTTTCGCGAGCGGATCGCCGCGCCGGAGAAGGTGCTCGTGGATCCGGCGCGCTTCGCGCGTCCCGGCGCCGGGGCGCCGTCGATCGACTGGTTCGTGCCCTCGCCCGACGGGCGCCACGTCGCATACGGCATCTCCTACGGCGGGCGCGAGGACTCGGTGCTTCGCGTGGTGACGGTCGATGGCGGCGCCGACCTTCCGATCGAGATCGACCGCGCACGCCTGAACGACCGCCTCGCGTGGCACCCCGACGGCAAGTCGTTCTTCTATGCGCGCATCCCGCAGATCGGCGAAGGGCCGAAGCGCTGGGCCAACGTGCGCCTCTACCGGCACGTGCTGGGGCGCGACGCGTCGAAGGACGAGATCGTGTTCGCGCCGGGCGTGGGCGGCGCGCGCGACGTTCCCGAGTTCGCCATTCCCTCGATCTACATCCCGCCGGATTCCCGGCAGGCCTACGCCGTCGTGCGCGAGGGCGTACGCCGCGAGATCGCGGTGCACGTGACAGAGCTTCGCGAGCTGGCCGAGGCCAGGCCCCGCTGGCGCAAGATCGTGGGCTACGAGGACCAGGTCCTCGACGTGGTGGGCGCGGGCGACGACCTCTTCCTGCTTTCGCGCCAGAACGCGCCGCGGCGCAAGGTGCTGCGCCTGAAGGGCGGGAAGGATTTCTCCACGGCGAAGCTCGCCATCCCGCAGGGCGACTCGGTGATCCGCACCGTGGGCATCGCCAAGGACGCGATCTACCTGCGCACCATGGTGGCGGGCATCGACCGGCTGGAGCGCGTGGCGATCGGACTGCTGGGAAACACCAAGTCCTCCGAATACGTGCGCACGCCCTTCGACACCTCGATCTCGCAGCTCGTGGCCAATCCGCACACTCCCGGCGTGCTGCTGCGCATCCAGGGATGGATCGAGGCGCCCGCCATCGTCGAGATCGACACGCACGGCGAGACGCACGCCACGAACCTCCAGCCGCCGGCCTCGGGCGCGGCGGACTTCGATGCCATGGACGAGGTGCGCCTCTACGCGCCCGCCACGGACGGCACCAAGATTCCCGTGACGCTCATGTACAAGAAGACCACGACGCTCACGCGCGAGAATCCGACGCTGCTCGAGGTCTTCGGCAGCTACGGCTATTCGATGACGCCCGTGTTCGACGCGACGCGCCTCGCATGGCTCGAGCGCGGCGGCATCCTCGCGGTCGCGCACGTGCGCGGCGGCGGCGAGTACGGCGAGCCGTGGCACGACGCGGCGCTCGGCGCGTCCAAGGTGAACACGATCTCCGATTTCATCTCCGTGTCCGAATTCCTCATCCGCTACGGCTTCACCAATCCGAAGAAGCTCGCGGTCATGGGCACGGGCGCGGGCGCGATCCCCGCGGGCGGCGCGCTGGTGCGCCGTCCCGACCTCTACGCCGCCGTGATCCTGCGCTCGCCGTTGGTGGACATGCTTCGCTACGAGACGATGCCCGCGGGCCCGGCGTACGTGCCCGAGTTCGGATCGATCCATACGGCCGCGGGGCTCGAGCAGCTCGGTGCGATCTCGGCGCTGCAGCAGGTGAAGGACGGCGTGGCCTACCCTGCGGTGATGCTCGAAGTGGGAATGAACGACGGGCGCGTCGCGCCCTGGCAGGGGGCGAAGATGGCCGCGCGCCTGCAGTCGGCGAGCACGAGCGGCAAGCCCGTCCTGCTGCGCGTGGATCCCGAGTCGGGGTACGGCGAGGGCGTCACGCGCGCGCAGCGCGACGAAGAGCTCGCGGACCTCTACTCGTTCCTGCTATGGCAGATGGGAGATCCCGCGTTCGAGCCCGCGGGTGCCGCGCCTGCGCCTGCGGCGCAACCGCCTGGCGCTTCACCCGCAGCGACACCGCCGGCAGCTCCACTGGCAACCGCGCCGGCACCGGCTGCCGAACCCGCGATCTCGCAGCCGCCCTTGAACCTGCCGCCTTCGATCTTCGCGCCGAAGGCGCCGTCGCCCGCACCGCCGCCGGCGAATCCGGAGCCCGCGTCGAAGTGACCTAGTCTTCCGGCAGCGGGGCCGCGACCCCGAGAGGGGCGGGCGTGATGGTGGCGATGCGCGTGAAGAGCCGCTGCATGTCGCGCTCGTCGCCGGCGCCCGCGAGCGGATCGGCGCCTTCGGCGAACGACTCGTCGACGCTCTTCCAGTCTTCCGGGGTGAGGGCGGCCTGCGCGAGCGGCAGCAATTCCGTTTCCTCGGCCCGCAGGTGCGCGCGGTAGAAGGTCGTGAACTCCGCCACGTGCCTCGCGAAGTCCGCGAAATACGGCTCGCCGCCTTCCTCCCAGCGCGTGAAAGCCTGCTCGAGCTTGCGGATCGCGCCCGCGCCGCGGGAGTGCTCGAGCTCGAGCCGGTCGATGAGGCTCGAGGCGCGCGGATCGCGTTGCCTCAGCAGGCGGAAGAGCTTGCGCTCCTCCTTCGGGTGGTGGACGCGCTCGGCGAAGAGGTCGATGTACACGAGCATCGCGCGGAACACGCGGGGCTCGGGGACGTGCTTGCCTTCGGCGCCGCGCTCGGCGAAGTGCGCCATGGCGGCGAGCACGGCGCGGATCGAGTCGTGCTCGGAGCGAAGCGTCTGCTGCGCGGATCGGATCTGTGCATGCGTCATTGTCGTGTGGCTCGCTCGTCGAGCAGGCGCCGGCGTGCCGCGTCGAAGGCATCGCGCGCCGCCACGAAGACGTCCTCGTGCTCGTTGCGGGTGGTGATCACGGCCGGATGGTCCGGGGAATGCAGCTCGACATGCACCGCGAAGCGCCGCCCGTGGGCGTGATGATGCCCGCAGGGCTCGACGCCGACGCGGCAGCCCGCGAGCCTCGGGTGCGCCTTCTCCAGTCGCGACGCGTATTCGTTGATGCGCTCTTCCAGCGCCGGCGAGGCCGGCATCCCGCGGTACGAGATGTGCAGCGGCAGTGGCACGTTGGGACGCCGGCCTTCGGCTACTGGACAGCGATCTTTTCGCCGCCGTTGCCCGCCGCGGCCTTGGGCAACGTGAGGTTCAGCACGCCGTTCTCGAACTTGGCCTCGGCCTTGGCGCGGTCGATGCTCTGCCCGAGAGAGAAGCTGCGGTACTGCCGGCCGTAGTAGCGCTCGCTGTGCACCACGGTCTCGCCTTTCTTCTCTTCCTTCTCGCGCTTCACCTCGGCCGCCAGCGACACCACGTCGCCTTCGACCTGGACGTCGATGTCCTCCTTCTTCACGCCGGGCATCTCGGCCTTCACGAAATAGGCCTTGTCGTCCTCGGTGACGTCGAGCTTGATGGTGGGCTCCGCGGGCGTCTCGGCCCAGCGGCGGATGAGCGGCCAGCCACCCGTGAACGGGTCGAGCCGGGCAAGTTCCTTGAATGGATCGAAGCGGGTGATGTTTGCCATGGTGTCCTCCTTCGGGTTCATA
>DATJVS010000162.1:0-3274 GCA_035501715.1 Usitatibacter sp.
ACGTTTCCGCGAGGATCCGTCGATCAAGCTCGTCGACGCCCGCGCGCCCGAGCGCTACGCGGGCCTGAAGGAGCCGATCGATCCGGTGGCGGGCCACATTCCCGGCGCCGTGAACCGCTTCTGGCAGAAGAACCTGAACCCCGACGGGCGCTTCAAGTCGCGCGAGCAGCTGCGCAAGGAGTACGACGAGATGCTCGCGGGGATGCCCGGCGAAAGCGTCGTGCACATGTGCGGCTCGGGCGTGACCGCGTGCCACAACATGATCGCCATGGCGATCGCGGGGCTTCCCGTGGGGCGCCTTTATCCCGGATCGTGGAGCGAGTGGGTCGCCGATCGCTCGCGCCCGGTCGCCACGAAATGACGGCGGCGATGAAGCGGCTCTTCCTCGCCGCCGCGGCCTTCGCCGCGGTCCACGCATCCGCCGGGGACATCACGCCGCCCACGAGCCTCGTGATCGACGGCGTGCCCGCGATATCCGACGACCTGATCGAGAAGGTCGCGCCCTATGCGGATTTCCGCGCGCACGCCATCGCGTCGTGGCATCCCACGAAGCGCGAGATGCTGATCCGCGGGCGCCTCAACGCGACCAACCAGATCGAGCTCGTGACCGCACCGGGCGAAAGGCCGCAGCCGCTCACCGACTATCCCGACGCGGTGAACTTCGCGACCTACCAGCCCGTCACCGGAAGCTACTTCGTGTTCGCGCGCGCCGAAGGCGGCAGCGAGGTCTATCGCCTCTTCCGCCAGGACATCGCCACCAGGGCCGTCACGCCCGTGAGCCCCGCGGGGGAGCGCGCCTCGACGCTGCAATGGGCGCGCAAGGGCGACCTCGCGGTGTACACGACGCTGCCCGTCGATCGCAACAATCCGGGCGGCAAGGTCACGACGCGCGTGCACGTGGTCGATCCCGCGCACCCCGAGACCGATCGCGTGATCGCCGAGCTCGAAGGCGGCGGCTGGGGAGGCTTTCATTTCTCCGAGGACGGCAAGCGCCTCGTCTACATCGAGTACGTCTCGGCCAACGAGTCGTACATCTGGTTGATGGACGTGGCCACGGGCAAGGCCCGCCGCGTGACGCCGCCCGCGAAGGGAGAACCGGTGTTCTACGGCGAGACGCGCTTCACGAAGGACGGAAGGGGGCTCATCACCGTGTGCGACAGGGCGAGCGAGTTCCGCCGCCTCACGTACCTGCCGCTCTCCGGCGGCGCGCCGCGCGTGCTCACGCCCAACCTCGCCTTCGACGTGGACGCCTTCGCGGTCTCGTTCGACGTGAACCGCATCGCCTTCATCACCAACGAGGCGGGCGCCGACGTGCTGCGCCTCATGGACCTCGCCACCTTCAAGGAGCTGCCGCGCCCGCCCCTTGTCGACGGCGTGGTCGCGAACCTCGCGTGGCGGCCGAAGTCCATGGAGATCGCCATCACAATGAGCTCGGCGCGGTCCGCGGGCGACGTCTTCACCTACGACCTGAAGGCCAACGTGCTCACGCGCTGGACCAACGGCAACGCCCCGGGCGTGAACACGAGCCAGTTCGCCGAGCCGCGCGTCATCAAGTGGAAGAGCTTCGACGGCCTCGAGGTGAGCGGCTTCTACTACGCGCCGCCCACGAAGTTCGCAGGCAAGCGCCCCGTCATCATCAACATCCACGGCGGGCCCGAGGGCCAGGCGCGGCCCAGCTTCATCGGGCGCAACAACTACTTCGTGAGCGAGCTGGGCGTGGCGATGATCTACCCCAACGTGCGCGGCTCCTCCGGATTCGGGAAGACCTACCTCAAGCTCGACAACGGCGCGCTGCGCGAGGATTCGGTGCGCGACGTCGGCGCGCTCATCGAATGGATCAAGCAGCAGCCCTACCTCGACGGCTCGCGCATCATGATCATGGGCGGGAGCTATGGCGGATACATGACGCTCGCGTGCGCGTTCCGTTATGCCGACCGCATCGCGAGCGCCGTGGACGTGGTGGGCATCTCCAACTTCGTGTCGTTCCTCGAGCACACCGAGAGCTACCGGCGGGACCTGCGGCGCGCCGAGTACGGCGACGAGCGCGACCCGCAGATGCGCGACATCCTCGAATCCATCTCGCCGCTCAACAACGCGGACAGGATCACCAAGCCCCTGATGGTCGTGGCGGGCAAGAACGATCCGCGCGTGCCCTACAGCGAAGGCGCGCAGATCGTGGCCAACCTCAAGAAGCGCGGCACCCCCGTGTGGTTCATCCTCGCCAACGACGAGGGCCACGGCTTCGCGAAGAAGCCCAACGCCGACTACCAGTTCTACGCGACAGTCGAGTTCGCGAGGCAGACCCTGCTCAAATAGGCGGGAAGAGGAACTTCAGCGACTCGGACGCGCCCAGCATGCAGCGGCCGCTGTGGCCGCAGCCGTCCACTTGGTGCACGCCGTGCTTCGCGCCGAACCGCTCGTCGAGGTACTTGGCGAATGCGTAGGCGCGCGCGAGGCGCGTGCCCCCCTGCGCCATCGCGGCGCAGCTCGCGTCGAAGCCGTGCAGCGGCAGGATGTCGTATTCGCCGGCGAGGAACGTGACGGGCCTTTCCACGATCTGCTTCTTCAGCTGCTCGTCGGGAATCCTCGCCACGTAGCCGCTGCGCTCCTTCAGGCCATAGGGCCACTTGTCGAAGGTGGTGCAGTTCTCCGCGTCGCGGAAGCGCGCGAAGTCCGCGTGCTCGCGCTTCGACGGCGCCTCGTGGAATCCCGGCGGCAGCGCCTCGATGTGCTCGGCGAAAAGGCTCGCGGTCGGGCGCATCTCGTCGAGGTACGCGTACGACGAGGGATTCATGACGACGTAGGTGGGCTTCACCGCGAGCGAGTCGTGCACCGCGCTCGCCATGGCGTAGCGCTCGACGAACTGCCCGCCGGCGGAGTGGCCCGTGACGACGATGGACTTGAGGTTCGGAAAGACCCGCTTGTCGTTGAGCTTGCGCAGCAGCTCGTCCACCGCGTCGAAGGAGGTCGCGCCGCCCTCGACCGCCTCGCCGCCCGTGCGCCACGTGTCGTTGCGCGGCTGGCAATGCCAGCCCAGCTCGCCCGCGGCGAGCGTGTCCTTGCACGAACCCTCGGCGGACTTGAAATGCGGCGCGACGACGATCGTGTCGCCGAGCGCGTGGGCCGTGAGGGCCCCGGCAAGGCCGCTCGCGAAGTAGCTGTCGGCATCGCGCAGCAACCCGTGGACGATGACGAGCGCACGGGTGATGGCGGGCTCGGCCTTCGTGAGCGGATAGCTGCGATAGACGGTGATGCCGCCCTTCGCGCCGGGAAG
>DATJVS010000163.1:0-25906 GCA_035501715.1 Usitatibacter sp.
GACAAGTACATCGTGGGCCAGGCCGACGCCAAGCGCGCGGTGGCGATCGCGCTTCGCAACCGCTGGCGCCGCGCCCAGGTGGCCGAGCCGCTGCGCACCGAGATCACGCCGAAGAACATCCTCATGATCGGCCCCACGGGCGTGGGCAAGACGGAAATCGCGCGGCGCCTCGCGCGGCTGGCCAACGCGCCGTTCATCAAGGTCGAGGCGACCAAGTTCACCGAGGTGGGCTACGTGGGGCGCGACGTGGACACGATCATCCGCGACCTCGCGGAGATCGCGGTGAAGTCCACGCGCGAGCAGGAGATGAACAAGGTGCGCGCGCGCGCGGAAGACGCGGCCGAGGAACGCGTCCTCGATGCGCTGCTGCCCGGCGTGCCCGCCGCCGAGGGCAACGACGCCAACTCCACCCGCCAGCGCTTCCGCAAGATGCTTCGCGAGGGAAAGCTGGACGACAAGGAGATCGAGATCGACGTGGCCCAGGCCTCCGCGAGCATGGAGATCCTGGCCCCTCCCGGCATGGAAGAGCTCACCGGCCAGATCCAGGGAATGTTCGCGAACCTCGGAGGCGGCCGCAGGAAACGGCGCACGCTGCGCATCCGCGAGGCGCTTCGCCTCATCGCCGACGAGGAAGCGGCGAAGCTCGTGAACGAGGACGAGACCCGCTTCCGCGCCATGGCCAACGTCGAGCAGAACGGCATCGTGTTCCTCGACGAGATCGACAAGATCGCGACCCGCGGCGAGATGCAGGGCGCGGACGTCTCGCGGCAGGGCGTGCAGCGCGACCTGCTGCCGCTCGTCGAGGGCACCGCGGTCACCACCAAGTACGGCATGGTGCGAACCGACCACATCCTCTTCATCGCGAGCGGCGCGTTCCACCTCGCCAGGCCCTCGGACCTCATCCCCGAATTGCAGGGGCGGCTGCCGATCCGCGTCGAGCTTTCGAACCTCTCGGTGGAAGACTTCGAGCGCATCCTCACCTCGACCGACGCGTGCCTCACCAAGCAGTACCAGGCGTTGCTCGCCACGGAGGGCGTGGAGCTCGTGTTCACCGCCGACGGCGTGCGCCGCCTCGCGCAGATCGCGTTCTCGGTCAACGAGCGCACCGAGAACATCGGCGCCCGGCGCCTGTACACGGTGATCGAGAAGCTCCTCGAGGAAGTGTCCTTCGACGCGGGGCGCAAGCTCACTCGCGTGTCGGTCGATGCCGCCTACGTGGATTCGCGCCTCGCGGACCTCGCACGCAGCGAGGATCTCGCCCGGTACGTTCTGTAACGCACGGCACGCGGGCCCGGTCCTAGAATCGCCGCATGCGAATCTGCCTCCCGGTCGCCGTCGCCATGCTCGCCGCGAGTTGCGCCGCCCTGTCTCCAGCGCCCGGATCCTCGGGCGACGCCGTCTCGCTCGCCGCCGCGGAGTCGGCCTTCGCCGCGCATTCGGTGCGCGAAGACATGCGCGCGGCGTTCCTCGCCAACTTCGCCGCCGACGGCGTATTCGTGCGCAAGGGCTGGACGCCCGCCATCGCGGACCTCCAGGGACGCACTGCGCCGCCCATCGTCCTCGACTGGCGTCCCACGCACACGGAGGTCGCGGCCTCGGGCGAGATGGGGCTCTCGACCGGCCCCTGGAAGCTCACGAGCAAGTCCGATCCGTCCGCGGCGCCCGCGTTCGGCCAGTTCGTCTCGGTCTGGAAACGCGAGCCCGGAGGGCCGTGGAAGGTCGCCGTGGACATCGGCATCTCGAATCCGCGCGATTCGCTCTGGGATGCTCCGCTGGAAGCGATGCCATCGGGGACGAGCGTCGCGCGCGATGAGAAGGCCGTGGCATCGGCCGAGGAGCGCTTCCAGCTCGCGGAGCGTTCTTCCGGCGTGGCGAGCGCCTACCGCGCGTTCGCCTCGCAGCGCATCCGCTTCTATCGCGAAGGGCTGGATCCCGCGGTGGGACGCGACGCGGCTTTCGCAGTGACCGAGGTGATCCACGACCAGCTGCGCTGGACCGTCGAGCAAGCCGAGGTGTCGCGTTCCGGCGATTTCGGTTACTCGCGCGGCCACTATGCGGCCGCATCCGCGCCGGAAAAGGTGCTGGGCTACTTCCTTCGCGTATGGCGCCCGGAGAACGGCGGCTGGCGCATCGTGATGGACGTGGCGACTTCCTAGGGAGCCTCGTAGAGCGCCGCCACGTGCTCCATCGACACCGCGATGTGGTCCGACGCCTTCGCGATGAACTCGATCGAGCGGGCCTCGGACCTGCGGCCCGCGAGGTCGGCGGCCGCGGCATCGAGGAAGGCCATCTGCGCGTCGGCCCCGGCGAGCTCGTCCACGATCTCGGGCGAGTTGCCGGGCGCATCGTGCAACGTGGCGAGGATGCGCCTCAGGTTCTCCGTCGATTCGCGCAGGTCCCGTGCGAGTGCGTCGTCGTGCATGTCCCAACGCATCCACAGGTGGATCTTGCCCACGCGCTGCGCGAGCGCGGCGGCCGTCTCCGCGCGGACCGCCGAAGCGTTCGACGTGGCCCGGGCGCTTTGCTGCAGCAGGCGCGCGCCCTTCGCGGCGACGTAGGCCATCTCCTCGGTCCGGTCGCGAAGCTTGCCGGCCGTGTCGCGATTCGTAGCGCGCAGGGCAGCCTCGCGATACTGGACCCAGAGAAGCGTGAGCAGGTTGTAGGTGTCGCGCGTTTCGGGATCCGGCGCCGAGGCCAGCACCGAGAGGAGCGTCGCATCGAAATCGCGCACCGCCTCCTCCAGCGAGCGGCGGCTGCGGACGCCGAGCACGTCCTGCCCGACCTGGGCGTTCAGCTTCGCCACCCGCTCGACCAGCATCTCGAGGCGGATCGCGGGCCGGGCGCGCACCGGCTGCTGCGCGGCGTGGACGGTGTCCAGGAGCGAAGCGGGGACCAGCGCGGCGAGCGCGATCGCGCGAAGCGCCGCGGCGGCCCTCACGCGCTTTCTTCGGCGACGGTGAAGCCGGCGATCACGCCCTCGGCCACGTAGCGCGCGAGGCCCTCGGCGAGGAAGCGCGCGGCGAACTCCTCGCCCATCGAGGCGCTCGCCTCGTCGAGCGTGAACCCCTTCGCGAGCGCCTCGAGGAAACGCCACTCTGCCTCGTCTATCGCGCTCACGTGCACCGTTGCCTGCGCGCGCCTCACGAGCACGAAGTCCGGTCCCGTGTCGCGATCGGGCGTGCCGTCGCGTTCGCCCTGGTTCGCATTCCAGATCGCCTCGACCGGGTGCTCCGAGCGCACGAGGCGCACGGCCGGATCGAGCGAGAAGCGGATGCGCGGATAGGCCTCGGGCGCGACGCCGGCGAGCGCCGCGATGTCGAGCCCGCCGCCATCGGCCGCCTGGTAGCTCTCGTGGCAGGCCCATTCGAGGCGGGCCACGTCGGCGAGGTACGCGAGCGGCTTCGCGTGCGGGTAGCCCGCGAGGAACTCCGCGAAGCCCTCGCCGAAATCGTTGAGGTCGCCGCTTCGCGACGGATGGTCCAGCAGGAAGCGCCGCGCCGCTTCGCGGAAGAACGCGCCGCCCACCAGCCGCTCGACCACGGGGAACGTGGCGGCGAGCGCGCCGCCCAGGTTCGCGACCATGTTGCGCCGGTACACCGCGACGCCCGGCGCGCACGGCGACTCGGAGTAGAGCGCGTCGATGAAATCGCGCTGCGTCGCAGCCAGCCCGCTCACGCGGCACGCTCCCCGCGGCGCGCGGCGTCGAGGATCGCCTCGGCCTTGCCGGCCTCGCCCAGCAGCACGTCGAGCTCCGGGATGTCGGCGTCCCATTCGATCAGCGTGGGCCTCGGACCCATGCGCGCGATCGCCTCCCGGAAGAGCGACCACACGTCGCCGGTCACGGCACGCGAGTGCGTATCGACGAGCAGCGACTCCTGCGCCTCGAATCCCGCGAGGTGGATCTCCGCCACGGTCGCCGGATCGATCGCGGCGAGGAACACCCGTGGGTCGAAGCCGTGGTTCACCGAATTCACCCAGACGTTGTTCACGTCGAGCAGCACGCCGCAGCCGCTCGCCCGCGCGACCTCCGCGACGAATTCCCACTCGGGGATCGTCGAGTGCCCGAAGCGCATGTACGACGAGACGTTCTCCACGAGGATCGTGCGGCCCAGGCGTTCCTGCACCGCATCCACGTGCGCGACGAAACTGTCGAGCGCTTCCTCGGTGTAGGGCAGCGGGAGCAAGTCGTTCGAATGGCGCCCCGACGCGGACGACCAGCAAACGTGCTCGGAAACGAACGCGGGCTCGAAGCGCTCGACGAGGGAGGCGAGCTTGGCGAGGTGCACCGCATCGACCGCCTCCGACGAGCCGAGCGAAAGCCCCACGCCGTGGAAGCTCATCGGATAAAGGCCGCGAAAGCGCTCGAGCCACGCGAGCGAGGGCCCGCCCGCGGCGAAGAAGTTCTCGCTGTGCACCTCGAGGAACGCGAGCGCCGGCCGGCGCTCGAGCAGCTGCGCGTAGTGCGGTGCGCGCAGGCCAATGCCCGCCGCGGGGGCCGGGATCTGGGCGCGCGCCATGGAATCAGTAGGCGAGGTACTTCGACGCCTTGCCGGTGTCCGGTCCGCCCGGCGTGGCGCTGCCGCCGGCCTTGCCGCACGTGCCCTTCGGCACGTACTTCCAGTCGTCGGGGGAGCGGTCGCGCGTGGCCTTGCCCGCGCACGTGTGCCGCGCGGTGCCGCAATCGTTCTGCCCGGCCTTCGCGATGCCGTAGCACTTCTCCTTCGAAGCCGCGCTGTCCTCGGCAGCCGCGGGAGGCGCGATCGCGATCGCGAGGATGCCCGCGACGGCGGATTGCAGCATGGCATTGCGGTTCGGCATGTTCCTATTCTCCTGCGGGGTCGGGATCGAGGGCGGGGCCGCCCGAGCGATAGCGCTGCGATGCGGCGTGCAGGAACTTCAGCTGCGAATCGAAGTTCCGGCACATGAAGCACAGGTCGAGATGCCGCACGAGGTCCTCGGACTCCCGGGCGGAGAGCTTGCGTTCATAGGCGAGCGACAACAGCCGCGAGGCCTCGCGGCAGTAGAGGTCGCCGTCTTCATCGTATATCGGCCGCTTTTCCAAACCAGCTCGCCTCGAGGCAGGCGCGCAGGGAAAGACGCGCGCGATGCAGGATCACCCAACAGTTGGACGCCGTGATTCCCTCTTCCTTACAGATCGTTTCCGTGTCTTCGCCCACGATCTCGCGCTTGAAGAAGACGCGGCCCCCGGCCGCGGGCAGCCGCTCCAGGCATTTCTCGAACGCCTCCCAGAAGCGGCGCTGGTCGAGGGCCGCCTCGGGGTCGTTCCACGCCCTGGGCGCCTCGCGCCAGTGCCCGGTCTCGTCGAAGAGGTCGTCGAGCCAACCGTCGTCACCGGTCTCCGCGGCGAAATCCGTGAGCTCGAGGTTCATGCGGTCGCTCGCGGCGCGGCGCTGAAGGTCGATCACCTTGAAGCGAAGGATGGACGTGAGCCACGTCCGCAGCGACGACTTGCCCTCGAAGGAGGACAGGCTCTCCAGCGCCGAGAGCAGCGCCTCCTGGACCGCCTCCTCGGCGAGCTGGCCGTCGCGAAGCTGCGAGAGCGCGTAGCGCACGAGGTACGGTCGGTGGCCTTCGATCTCGGCGAAGCGCGGGTCCGTCATGGCGGTGGGCTGCTGAATCCGGCAAATCTTACCATCGGCCGCCCGGCGCCCCTGGGACTTGAAAGGCCGTGCGGCGGCCCTATGTCCGAGTCATGCCAGGGCGGCAAGCCGCCCGCGCCCGATTGGAGGCCCCCAGGTGGGCCATAGCGCAACCCTTTGAAGGAGGTAACCATGAACCTGCTGACCCGCAATGCCCTGTCGAGGTACGAGCCCCTGGTGGGCGGCCTGGACGGGTTGTTCAACGATCTCTTCCGCCCGGCCCTCGTGTGGGAAAACGGCTCCGAGGCGCTGCCGATCCGCTTCGACGTGCGCGAGTCCGCCGAGGCCTACGTCGTGAGCGCGGAGCTTCCCGGCGTGAAGAAGGAAGACATCCATGTCGAGATCGAGGGCAACGAAGTCACGATCTCGGCCGAGACGCGCCGCGCGAGCGAGCAGAAGGACGGCGACAAGTGGCTGCGCACCGAGCGCTATTTCGGCAAGAGCGCGCGCCGCTTCGCGCTGCCGCAGGAAATCGACCAGTCCAGGTCGGCGGCCAAATTCGCGGACGGCGTGCTGGAGCTCACGCTGCCCAAGAAGGCCGTCGTGGCGGGACGCAAGCTCGAGATCAACTGAAGCAAGCTTTGGTGAAGGTGTTGTAGGAAGCACCGTGGGGCCGGGGGTTCCGGGAGAAATCTCCCCGGAGCCCCTTTTGTTTGCCTAGAATAGGCGGCTCGCCTTTACTGCCCGCCCCATATGCCAGCACGGCTGACGCCCTCCCAGAAGGCCGAGGTCCTCGTCGAGGCCCTCCCGTACATCCAGCGCTTCTACGACCGCACCATCGTCATCAAGTACGGCGGCAACGCGATGACCGACATCGCGCTGCAGGAGGATTTCGCCGAGGACGTGGTGCTCCTCAAGCTGATCGGCATGAACCCCGTGGTCGTCCACGGTGCGGGGCCCCAGATCGGTGCGCTGCTGCAGAAGCTCGGCAAGCAGAGCGAGTTCATCCAGGGCATGCGCGTCACCGACGAGGAGACGCTCGACGTGGTCGAGATGGTGATGGGCGGGCTCATCAACCAGGACATCGTGACGCTGATCAACAAGGCCGGCGGCAAGGCCGTGGGCCTCACGGGCAAGGACGGCCACTTCATCCACGCGAGGAAGCTCAAGGTCGCCAGCAAGGACGACAAGAAGAAGAAGATCGACGTGGGCCTCGTGGGCGAGGTGGTGAAGATCGACCCCGAGGTGATCCAGCTGCTGGACCAGCGCGACTTCATCCCCGTGATCGCGCCCATCGGAAGCGACGAGAACGGCACCGCCTACAACATCAACGCCGACATTGCCGCGGGCAAGCTCGCCATCACGCTGCAGGCCGAGAAGCTGATCCTGCTCACCAACACGACGGGCGTGCTCGACAAGTCGGGCAAGGTGATCACCGGGCTCACCGCCCAGAAGGTGAAGGAGATGATCGACGACGGCACGATCTCGGGCGGGATGCTCCCCAAGGTCGAGTGCGCCCTCGATGCCGTGAGGAACGGCGTGAAGAGCGCGCACATCATCGACGGGCGCGTCGCGCACGCGCTGCTGCTCGAAGTGCTCACCAGCTCGGGCGTGGGCACGCTGATTCGCGGCGCTTCCGCGAATCGCGCGAACCACCGCTAGGGATTGGATTCCCGCCTACGCGGGAACGACGAGGCGAGCCGTAAGCGCGACGTGGTCCGATAGCCGCGACCACGGGGCGCCCACGTGGCGCTCGACCGAGGCCACGGCGAGGCCCCTCACGTAGATCCTGTCCAGCGCGAGCATCGGCATCCGCGCCGGGAAGCTGCGGGCGGGCTTTCCTTCAGTCACCTCGAAGACCTCGCGCAAGCCCAGTTCGCGCTCGAGCAGGCCGCTCGCGCGCCGGTGCCAGTCGTTGAAGTCGCCGGCCACGATGAGCGGCCCGTGGCTCGGGACCGCCGAGCGGATGCGCTCGCACAGCCACTCGAGCTGCAGGCGCCTGCTCCTCGCCCACAGGCCCAGGTGGACGTTGATGCAGTGGAGCGGCTCGCTCCATCCCTCCACGCGGACCTCGCAGTGCAGGATCCCGCGGCTTTCCAGCGCGTGATGCGAGACGTCGATGTTCTCCCACACCGGAATGCGATGCCGGCTCACCACCGCGTTGCCGTGGTGGCCCTCCTGGTACACCGCGTTCATCCCGTAGGCGGAGTGACCTCCCTCGTTCGTGAGGAACTCGTGCTGCCCCGCCTCGGGCCAGGCCTTGTGGCGCCGCGCGTTGGACGTGTGCATCCCCTGCACCTCCTGCAGGAACATCACGTCGGCTTCGAGCGCCCTCAACCGCTCGCGGATCTCGTGCAGCACGAGCCGGTGGTTGAAGCTCGAAAGTCCCTTGTGGATGTTGTACGTGACGACCGTGAGGGACGGGGGCGTGGACATCGCGGGCTAGCGCGGGCAGCGTTGCGGAAGCATCAGTATCGCCTTGCGGTTGCTCCAGGAGAAGACGCGTTCGGCCGCCTCCTCCCACGGCACCCACTGCGCGGCAAGGTGCTCGCGCGGCGCGACGCGGACGGCGGTCCCCTCCGGCACCCGCAGGCCGAACACGTGCTCGGTGTTGTGCGTGACGCCCGGCGCATAGCGGTGGCGCCACACCGGGTAGATCTCGTAGACGTTCTGCACGTTCCAGTCCTCGAGCGGGTGCGCGCGCGCATCGATTCCGGTCTCCTCGCCGACCTCGCGGATCGCAGTGTCGCGAAGGGACTCGCCCTCGTTCCGGCTTCCGGTGACCGACTGCCAGAAGCCCGGCCGGTCGGCGCGCTCGAGCAACAGCACGTCGAGCTTCGGCGTATGGATCACGACGAGGGTCGAGACCGGGAGCTTGTGCGTCACGCGACGCGCATGCGCGAGGCGACTTCGCCCGTGCCGCCGAACCATGCGTGCGGCATGTCGCGCGAAAGGTGGCGCGCGAGCGGCGTGCCGGCGCTGTCCACTGCGATGAGTCCCACGTCCGCGGAGAAATCCCGGCGCATGCGGTCGAGGACGTCGGTCATGGCGCGCTCGATGGATGCGCCGCGTTCCATCGCGTCGCACACGGCGCGCCCGGCGAGCGTGCGGATCACGTACTCGCCCGTGCCCGTCGCCGAGACCGCAGCGGTACGCGATGCGTAGTTGCCCGCGCCCGCGAGGGGCGAATCGCCCACGCGCCCCACGAGCTTCAACGTGACGCCGCCCGTCGAGGTCGCCGCGGCGAGGATGCCGTCGTTGTCGACCGCGACACATCCCACGGTGCCTCCCGCGTATTCGGGATGCTCCTTGAGGAAGCGATGCATCCTGAGGCTGTGCTTGCCCAGGACCTCGTCCACGCGCTTGCGCTTGTCGGCCCAGTCGGCCTTGCGCGCGGGCGTGACCGGATCGTGGTCTCCGAAGCCCATCACGCGGGCGAAGCGTTGCGCGCCCTCGCCGGCCAGCATCACGTGGTCGGTCTCCTCCATCACCTTGCGCGCCACCAGGATCGGGTTCTTCACGCGCTGCAGCGCCGCCACCGCGCCCACACGCGACTCGCGGCTTTCCATCACGCACGCGTCGAGCTCGCAGAAGCCGTCGAAGTTGAGAACCGCGCCCGTGCCCGCGTTGAAGATCGGGTTGTCCTCGAGGATCACCACCGTCGCGCACACGGCATCCAGCGCCGTGCCCCCTCCCATGAGGATCGCGCGCCCCGCCTGCGCCGCGGCCTTCATGCCCTCGACGGCGTCCTGCTCCGAGCCGGGCCGCCAGCTTCCCGCTCCTCCGTGCGCAATCAGGGCAATCGGCATTGGCTAGTCTCCTGCGTTCACCTGCGTTTATCTGCGGATTGGGCTCTAGGCAGCGGGGTTCCTCAGCCTGATGTGCAACTCGCGAAGCTGCTTCTCCGTAACGTGACTCGGCGTCTCCACCATCAGGTCCTGCCCACGCTGCGTCTTCGGGAACGCGATCACGTCGCGGATCTGGTCCACGCCCGACATGAGCGTCACCATCCGGTCGAAGCCGAAGGCGATGCCGCCGTGGGGAGGCGCGCCGTATGAGAGCGCATCGAGCAGGAAGCCGAACTTGGCGCGCTGCTCCTCCTCGCCGATGCCCAGCACCGCGAACTGCTTCTGCTGCACCTCCGCGCGATGGATCCGCACCGAGCCGCCGCCCAGCTCCCAGCCGTTCAGGACCACGTCGTAGGCCTTGGCGAGGACGCGACCCGGATCGGTCGCCATCAGCTCCACGTGCTCGTCCTTGGGGCTCGTGAACGGATGGTGCGCCGCGGCCCAGCGCTTGTTCTCCTCGTCGTACTCGTACGCCGGGAAATCCAGCACCCACACGGGGCGCCAGCCCGGCTCGAAGTGCCCCTTCTCGTGGCCCACCTTGTTGCGCAGCGCCCCCAGCGCGTCGTTCACGACCTTGCGGCGGTCCGCGCCGAAGAAAAGGAGGTCGCCCGCCTTCGCGCCGGTGCGCTCGATGATCCTGCCGAGGATCCCGGGCGAGAGGAACTTCACGATGGGCGACTGCAATCCCGTCTCGTCGAGCTTCGACGGATCGTTCACGCGGACGTACGCGAGGCCCTTGGCGCCGTAGATCGCGACGAAGGGCGCGAGGTCGTCGAGCTCCTTCCTCGTGAACTGCTCGTTGCCGCCGGGAACGCGCAACGCCGCCACGCGGCCGTCCTTCAGGTCCGCAGCGCTCTTGAACACCTTGAAGCCCGCGTCCTTCACGACATCCGTGAGCTCCGTGAGCTCGAGCTTCACGCGCAGGTCGGGCTTGTCGCTGCCGTAGCGCGACGTGGCCTCGGCATAGGTGAGCCGCGGGAACGCGGGAAGGTCCACGCCGAGGACCTTCTTCCACGCGTGGCGCACGAGCCCTTCCATGAGGTCCTGGATCTCGCGCTCGGCGAGGAACGAGGTCTCGATGTCCACCTGCGTGAATTCGGGCTGGCGATCGGCTCGCAGGTCCTCGTCGCGGAAGCACTTCACGATCTGGTAGTAGCGGTCGAATCCCGAGACCATGAGCAGCTGCTTGAAGAGCTGGGGCGACTGCGGCAGCGCATAGAACTGGCCATCGTGGATGCGCGACGGCACGAGGAACTCGCGCGCGCCTTCGGGCGTCGACTTGTAGAGCACCGGCGTCTCCACGTCGATGAAGCCGTTGCCGTCGAGGTACTCGCGCACCGCGCGCGACGCGGCGTGGCGAAGCCTGAGCGCCTTCTGCATCGGCTCGCGCCGCAGGTCGAGGTAGCGGTACTTGAGCCGCACCTCCTCCGAAACGTGCTCCTCGTCGATCATGAAGGGCGGCGTGGCCGAGGGGTTGAGGATCTCGAGCTCGTGGGCGAGGACTTCGATCTCGCCGCTCCTCAGGCCCGGGTTCACGGTGCCTTCGGGACGGCGGCGCACGAGGCCGTGCACGCGCAGCACGAACTCGTTGCGCACGCGATCGGCCGCGGCGAAAGTCTCCGCGCGGTCCGGGTCGCACACGACCTGCACGAGGCCTTCGCGGTCGCGCAGGTCGATGAAGATCACGCCGCCGTGATCGCGACGGCGGTGGGCCCAGCCGTAGAGCGTGACTGTCTTTCCGAGGAAACGGGTATCGGTGTTGCCGCAGTATTCGGTTCTCATGTGTCACCCCGGCGAAGGCCGGGGCCCAATGTTCGGTCGGGTCTTCAGGAATCTCGGGTTGCCGCGGAGCCGTCACTTACGTTTTCAGTGACGGCCTCGTATTGGGGTCGGTCCCGGAGGCGTTCCTCTCGGGCCGGCCGTTGCGGGGCGCGGGTTCGGCCACGCCCATCGAGATGATGTACTTGAGCGCGTCGTCCACGGACATCTCGAGCGGGATCGTGTCGGCGCGGGGCACGACGAGGAAGAATCCCGCCGTGATGTTCGGCGTGGTCGGGACGAAGACCGAGATCTGGTCGGGTCCCAGGATCTTCGCCACTTCGTGCTGCGGAGAGCCCGTGACGAGCGCGACGGTCCACGTCCCCGGATGCGGATAGCGCACCAGCACCGCGTGACGGAAGGCCTTGCCCTCGGGCGAGAAGAGCGTGTCGCTGATCTGCTTCACGCCGCCGTAGATCGACCGCACGATCGGAATGTGCGACAGCATGGAATCGCCGAACGCGAGCAGCTGGCGGCCGAAGAAGTTCGCCGTGAGCGCGCCCGTGGCCACCACGATCACCACGGTGAGCACGATGCCCATGCCGGGCACGTGGAAACCGAAGAGCGCGTCGGTGCGCAGGTTCTCGGGCAGCAGGAGGAGCGACTGGTCCATCAGCGTGACCAGCGTGTTCAGCACCCAAAGCGTGATGCCCAACGGAATCCACACGAGCAATCCCGCGATGAAGTAGCGCCGCAACGTGGACATCACGACTTGCCCGCCTCGCCGGCGGCGGGCGCGGGCTTCGTGTCCGACGCGGGCTTCGAATCGCCCGGGGTCTTCGCTTCGGGCTTCGAAGCATCCGGGGATTTCGCCGGGGGCTTCGATCCGTTATTGCGGAAATCCGTGACGTACCAGCCGCTGCCCTTCAACTGGAATCCCGCCGCGCTCAGCATCTTCGCGAAGGCGGGCTTGCCACATTGGGGACATACCGTGAGCGGCGCGTCGCTCACCTTCTGCAGGAATTCCTGCTGGTGGCCGCACGCCTCGCACCGGTACTCGTAGATCGGCATTGTGTTGCGATGCAGTAATAAAATCGCATTTTAACACAAGCACTTGGCGCTTCTATCGGTGCCGCGACAGGAATCCCCCCGCGGCCAGCACCGCCGACATCGCAAGGAACACGGGCGCCACGCCGACCACCGATCCCAGGCCGCCGAAGAAGATCGGAAAAAACGTGGTGCTGGTGTTCAGCGCGACGGTGCGAAGCCCCACGGCCTCCGCGGCGCGTCCCGGCGGCGCGGTCGCGTACACGAGCGCCATGAGCGACGGTTGCGTGGCACCGAGGCCGAAGCCCAGCACGAACGAAAGCGCCGCGAGGAGCGGGACCGTCCGCACCATCGGGAACGCCGCGTAGGCGAGGCAGGCGATCGCGAATGTCGTCGTGATGAGCGGCCATTCGTGCACGCGCCGCTGGATCCACGGCAGCAGCAGGCGCACCACGAAGGTCGCGGCCGCGAAGCTTCCGAGGATGAGGCCGATTGTGGTGGCCGAAAGGCCGATGGAGGTGCCGTAGATCGGCATCACGAAGGTGAAGAGGTCCCACGCGCTCGCGAGCAGGCCCGACACGACGAAGACGCGGCGAAGCTCGCGGTCGCGCAGCAACTCCGTGGCGCTTCTTTCGGTCGCGTCGCGCTCGTGATGCGGCGTGTGCGACAACTCCGCCCGGCGCGAGAACACGATCGCGAGCGACGCGCACGCGAAGGCCGCCAGGATGCAGAAGGTGGCGCGAAATCCGAGGTGGTCGATCGCGACACCCGAGATCGTGGGGCCGAGGAAGTTGGACACCGCGAAGCCCAGCGCCAGCAGGCTGAAGTTCTCGCGCCGCTCGGCCGGGTGGCTCATGTCGCCCACCATGTGCTGCACGCAGATCTGGAAGAGCGCGAAGGCGGAGCCGACTGTGATCGCGACGAGCGGCAGCATCGCGAGGCCCGGGAAGAGCGCCCCCACGGTGATCCCGGCGATGACGACCGAGACCGCCGCCACCATGGGCTTTCGCACGCCCACGCGATCGACGAGACGCCCGGAGAACACGCCCAGCGCCATGGGCAGCGCGGCCATCAGCGAAACGAGCGTGCCGACGACGAGCGGCGTGGCGCCGAGCGACAGCGCTTCGAGCGAGAACGTGAGGCGGGTGCCGTTGTACGCGGTATGCGTGAGGATGGTGACGAAGACGACCAACGCGAGCCGCATCGCCCGGATTCTACGCTGCGCCGTCAGGGCGAAGCGTGGAAACCGGGAAGCGAGCTACGCGCGATTGCCCTCGAGCGCGGCGATGCGCTCCTCGATCGGCGGGTGCGAGGCGAAGAGCGACATGAAGGCGCCGCTGCCCGCGATGCCGAAGGCGTTGAGCGCCTTCGGAAGCTGCCCCGCCTCCACGCCGCCCAGGCGGCGCAGCGCCGAGATCATGGCGCGCGGCGAGCCGAGCAGGCCCGCCGACGCCGCGTCCGCGCGGAACTCGCGCTGGCGCGAGAACCAAGCGACGATGATCGAGGCGAGGATCCCGAAGAGGATCTCGCACACCATCACCGTGATGTAGTAGCCCATGCCGACGCCGCGCTCGGTCTTGAACACGGCCTTGTCCACGACGTAGCCCACCACGCGCGCGAGGAACACGACGAACGTGTTGACCACGCCCTGGATCAGCGCGAGCGTGACCATGTCGCCGTTGGCGACGTGGCCGATCTCGTGCCCGAGCACCGCTTCCACTTCGTCGCGGCTCATCGAGTCGAGCAGCCCCGTGGACACGGCCACGAGCGACGAATCGCGGAACGCGCCCGTGGCGAACGCGTTCGGGTCGCCTTCGTAGATCGCAACCTCCGGCATCCCGACGCCGGCCTTCTCCGCGAGGCGCTTCACGGTGTTCACCAGCCAGAGCTCGTCGGGCGACTGCGGTGTCTCGATCACGCGCGCGCCCGTGCTCCACTTGGCCATGGGCTTGGAGATGAGCAGCGAGAAGATCGAGCCCGTGAACCCCACGACGAGCGAGAACACCAGCAGCGTCCCGATGTCCAGGCCGTTCTGCGTGAAGAATCGGTTCACGCCCAGGACGGAGAGCGTGATCGACAGCACCAACATCACGGCGAGGTTGGTGGCGAGGTAGAGGACGATTCGCTTCATGGATGTAGGTCTTTCGGCGGTATTTCCATCCGGAAGATGCGGGCGGGGCCGGGAAGTTCAATCCCGGCCTAGAACGGGATGTCGTCTTCCATGTCGTCGAACTTGCCGCCGCCGGCCTTGGCGGTGGCGGGCTTCGAGGCGGGCCTGGAGGCCCCGCCGCCTTCCGCGTCGCGGTCGCCGCCGCCGCCCATGCCCTGGCGGGAACCGAGCATCTGCATCTGGTTGGCGACGATCTCGGTGGTGTACTTGTCCTGGCCGTCCTTGTCCTGCCACTTGCGCGTCTGCAGGCGCCCTTCGACGTAGACCTGGCTGCCCTTCTTGAGGTATTCGCCCGCGATCTCGGCGAGCTTTCCGAAGAAGGCGACGCGGTGCCACTCCGTCTTCTCCTGCATCTCGCCGTTCTTGTCCTTCCACTTGTCCGTGGTGGCCACCGAGATGTTGGTGATGGCGCCGCCGTCGGGCATGTAGCGCGTTTCCGGGTCGCGGCCCAGGTTGCCGATGATGATGACCTTGTTGACCGATGCCATGGCTTTCTTCCTTTCCTAAGTGCGCGAGGCCGGCGACGCCGCCGGCACGAAATCGCCCATGTTCCACGCGGCGGCGAGCCACGCGACGGTGATCGCGAGACAGGTTACCAGCACCGCGACGAACCCGCCGTGCTGCGCGATGGCGCCCCCGGCCGCCGCGCCGAAGAACGTCCCGAGGAACTGCACGCTCGAATAGACTCCCGTGGCCGCGCCCGTGGATTCGCGCGGCGCGGCCCGCGACACGAGCGCGGGGAGCTTGGCCTCAAGAACGTTGAAGCCCGCGAAGAAGATGACGAGCGAGGCGACGATTCCCGTGAGGCTGCGTATCTCGGCGGCGAGCAACGCGAGCGCCACCGCGACCACGGCCACCGAAGCGAGGAACACGATGCGCTCGCGCAAGGCGGCGCGCCCCACGATCGCCGGGATCATGAGCACGAATCCGGCGCCCACGCAGCCCAGGTACACCCACGTGTGCTCGTCCTTGGGAAGGCCCGCCTGCACCATCGCCACGGGCACGACGACGAAGAGCGCCATGAGCACCGCGTGCAGCGAGAAGATGCCGAAGTAAAGGCGCAGCAACTCGGCGTTCCGGAACGCGGCCGCGAGCGCCGAGGCCGAGGAGGCGCGCGGGGACACCGGCGCATCCGGAACGAGCCAGCGGACCACCGCGACCGCGCAGCACGCAAGCACCGCGGTGAACCCGAAGATGCCGGGCACGCCGATCGCGCGCTCGAGGAATGGGGCGATCACGAAGGAGACCGCGAACACCAGGCCGATTGTCGAGCCCACGATGGCCATGGCCTTCGTGCGCTGCGACTCGCGCGTGAGGTCCGCGACGGCCGCGATCGCCACGCCGGAGACCGCGCCCGCGCCCTGCACGATGCGCCCGGCGATCATCACCCACGGGTCCTCGCCGAACGTGCAGATGGCGCTCCCGAGGGCGAAGAGGCCGAGCCCCGCGTACAGCATGGGCTTTCGCCCCACGCGGTCGGAGAGCCATCCGTAGGGAATCTGGAGCAGGCCCTGCGTGAGGCCATAGGCGCCCATGGCGATGCCGGCGAGCTCGAGGCTCCACCCGGGGCGGCCCTCGGTCCACAGGGCGAACACCGGCAGGATCACGAACATCCCGAACAGGCGCAGCCCGAAGATCGAAGCGAGGGCGAGGCTCGACTTGAGCTCGCCGGGACTCATGCGGGCCGGGGAGTTCAACGGGATACGGGAGTGGAGCGGGGAAATATGCTCCTGTATATTAGCAGATTGCCCCATGGAAACGATCCGAATCCGCGGCGCGCGCACGCACAACCTCAGGAATGTGAGCGTCGACATTCCGCGCAACCGCCTCGTGGTCATCACCGGGCTGTCAGGATCGGGCAAGTCCTCGCTCGCGTTCGACACGCTGTACGCCGAGGGGCAGCGCCGCTACGTCGAATCGCTCTCCGCGTACGCGCGGCAATTCCTGCAGCTCATGGAAAAGCCCGACGTGGACCTGATCGAGGGCCTGTCGCCCGCGATCGCCATCGAGCAGAAGGCCACCTCGCACAACCCGCGCTCGACGGTGGGCACGGTCACCGAGATCCACGACTACCTGCGCCTGCTCTTCGCGCGAGTGGGCGACCCGTATTGCCCCGACCACAACGTCGCGCTCACGGCGCAGAGCGTGGCGCAGATGGTCGACCACGTGATGGCCCTCGAGGAGGGCATGCGGGTGATGATCCTCGCGCCCCTGGTGGTGGGCCGCAAGGGCGAGCAGGCGGAGCTGATCGAGGAGCTGCGCGCGCAGGGGTTCGTGCGGCTTCGCATCGACGGCGAGGTGCACGAGATCGACCAGCTGCCCAAGCTCGACCGCAACAGGAAGCACACGATCGAGATCGTGATCGACCGGGTGAAGGTCGAGGCGCGGGGCGCGAAGCCCGAGGGCGTGCAGCAGCGCCTCGCCGAGTCCTTCGAGACGGCGCTGCGCCATGCGGACGGAAGGGCCATCGCCGCCGAGACGGACACCGGCAAGGAGCATCTCTTCTCGGCCAAGTTCGCGTGCCCCATCTGCAACTACTCGATCCCCGAGCTCGAGCCGCGCCTCTTCTCGTTCAACAACCCCATGGGCGCGTGCCCGCGCTGCGACGGCCTGGGCGAGATCACGTTCTTCGATCCCAAGCGCGTGGTGGCGTTCCCGCACCTGTCGCTGGCGGGCGGCGCCATCCGCGGCTGGGACCGGCGCAACCAGTTCTACTTCTCGATGCTGGTCTCGCTCGCGCAGCACTACGGCTTCGACGTGGAGGCGCCGTTCGAGTCGCTGCCGGAGCGCGCGCGGGAAGTCGTGCTGAACGGCTCGGGCGAGGAGAAGATCGCGTTCCGCTATCCGGGCGAGAAGGGACGCAGCGCCGTGAAGGAGCACGTCTTCGAGGGGATCCTCCCCAACCTCGAGCGGCGCCATCGCGAGACCGATTCGGTCGCGGTGAAGGAGGAGCTCGCCAAGTACCTCAACACGCGCGACTGCCCCGATTGCCACGGCACGCGGCTTCGCACCGAGGCGCGCAACGTGCGCGTGGCCGACCGCAACATCCACGAGCTCTCGGCGATGCCGCTGCGCGAAGCGCAGCCTTTCTTCGAGACGCTCGAGCTTGCCGGCTCGAAGAAGGCAATCGCCGAGAAGATCGTGCGCGAGATCGCCAACCGCGTGCAGTTCCTGAACAACGTGGGGCTCGATTACCTGTCGCTCACGCGATCGGCCGACACGCTGTCGGGGGGTGAAGCGCAACGCATCCGCCTTGCGAGCCAGATCGGCTCGGGGCTCACGGGCGTGATGTACGTGCTGGACGAGCCATCCATCGGATTGCACCAACGCGACAACGCGCGGCTGATCGGCACGCTGAAGCACCTGCGCGACCTCGGCAACTCCGTGATCGTCGTGGAGCACGACGAGGAGGCCATCGAGGCCGCCGACCACGTGGTGGACATGGGGCCCGGCGCGGGCGTGCACGGCGGCGAGATCGTGGCCCAGGGCACGCCCGACCAGGTGATGCGCAATTCCGCGTCGCTCACGGGCCAGTACCTGTCGGGGCGCAAGTCGATCGCCACGCCCACCCGCCGGCGCAAGGGCGACGCCAAGAAGCTCCGCATCGCGGGCGCGCGCGGCAACAACCTGAAGAACGTGACCGTGGATATTCCCGTGGGCCTCTTCGTCGCCATCACGGGCGTATCCGGCTCCGGCAAGTCGACGCTCATCAACGACACGCTCTACAACGCGGTCGCGCACCACCTCTACGGCTCCGCGGCGGAGCCCGCGGAGCACGACGCCATCGAGGGGCTCGATTTCTTCGACAAGGTGATCAACGTCGACCAGAGCCCCATCGGGCGCACGCCGCGCTCCAATCCCGCGACGTACACGGGGCTCTTCACCCCGATCCGCGACCTCTTCGCGGGCGTGCCCGAATCGCGCGCGCGCGGCTACGGGCCCGGGCGCTTCTCCTTCAACGTGAAGGGCGGCCGCTGCGAGGCCTGCCAGGGCGACGGCATGATCAAGGTGGAGATGCACTTCCTGCCGGACATCTACGTGCCGTGCGACGTCTGCCACGGCAAGCGCTACAACCGCGAGACGCTGGAGGTGCTCTACAAGGGCCGCTCCATCGACCAGGTGCTCGACATGACGGTGGAAGCGGCGCACGAATTCTTCAGCGCCGTGCCCGCGATCCAGAGGAAGCTCGCCACGCTCCTCGAGGTAGGCCTGGGCTACATCAAGCTGGGACAGAGCGCCACCACGCTCTCGGGCGGGGAGGCGCAGCGCGTAAAGCTCTCGCTCGAGCTCTCGAAGCGGGACACCGGACGCACGCTCTTCATCCTCGACGAGCCCACGACCGGGCTGCACTTCCACGACATCGACCTGCTCCTCACCGTGCTGCACCGGCTGCGCGACCACGGGAACTCCGTCGTCGTGATCGAGCACAACCTCGACGTGATCAAGACGGCGGACTGGGTGATCGACCTCGGTCCCGAGGGCGGCGACGGCGGCGGGCGCGTGATCGCGCAGGGCACGCCGGAGGACGTGGCGCAAACGCCGGCGAGCTTCACGGGACGCTTCCTCAAGGCGATCCTCGAGCCGCCGCCGCGGCGGCGCATGGCCTCGGGCTGACGCGCATGCCGGCGCGGGAGATCCTCACCGGAAGCTTCCAGGCGGCGCTTGCCGCGGCCGATCCGATCTCAATCGTGGCAAGGCACCTGCCGACGCCGCCGCGCGGGCGCACGGTCGTCGTGGGCGCCGGAAAGGCGGCCGCGTCCATGGCCTTCGCCGTCGAGCAGCACTGGCCCGCCGCGATGCCGCTCGAGGGGCTCGTGATCACGCGCTACGGCCACGGCCTTCCGCTGGAGCGCATCCGCGTGATCGAAGCCGGGCATCCGGTCCCCGACGAGCAAGGGCAGGACGCGGCGCGGGGAATCCTCGCGCTCGCGCGCTCCCTGGGAGAGGACGACCTGCTCCTCGTGCTGGTCTCGGGCGGCGGCTCGGCGCTGCTCTCGCTTCCCGCGGGTGGCGTCTCCATGGCGGACCTGAAGGCGGTGACGCGCGAGCTCCTCGCCTGCGGCGCGCCGATCCAGGACATGAACACCGTGCGAAAGCACCTCTCGGCGATCCAGGGCGGGCGGCTCGCCGCGGCGACCACGGCGCGCGTGCTCGCGCTCATCATCTCGGACGTGACCGGCGACGATCCCACGCACATCGGCTCGGGGCCGTGCGTCGCCGATCCCACGACGTACCGCGACGCGCTGGACGTGATCGCGCGCTACGGCGTGAAGGCGCCCGCGTCCGTGTCGATGCATCTGGAGGGAGGCGCGCAGGGCCGCATTCCCGAGACACCGAAGCCCGGCGACGCGGCGCTCGCGCGCGCCGAGAACCGCGTGATCGCCACCGCCCATGGCAGCCTCATGAGCGCCGCCGCATTCGTGCAGCATCGGGGCATCACGCCGATGGTGCTGGGCGACAGCGTGACCGGCGAATCGTCGGAGGTCGCGAAGGTGTATGCGGCGCTCGCGCGCCAGGTGCGCGGCCATGGCCATCCCTTCAAGCCGCCCGTGGCGCTCATATCGGGCGGCGAGACCACGGTGACGCTCCGCGGCAACGGGCGCGGCGGCCGCTGCACGGAGTTCCTCCTCGCGCTCGCCGTGGCGCTCGAGGGACTTTCGGATACGTGGGCGCTCGCGTGCGACACCGACGGCATCGACGGCAGCGAGGACAACGCCGGCGCCATCCTCACCCCGGACGCGCTCGAGCGCGCGTCGAAGAAGGGCCTGTCGGCGAAGGCGCTCCTCGCGAACAACGACGGCTACGGATTCTTCTCCGCGCTGGGCGATCTCGTCGTCACCGGTCCCACGCGGACCAACGTGAACGACTACCGCATCATCCTGGTGAGATGAACGCGGGGCGCGCCGCGCTCGCGCTGCTCGCCGCCGCCGTGGGCGCCGTGGCGCTCGCCTTCACGTGGCAGGCGGGCCTCGCCTCGCTCTTCGACGACAGCGCGAGCTACCTCGTGATGGCGCAGGCGTTCTCGCCCTGGCACGCCGCCGGCGCACCCATCGCGGCCGCATTCCCCGCGGAGAAATATCCGCCGCTCTTTCCGTTGCTCGTCGCGGTGGGCGGCGGCGCCTACGATTGGCGCATCGCGCACGCGTGGGTGGCGGTGTCGTTCGCGGCGAGCGTATTCCTCCTCGGAGAGCACACCCGCGCGATCACGCGCTCGGCGGCGCTGGGCTTCGCAGCGGCGCTCGTGCTCGCGTGGATGCCGGGAATGTGGCTCAACGTGAAGGGGATCCTGAGCGAGTTTCCCTATATCGCGTTGTCGATCGCCACTCTGCTGCAGTATCGCGCGGCCTGCGAGCGGCCCTCGCCTCGGCGGCAAGCAGCGCTATGCGCCCTGCTCGCCGCCACGGTGCTCACGCGAACGATCGGCGTGGCGCTCCTCGCCTCCATCGCGCTCGTCGAGTCGCGCCAATGGATGCGCACCCGCGACCGCGCCCGCCTCGCGCGATCGGCGACGACGCTCGCGGTCGCGCTCGCCGTGGCCGGCATGTGGTACGTGTTGCGCCCGAGCGGCGGCGAGGACGCCTATGTCGCATTCGGCTCTAGCGTGGCGCAGGGCACGGCGCAACGCGGCGTCGAGTGGCTGCTCGCCATCGTCTCGACCAACCTCTCCTCGATGGCCGACGCGTGGCTCTCGGCGATGCTGATCTTCTGGGCGGAGCCGTGGAAGCCCACGTTCCTGCTGGCATGCCTCGTCGGCGCGAGCGCGCTCGCCGGAACGCTGTGGCGCGCCCTCGAGGCCGAGGCCGATGCGATCTACGTGATCGCGTTCGGGGCGATCCTCGCCGCATGGCCGTTCCCGGGCCAGATGTTCCGTCTCGCGCTTCCGGCAATTCCGTTCCTCGTCGCGAACGCCTTCTGGCTGTGGCTTCGCCTTGCCTCGCGCTTCGCGCCGCAGCGCGCGGTGCGCTGGAGCGCCGTCGCCGCGCTCGTTCCACTGGCGCTTTGCGTCCCGCCGGCGCTCTCGTACGTCGCGGGGCGCGCGAGCCTGCCGGGCCGCGAGATCGCGGCGGGCTACCGCCTCGCGGACATCGCCGAGTTCTATCGCATTCCGTCGCGACCGGCGGCCGAGGCGACGGCGATGCGCGAGATCGGGGTGCTCGCCGACTTCGAGCAGATCCGCCTCACCACGCCCGACTCGGCTCGGGTGATGTGGTACCTGCCGGGGTACGTGGCGCTGCTCGCGGGACGCGAAGGAGTGCCGCTCACGCGGCCGGCGGATACGGCGCGATTCGTCGCGCAGCTCGCGGCGCGGCGCCCCGACTACGTCTATCTTTCTTCGGTGCACCCGCGCGACACCGCGCATCGCGACGGCGACCCCATGGGCGCCCTGCCCCTGCTCCTGGAACGCGGCGACGAGGTGTGGCACCGCACCGACGCCGCGGGCCTCACCGAGTCCGTCCTCGTCAAGATCGACCCCGCCCGACTCCTGAGACAATAGCGCCATGAAGCTCTCCATCGTCATCCCCTGCTACAACGAGCTCGCCACCATCGAGCACATCCTGGACGCCGTGCGCGCCTCGCCCTGGCCCGAGAAGGAGATCATCGTCGTCGACGATTGCTCCCGCGACGGCACGCGCGACCTGCTGCAGGGAAAGCTGCGCACCAAGATCGACCAGCTGCTGCTGCACGACAGGAACCAGGGCAAGGGCGCGGCGCTGCGCACCGGGATCGCGCACGCCACGGGCGAGCTCGTCATCATCCAGGACGCGGACCTCGAGTACGACCCGAACCAGTACCCGCGCATCCTCGCGCCCATCGTCGAGGACCGCGCCGACGTGGTCTTCGGCTCGCGCTTCATGGGCGCCGAACCGCACCGCGTGCTCTACTTCTGGCACCGCATGGGCAACGGCATGCTCACCCTGCTTTCGAACATGTTCACGAACCTGAACCTCACGGACATGGAGACCTGCTACAAGGCCTTCCGCCGCGAGATCATCCAGAAGATCACGATCGAGGAAGACCGCTTCGGCTTCGAGCCGGAGATCACCGCGAAGGTGGCCCGCATGGGCTGCCGCATCTACGAGGTGGGCATTTCGTACTACGGACGCACGTACGCGGAAGGCAAGAAGATCAACTACAAGGACGGGTTCCGCGCGATCTACTGTGTCGTCAAGTACAACCTATTCCGCTGAGCTCAAGCGCGTCGCGCGCTATTTCCTCGTGGGCGGCGCGGCCGCCTGCGTGGACATCGGGCTCTTCCTGCTGGGCACCGCCGTCCTCGACCTGCCCTACCTGCGCGTGAACGCCTTCAGCTTCATCGCGGCCACGCTCGTGAACTACTTCCTCAGCGTGCGCTTCGTGTTCGTGAGCGGCGGGCGTTTCCGCAGGCGCTGGGAGATCGTGCTCGTGTTCGCGGTGAGCGCCGTCGGCCTCGGATTGAACCAGCTGATCCTTGCCGCGGGCGTCGAGATGGCGCACTTCATCCCGATCGTGGCGAAGCTCGTCGCCACGGGCGTGGTCTTCTCCTGGAACTACCTCGCGCGGCGGCTGTTCGTGTTCGGCGCGACGCACGACTAGCGCGGCGGCCCGAGCGCCTCGACCGCGCGGCGCAGCGCCTCGCGGTCCACCTTGAGCAGCACGAATTCGACCACTCCGCTGTCGGGATTGCGGACCATGTAAGCGGGATGCAGGAGGTAGTCCGGCGTGTCGACGGCGAGCGCCGCGTATGCATCGCCGCGATGGTGCGCGAGGTCGGCCTTGAAGATCGTCGACACGATGACGTGTGTCGCGCCCGTGCGCAGGAGCTCGCGCGCGAAGGTCGCGCGGTCCCAGGAGAAATAGGCCGGCTCGCCGGTGCGCCGCCCGAGGACGGCGACATACTCGGGGCGCACCCACATGACCTTCGCATCGGGCGGCGTGACCCTTCCGACGGCCTCCAACCCCGTGAGCACCGCGGCCTCGCGCGCTCCGCGGGAGTTCGCCACCTCGAGGTTCACCGCGGTGTAGTAGAGCGTCATGGAGGACAGGCTGTACTCGGAGTCCGGATAGAGGGGCGCCCGGTCCGTGGATTTCTTCGCCACCAGGGCGATGGCCGGCGCGCACACCATCGCCACGAGCGCGGCGCCCGTGAGCAACGCCATGCGCTTCGCTTTCGCGGCCTTGAGCCGCCCGGCCGCCGCGGCCAGCGACTCGGCTGCATGACACAGGACCAGGGGGACCAGGGGATAGAGCAGCCGGCGCTGGTTGTCCTCGTCGAATACCCACAGGAACAGGATCGCGAGCCCGCCAAGCGTGTACCACGAGTCGAGCCGGTTGCGCATCACGCCGCGAGCGACGCCCGCGAGGCCGAGCGCGGCGACAGTCCCCAGGACGATCTTGATCGACATGGGTTCCCAGGCATCGGCGGTGAAGGAGGAGACCCATCCGTCACCCAGGACCTTGCTCGATAGCTCGGCCGTGTAGGCCGGATGCTGGGTCCAGAATTCCACGAACGTCCCGAGGTCCTCTCCGTAGCCGGGCGCGACGAGCTTCGGCCGCAGCGCCAGCCACGCGAGCTCGGCGGCCACGGGCACGATGAGCGCGATCAGCTCGCCGTTGTCGGGCCTGCGCCGCCTTGCGACGGCCCGGATCGCGACGTGCGCGGCATACGCCGCGACCAGCGCGATTCCCGCGACTCGAGTGAGCCACGCGGCCGCGAGCAGCGCTCCCAGCACCAGCGCGTCGCGCGTGCGCGCGGGATCGGCGCGTTCGTGAACGACGATCGTGGCGAGCGTCACGGCGAGGAACAGCGGCTCGCTGAGGATTCCCAGGGAGCTGATCCAGAACGTGGGCAACAACACCACCACGACAGCCAGGCCCAGCCCCGCGGCGGGGCCGTCCAGGCGCAATGCGCCGTACGCGTAGACGAATCCGAGCGCCGCGACCGCGCAGGCCGCGACGAGCAGGTGCGCCACCAGGAAGTTCCATGCCCCGCCGGTGAGCGCGAGTAGCACCGGGAACAGCGGAGGGAAGTGGGAGTAGTAGCCGACCCAGGGATCCGCGAGCGGATCGTGCCGGAACGGAGAGAGCCACCTCGCGATCCCGATGTAGGACATCGCGTCGTCGCCCAGGGTGGCGAGCCCGCCGTGCCAGCAGAAAGCGAACATGAGAGGAGCGACAACTGCGAGCAACACCGCGATGCCCAGATGCGGCCTGAGTCGGTTCACCTTGTCACCTTCTCCTCCCGCAGCCGGGCATCGAGTTGCGCGCGATCGACCTGCATCAGGACGAAGATATCACCGATCCTGAAGGCCGGATGCGCGTAGCCCGACAGGTCCAGGTATGGGCTGCCCTGCCGCACCTCGAGGTCCGTCTTGGAAAGCCAACCCTGCACGACGTAGCCCGTGCCCGACGAGTCGATCGCGCGCGCGAGCTCCGCCGGAGTCCATCGGTAGAGGAACGCGGTCGCGGCGCGCCGGCCGAGCAGCGCCACGTATTCGGGCCGCATCCACATGACGCGCGCATCCTTCGGCGTGACCCGGTCGATGGACTCGAGCCCCTCGAGCGTGACCACCGCGAGCTTCGCCCGATCGCGGGCGCGATCGATGTTCACCGTCGCGTAGTACTCGGCCACCTCGCGATACGTGTACGGGTAGTCCGGGATCACGGCCTCGCGGTCCGAGGCTTTCTGCGCCACCAGCACGAGCGCGGGAATGCTCGCCACGGCCGCAAGGGCCGCGGCGAATCCGGCCACGAAGGGCCATGCGCGCGCGCGCGAGCCCGGACGCTCGAATGCCCAGCGCACGAAAGCCGCCGCCGAGACGATCATGAGCGGGATCAGCGGATAGAGCAGGCGCCGCGTGTTCTCCGGCGAGAACACCCACGGATAGATGACGGCGATCGACGCGAGCACGAACCAGCCGTCGAAGCGGTTCTGCGCCGCGCGCAGCACGACGCCGGCGATCGCGAGCGCTCCGAGCGCCATGGCGGCCGCCGCGAGCGTGAGCGCTACGTCGGGCTGCACCGCGAAGGACGAGATCCAGGCCGAAAGCAGGTTCCCCGACGCGGTCGAGAGCATCCCCGCCGGATCGCGCACCCATTGATCGAGGATCTGGCGCGCGGTGCTCCCGTAAGCGTCCGCCCCTGCGCTGGGACGCAGCGAATACCAGAGCGCCAGCAGCGCGGCCACGGGAACCAGCGCCGCCCCCTGGCGCGCGTCGAGCCTCTGCTCGCGCCTCGCGATGCGGATCGCGCCATGCACCACGTACGCCGCGACGAGCGCGATGCCGAGCGTGCGCGCAAGGCACGCAAGCCCGAGCAACGTGCCGAACGCCAGCTGGTCGGCGATCGACGGCTCGCGCCGGGCGATGCGCGCCTCGAAGAAAAGCACGCAGGCCATCGCGAGGAACAGGTAGAGCGACTCGCTCATGATTCCCTTCAGCGTGATCCACGCCGTGGGCATGAGCAGCCACAGGACGGTCACCGCGAGCGCCTCGCCTTCGGTGCGC
>DATJVS010000164.1:0-4150 GCA_035501715.1 Usitatibacter sp.
TCTGGCCCACGCTCTGGGCGCTCTGGCTCGCGCAGCGCGGCGTGCCCAATCCGATAGTGATCCTGCTTTTCTTCACGGGCACGGTGCTGATGCGCTCGGGCGGATGCGCCATCAACGACTTCGCCGACCGCAATTTCGACGGCAAGGTGGAGCGCACCAGGGACCGCCCCCTGGCGACGAAGGCGATCGAGCCGTGGGAAGCGCTGGTGGTGGCGGCCGTGTGCGCCCTCCTCGCCTTCGCGGTCGTCGTGCGCCTCAATGGCCTCACGGTGGAGCTTTCCTTCGTGGCGCTCGCGGTCGCGGTGATCTATCCCTTCCTCAAGCGCTTCTTCTGGATGCCGCAGGCGTGGCTCGGCATCGCGTTCGGGTTCGGTATCCCCATGGCATTCGCGGCGCTGAGGAACGCGGTGCCGCCGGTCGCGTGGGTGCTGCTCGCGGGCAACATCGCCTGGACCATCGCCTACGACACCGAGTACGCGATGGTGGACCGCGGCGACGACGTGAAGCTGGGCCTCAAGACCTCCGCGATCCTCTTCGGCAGGCACGACGTGGCCGCGGTGATGGCGTTCCACTGGCTCTTCATCGTGATCCTCGCCGCGCTCGGCTTCTGGCAGCAATACGGCGCCTGGTACTACGCGGGCCTCGCCGTGGCGGCCGCGCTCGCGGCCATGCACTACCCGATGATCCGCGGCCGCACGCGCGAAGGCTGCTTCAAGGCGTTCCTGCACAACAACTGGATCGGCCTCGCGATCTTCGTGGGGATCGTGGCCGACAACCATCCGTGGCTCACCGTCCAGCGCTGGATCCCGCATTCATGGTTCTCGTGATCTATGCGCATCCCTACCCGCGGCGCTCGCGCGCGTGCGCGGCGTTGCTGGAGGCCGTGCGCGGCCTGCCGGAGCTCGAGGTCCGCGCTCTCTACGATCTCTATCCGGACTTCGACATCGACGTGGGGGCGGAGCAGTCGGCCCTCGAGCGCGCCAGGCTCGTCGTGTGGCTGCATCCGCTCTACTGGTACACGGTGCCGGGCATGATGAAGCACTGGTTCGACGTGGTGCTGCTGGGCGGTTGGGCGCACGGCGACGGCGGCTTGGCGTTGAAGGGCAAGGAAGTGCTCTGGGCCACGACGACGGGCGACGTGGAGAAATACGCGCTGACCGGGGCGCACGCCCACCCGTTCGAGGCGTTCGTGCCGGTGGTGGAGCAGACGGCGCGCTATTGCCACATGAGGTGGCTCGAGCCTTTCGTGCTGCACGATTCGCATGGGATGACGGACGAGATGCTCGCGCAGCAGGCGCAAAGGTTTCTAAAGCGGATCGAGGCGCACACGAAGGATGCGTGAAGCGCTCATCTTCTTCGCGTCGGCGGTGGTGTGCGTGCCGATCGCCAAGCGCATCGGGCTGGGGTCGGTGCTGGGATACCTCATCGCCGGCGCGCTGATCGGCCCATGGGGATTGCGGCTCGTGAGCGAGACCGGGGCCACGCAGGACCTCGCGGAGCTGGGCGTGGTGCTGATGCTGTTCGTGATCGGCCTCGAGCTCGACCCCAAGCGCTTCCTCGCGATGCGCGGCGTGGTGTTCGGCGGAGGCGCGCTGCAGCTCGCGGCGAGCGGGCTGGTGCTGGGCCTGGGCCTGTACTTCGTGGGGCTTTCGTGGGAGGCGGCGTTGATCGGCGGGCTGTCGTTGGCGCTTTCGTCCACCGCCATCGCGATGCAGCAGCTCGCCGAGAGGAACGAGCTCAACACGCCGACGGGGCGCGCGTCCTTCGGGATCCTCCTCTTCCAGGACATCGCGGCGATCCCGCTCATCGCGCTGGTGCCGTTCCTCACCCACGCGGCGAAGCCCGATGCCGATCCGCTGTGGATGCGCGTAGGCCTCGCGGTGGCCGCCATCGCGGGCATCGTCGTGGTGGGGCGCTACCTGCTGCGCCCGGTGATGCGCTTCATCGCGAAGAGCGACCTGCGGGAGGTCTTCACCGCTTTCGCGCTGCTGCTGGTGCTCGCGATCGCGGAGGTCATGACGCTCGTGGGCATGTCCATGGCGCTGGGCGCGTTCCTCGCCGGGGTGCTCCTCGCGAGCAGCGAGTTTCGCCACGCGCTCGAAGGCGACATCGAGCCCTTCAAGGGGCTGCTGCTGGGCCTGTTCTTCATCTCGGTCGGGATGACGATCGATTTCGGCCTGCTGGGCTCGCGCCCCGGGACCGTGGCGCTGCTCCTCGTGGGATTCCTCGCGCTCAAGATCTTTTCGCTGTGGGGCGTCGCGCAATTGATCGAGATCTGCCGCCAGCGCTGGCTCTTCGCGTTCCTGCTGTCGCAGGGCGGCGAGTTCGCGTTCGTGGTGTTCGGCACGGCGCGCGAGGCGAAGCTCTTCGACGCCGAATGGGAAGCGCTCCTCACGATCGCGGTGGCGCTTTCCATGGCGACCACGCCGCTGCTCCTCCTCGCCCACGACAAGTTCATGGGATCGCGGGCGAAGGCCGAGCGCGAGCCCGACGCGATCACCGACGAGGGCCCGGTGATCATCGCGGGCTTCGGGCGATTCGGCCAGATCGTGGGGCGCCTGCTGCTGGCGAGCGACGTGCGCGCCGTCATCGTCGATCACGATCCCGACCAGGTGGAATCCCTGCGCAAGTTCGGGTTCACGGTGTTCTACGGCGACGCCACGCGCCTGGACCTTCTCGAAGCGGCGGGCGCGAAGAAGGCCCGGCTCCTCGTGAACGCCATCGACGACGTGGATGCGAGCCTCGCGCTCGTCGACCGCGTGCGGGCCAACTTCCCGGCGCTGGAGATCGTGTCGCGCGCGCGCAACGTGAGCCACTACTATGAGCTCAAGCTGCGCGGCGTGGAGGTGGTCGAGCGCGAGACCTTCGAGGCGGCGCTTCGCATCGGGCGCTCCGCGCTCGAGAAGCTGGGCGTCGATCGCTTCCGGGCGAAGGAACTCGCCGACGCCTTCCGCCGTCACAACATCGCGAGCGTGATCGCCACCCAGCCCTTCTACCGGGACGAGGCGCGCCGCATGTCGATCGCCAGGCAGGGCCGCGAGGAGCTGGAGAAGCAGTTCGCGCGCGACCGCGAGCGCTTCGAGCGCGGGCACGGCGGAGGAGGATGGAAATGAGATTCGCGGCCGCGGCATTGGCGATGGCGTTCGCATCGCTCGCCGCCCATGGGCAGGGGCTTCGGGAGGTGCCGTTCCAGTTCGTGAACGGCAAGGCGCGCCTGAAGGGCACGCTGGTCCTGCCCGCCTCGCAGCCGCCGTATCCCGCGATGGCAATGCTGCACGACGCGGGCCCCGAGTCCCGCGAGGTGAACTACGGCATGGCGCGGCGATTCGCGCAATCCGGCGTCGCGGCGCTCGTGTACGACCAACGCGGCGTCGGCGAATCCACCGGCAGCTGGCGCACCGCGAGCCCCGGCGACCTTGCGCAGGACGCGGCCATCGCGGTGGCGTTCTTCCGTGGAAGGCCCGACATCCGCGCCGATCGCATCGGCCTCTACGGCCGCGGCCAGGGCGCGGCGCTGCTGCCGCTCGCGGCCGAGAAGGCCGGCGATATCGCCTTCCTCATCGGGGCCGATCCCCAGGCCGCCGCGCTCGACGGGCGCTGGAACAAGGTGAAGGCGCCGGTGCTGATGCTGTTCTCGAGCGACGAGCGCGCCGGCTCCATGGCGAGCCGGCCGGGGCTCGAGGTCTGCGTCAACGCGCGAGTGGACGACGTCATCGGCTGGACGAGCCGTGTGGTGAAGGGCGATGCGATGCCGGAGAAGGGACTTTCAGCGGCTTGCCGCAAGGATTGAGGAGATCGAGATGACGACCTGGCTGGTTTCCGGAGTTAGGACGCCCTTCGCGCGCGTCGACGGCGCGCTGCGCAATCTCGACGCGGTCGGCCTCTCGGTCCCCGTCGCGAAGGCAATGGCCGCGCAGCTTCCCGCGGGCACGCGGCCCGACCTCATGGTGTGGGGCACGGTCGCGCCGAATCTCGGCTGGAGCAACATCGCGCGCGAAGTGCTGATCGAAGCGGGCATCGACCAGGCGACTCCCGCGTTCAGCACGGTGCTCGCGTGCTCCACGAGCATGGTCGCGGTTTTCGAGGCCGCGGGGATGCTCGGCACCGACATCGACCTCGCGCTCTGCGGCGGCGTGGAGAGCATGAGCCG
>DATJVS010000165.1:0-13615 GCA_035501715.1 Usitatibacter sp.
GATCGTCGCGGGCACGGCTGTCGCCCAGCAGGAGGCGCCCGTCGAGCTCACGGGCACGCTTGCCAAGGTGCGCGCCAGCGGCGTGGTCACCATCGCCCATCGCGAATCGTCGATCCCGTTCTCCTACATGTCCATGCGCGGCGAGCCCATCGGCTATTCGATCGAGCTGTGCAAGAAGCTGGTCGACGCGATGAGCGAGGCGGTCGGAAAGGAGCTCGGGATCCAATGGCTCCCGGTGACTTCCGAAACGCGCATCGACGCGGTCGCCTCGGGGCGGGCGGACCTCGAATGCGGCTCCACCACCAACAACCTCGAGCGCGCGAGGCGCGTGGCGTTCTCGCCGACGATCTTCGTGTCGGGCACCAAGCTCATGGTGAAAAAGGGCTCGCCGATCCGGTCATTCCGCGACCTCGAGGGCAAGACCGTGGTCGTGACCAAGGGCACGACCAACGAACAGGCCATGCACGAGATCACGAAGCGCTTCGGCATCGACTTCACGATCGTCGTGGCGGGCGACCACGCGGAGTCGTTCGCGCAGCTCGCGACGGGAAAGGCGGATGCGTTCGCCACCGACGACGTGCTGCTCTACGGCCTCATCGCGCGCAACAACGCCAAGGGCGAGTATTTCGTGGTGGGGGAGTTCCTCTCCTACGATCCGTACGGGATCATGTACCGCAAGGGCGACGCGCAGATGGCCCGCCTCGTGAACGACGCCTTCCGTGATCTCGCCGAGGACGGGGAGATCGAGCGCCAGTACAAGCGCTGGTTCATGAGGCGCCTTCCAACGGGCGCGAGCATCGACCTGCCGATGAGCCCGCAGCTCGAGACCCTCATCCGCACCATGGCCGCCAGGCCTGAGTAGGCCGGGGCCGGGGAGCCGCCATCGCCGCCGCCGAGCGCAAGACTGCCATCCAGGCGCTCATCGCGTTCTGGGAACGACTGCGTTCCTCCACGGGGCTGAAGGGCGGCTTCCTGCTCGGCGTCGCCGCGGCGATCGTCACGCTTCTCGCCGCGGTTCCCACGCCGGAACTTTCCCCCATCGAGGACGTGGCCCGATGGGCGTTCGACAACCAGATGCGCGCGATCCAGAAGGTGCATCCCCGCCCGCTCGACGAGGACGTGGTGCTCATCGGCATCGACGAGGGGACGTACGCGGCCTACGACGAACCCTCCGCGCTGTGGCACCGGCATTACGGTGCGATGCTGCGGGCCCTTGCGCGAGCGAAGCCCCGCGCGATCGCGCTGGACGTGGTGCTTCCCGAGCGCTCCTTCGATTTCATCCTGAAAGGCTCGGACATCGCGCTCATGCAGGGGCTCGCGTTGCTCAAGGTCTCCCACGTGCCGTTCGTGTACGTCCAGACCATTTCCGACAAGGGAGCGCCGGCGCCGATCCAGTCCAACCTCGTGACCTACCTCACGCCCGACAACTTCGGGCTGGACCAGCAGGTTCCCGATGCGGACCTCACTTCCCGGCGCTTTTTCCACGCGACGCGCGATTCCAACGGAAAACCGGTGCCCACGCTCGCAAGCCAGGTCCTGCGGCAGCTCAAGATTCCGGTGACGGAAGGCTACATCGACTACAGCATCGGCGCGCCGCTCGAGTACGTTCCAATGCAGGCCGTCGAGAAGATGACGGACGCACAGCTGCGCAAGACGTTCGGCAACCGCATCGTGCTCGTGGGAAGCGTCATCGGCGGCACCGACCGCTGGAGGCTGCCCACGCAGCTCCTGGCCCACGACCCGGGGCGCGCACGGGATCCCACGGGGTACGACCAACCCGGGGTGTTGATTCACGCGCAGGTGATCCGCAGCCACCTTGCGACGGGCTTGCTGCACCCGGTCCCGATCGGCCTTCGCTGGCTCGCGATGGCGGTCGCCGCCACGGCCGTGTTTATCTCCGCATCCCCGCTCGTCGTGATCGGCGCCGCGATCGTGGCGCCCCTCCTGCTGTTCGGGGCGGGCCTCGCGACCATCGTCTCGGCGCAGACGATCCTGCCGCTCGCCTCGATCGTCGTGACGTTCTGGGTCGCGCTCCTGGTGCGCGGGATCTTCGATGCCATCGAAGCGGTGATAGAGCGCTTCCGCCTGCAGCAGTCGTTCTCGGGGCAGGTGAGCCCCGCCGTCATGCGGGAAATGCTCGGCGGGGGCCTGAGCCCCGGCGTGAGCGGACAGCTCGCGGAGGTGTGCGTCCTTTTCAGCGATGTGCGCGATTTCACAACGCTTTCCGAGAATATGCCCCCGCAGGTGGTCACGACTGTTCTGCAGCGCTACTTCGACCGCATGGTGCATGCTGTCCATCGCTACGACGGCACCGTTGACAAGTTCATCGGCGATGGCATGATGGTCCTCTTCGGTGCGCCGCGGAAATCGAAGGACCCGTGCGGCGAAGCGGTGCAGTGCGCGCTGGCGATGATGCTGGCGCTCGATTCGCTCAACGAGGAGTTCAAGAGGGAGGGACTCCCCACCTTGACGATCGGAATCGGCATCAACTACGGCACCGTGACCGTCGGGAACATCGGATCCTCGGAGCGCCACAACTACTCGGCGATCGGCGATGCCGTCAATGTCGCCGCCCGCATCGAGGGACTCACCAAGGAGCTGGGGCGGAAGATCATCATCACGGACGCCGTGGTGAGCCGGATCGAGGAGCGCTTCCACTTCGATCCGCTGGGCACGCACAAGGTGAAGGGTCACAGCCCCGTGAACGTCTGGGGCATCCGCACGGCGCGTTCGGCTCCGTCGCTCGCGGACACCATGGAGGTGGTTCGATGAAAACGATCATGCGCACGCTTCTCGGGATGCTCCTCGTCGCCTCGGCCGCCGCCTGGGCCGACGGCATCGCATTCATCACCAACATGAAGGGCGACGTGGCGCTCGACGGCAATCCGCGGCCCACGCTGCTCGCGGAGCTCGCCAAGGGGCAGAAGCTCACGCTGGGACAGGACTCGCAGGCCTCCGTGATGTTCGTGGCGAGCGGCAAGGAGTACGCCCTGAAGGGCCCCGGCCAATACCTCGTGAAGGACGCCGAGATGACCTCCATGTCGGGCGCTGCGCCGGTCACGCGCGAGACGCAGTGGCATGCCTCGAACAAGGTGCTCGTCCAGGTCGCGCAGACGTCGGCGGCGAGCGTGCGCATGCGTTCGATCGCGGTGCCGAAACCGGATACCGAGCCCAAGCTCATCTATCCCACGGAAGGCAACGTAGCGACCCTTCAGCCCACCTTCCGGTGGCGCGGTGCCGGTGGAAAAGGCGAGTTCCTCCTGTTGGTCGCGGGCCAGGAGAAGCCGGTGCACACGGCCAAGGTCCTCGGGAGCTCTTACCGAATCGGCGCGAAGCTTCGTCCCGACACCGAGTACACCTGGATCGTTTCGATCGCGGGCAACGAGGTGGGCACGGGCCATTTCCGCACCTTGACCGCGGATGCGCTCGCGCGCGTCGAGAAGCAGCGTCCTTCGGACAAGGCGGAGTTCAGCGATCGCGTGATGTTCGCGCTGATGCTGCAGGACCTCGGGGCCGCGCAGGACGCGCGTGAATCGTGGTCGCGCCTCGCGCAAGAGCGCGACGACCTGCCCGAGCTGGCCGCGTTCGCGAAATGATCCGCGCCTTCATCGCCGTCCTTGTCGGGTCCGCGGCGCTCGCGGCGTCGGCGGCCGAGCCGGTCGCGTTCGTGGCCGACGTGAAAGGAAGCGCCAACATCGAAGGCGATGGCCGGGTGAATTTCCTCGCCGAGCTGGTTGCGGGGACGCGGCTGCTCCTGGGTACCGGAGCGGCAGTTTCAATCGCATACGCCGCGACCGGTGCGGAATTTTCGATGACAGGCCCGGGCGTGTTCACCGTGACCGAGAGCGAGGTCCGCGCGGACAAGGGTGGAAAGCCCGTTCGCAAGAGCGTCCAGGCGCTGTCCGGCACCGGCGTCGTGTCTCATGCCGCGAGCAGCGCGGCGGCAAGCGTGCGCATGCGCGGCATTCCGGTCGAGGCGCCCGCGCCCAAGACGCAGCTCGAGTATCCCCTCGACACTCGCATCTCCATGCTGCAGCCGGTGCTGCGATGGAAGGGCGATCCCGAACCCAAGGGCTACAGCGTCGTCGTGATCGACGATGGCGGAAAGACGGCGTGGAAGGGCATGACGGTCCATCCCGGCGTCAGGGTGGGCGCGAAGCTCGCAGCGGGAATGGCCTATACGTGGCGCGTGACTGGCGCACTGGGGCCCGTGGGCGAAGGCCATTTCGAGACCCTGTCGGCCGACTCCATCGCGAAGGTCCAGCGCTCGGGGGCTGCCGCCAGGACCTTCTCCGACCGCGTGATGCACGCCTTCCTCCTGCAGGACCTGGGCGCCAGCCAGGAGGCGAAGGAGGCCTGGGCCGTGCTCGCGCGGGAGCGTCCCGAGATTCCCGAGCTCGCGGCCCTCTCGCGCTGAGCGCTCTGGGTGCCGCCTTTTTGAGCGATAATTTTCGCTCGAGAAGGGAGGATTTCGCGCTTGGTGCCCGGAACGACCCGGTGGGATTCGGCCTCGCGGTGGCTGGCCGCCATTGCGTGCGCCTGGTGCATGCACGCGACGGCAGCGGCCGACCGCGTGGCGCTGCTCATCGGCAACAACAACTACGGCACGGTGCCGCTGCGCAACGCGGCCAATGACGCGAAGGACCTCGGCGACGCGTTGAAGGACCTGGGCTTCCAGGTGATCGTTCGCCAGAACGCCTCGCGCAAGGAAATGATCGACGCGATCCGCGAGTTCGGCAACGCGATCGACGGCGCGAACACCGCGCTCTTCTTCTACGCGGGCCACGCGATGCAGTTCAAGGACCGCAACTACCTGATCCCGATCGACGCGGCGATGGGCTCGGAGGAGGACGTGACGTTCTTCTCCGTGGAACTCGGCCAGATCTTCGACCGCATGGACCGCGCGCGCACGAAATTCAACTTCATCATCCTCGATGCCTGTCGCGACAATCCGTTCGCCGCGAGCTTCAAGGTGACGAGCGCGGGGCTCGCGCAGATGAGCGCCCCGTCGGGCACGATGATCGCGTACGCCACGGCGCCGGGCTCCGTTGCGGCCGACGGCTATGGGCGCAACGGCATCTACACGAAGCACATCCTGCAGAACATCAAGGTCCCCGACCTTCCGGCCGAGATCATGTTCAAGCGGGTGCGCGAAGGCGTCGAGCAGGAGACGCGCAGGCTGCAGACCCCGTGGGACTCGTCGTCGCTCAAGGGCGATTTCACATTCAATGCGTCGAGCGGTGCCGGAGCGAAGACGCAAGCGGCATCGGGGCCGAGCGCCGACGTGACGCTCCAGATGGAGCGCGAGTTCTGGGTGAGCGTGCGCGAATCGAATCGGCCCGAGGACATTCGCGCGTACCTCGACAAGTATCCGAACGGCAACTTCGCGCCGCTCGCGAGGAATCGCCTGGAGGCGCTCGTGAAGCCGGGCGGCCCGCCGCCCGCGGCGACCACGTTGCCGGCGAAGACGCTGGAGCCCGCGTCCCCTGCGAGTCCCCCGGTCGTCGTCGCGAAGGCCGAGGAGAAACCACCGGCGCTGCCCGCGCCATCGGCGACGCAGTCGGCGGTGTCTCCCTCACCGGCCGCGCCGACGCCCGCCACGGCTGCAGAGCCTGTGCCCGCGAAGACGTTGTCTCCCGCGCCGGCGGCCTCCGCGACGACGGCGCCCACGTCGCAGGCGCCGCTTGCGGTGGCGACACCGCCCGCCCCGGGCGCCAAGGTCGATCCGATTCCCGGCAAGGAGATCGCTCCCGGCATACGCGAGCTCACGTTCGCCGACGGTTCCGTCTACCGCGGCGCGATGCGCGGCGCGAGCTTGCACGGGCATGGCGAGTACATCTCGAAGTCGTTCAAGTACGAGGGCGAATTCAACGAAGGACTCAAGCAGGGGGAAGGAACCTACGTCTGGGAGAACGGCGACCGCTATACGGGCCACTTCTCCGCGGATCGTCCGGACGGCAAAGGGCGTTACCAGTTCGGCAACGGCGACACGTACGAGGGCGAGGTGCAATCGGGCGTGATCGTGGGGCGCGGCACCTACACGACGAAAGGCGGCGACGTCTTCGAAGGCTCGTTCGCCAACGGCAAGCCCAACGGCGTGGGCGTGTACCGTTTCGCAAGCGGCGACCGCTACGAGGGTGAGATGGCCCAGGGCAAGATGCAGGGCAAGGGCCTGTACTACACGAAGGGCGGGGACCGGGTGCAGGCGCCGTTCGTCGACGGAAAGCCGCAGGGCAAGGGCGTCTACTACTTCGCCAACGGCGATCGCTACGAGGGCGACATGGACGCGGGCGCGCTCACGGGCCGGGGCGCCTATTTCTATGCCGCCGGCATGAAGTACGAGGGCGAGATTCGCGCGGGCCAGCCCCAGGGCAAGGGCGTTTTCTGGTTCGCCGACGGCACCCGGTTCGAGGGATCCTTCGAGAACGGGCTGCAGCATGCCACCGGGGAGATCGTGAAGCAGGACGGCAGCCGCGCCCGCGCGGAGATCGTCGACGGCAGCGCCAAGCTCCTCAATTGACCGGTGCCTGGGGTATAATCACGGGTTCGTTTCCGGAGGTTCGAAATGGCTGAACGCAAACGTGTCCGTCGCAATACCCTCGAGCGCCGCTGCCTTCCCAAGTCGTTCAAGCGCCTCTTCCTGGGCTCGCCGAAGGGCATCTTCAAGATGCTCGAGGCGATCAAGAAGAACTGATCGATTCAGTTGCGGGAAAGGGCCGCCCCATGGCGGCCCTTTTTCGTTTCAGGTCTCACAAAAAGTTACAGATGTTGAAGGGCGCTACCACAATGGATGCACACATGGCATCTAGGCTGCTTCGATGGACCCGGCGGCCCGTGTCGTTCATTTCGTCCTTGCAAACCACGCCACTCACTGGCGCGACATCGAGCGCCTCGACGAATCCCGCATCGCGCTCGAGCCGCGGCGCTTCGTCGCGGGCCGCAACTCCTGGGTCGCCCAGACCTACGTGCGGCTGCGCTCGGCGCTCGAGTCGCGCGGGTGGACTGTCACGGTGGGAGAATCGTTCGAGCCCGGCTCCATCGTCGTCGTGCATCGCGACGACGCGAACGAGTTCGCGACCTGCGCGCATGCGAGCTATCTCGTCGTAGTCCGTGCGGACAGGGCGCCGGTCGCGGCATGCGACCTCGCCATCGTGCAGAACCGCATCGACAACGCGCCGCACGAGCGTTTCATCCCGCTCTGGCCGCAGCCCGGCTTGCGGCAGCGCGATCCCTCGCGGGCCGACACGATCTCGCGAATCGCGTACCACGGGCGCACGACGTCGGCGCCCGCGTGGTTCTCGGATGCGGCGTTCCTGCGAGCGCTGGCCAAGCGCGGCGTGGAGTTCGAGATCCAGGAGTCCCGGTGGGACGACTATCGCGGCGTCGATCTCGCGATCGCGGCGCGCGAGGATTCGGATGCGTTGCTGGCGACCAAGCCCGCGACGAAGGTCTACAACGCGTGGCTCGCGCGCGTTCCCGTGCTGGCCGGGCCCGAGCCCGCCTACGTCGAGATTCGCCGCGGGCCGCTCGACTTCATCGAGATCCGCGGCGGCGAAGACGTGATCCGCGCGATCGACCGCCTGCGCGCGAATCCGGCGCTGTTCAGGGCGATGGTTTCAAACGGCGTGAAGCGCGGCAGGGACTTCTCCGTGGATGCGATCCGCTCGCGCTGGATTTCGCTGCTGGAGGACGAGGTGCTGCCGGCGTTCTCGGCGCGAGCGGGCGATCTCGCCTCGCGCAGGCTCTGGCACCTGCGCGCGATGGCAGCGCAGAAGGCGCTCAGCCGCGTTCACCGTGCGCGGATCGCTTACCAGCGCTGGAGCGTTCGCAACCCGTTATCGCAGCCCGCCTCCGCGGCTCGCCTGTCAGGAGAGCGCGCGGTCGACAACCTCGTCGACATTGCCAGAGAGCCCATCGGCGCCGCGGATTGACTCGAGGGCCCGGCGCGCGTGTGCCTGGCGGCCCGCGTCGTACTTCTTCCAGCGGTCGAATGCGCGCGCAAGACGCGACGCCACCTGCGGGTTCAGCCGGTCGAGGGCGACGACCTGCTCGGCGATCCACCGGTATCCGCTCCCGTCGGCTGCGTGGAAGTGCAGCGGATTGTCCGTCGCGAAGGAATGGAGCAGGGCGCGTGCGCGGTTGGGATTGCGCAGGTCGAACGACGGATGCTGCATGAGGGCCTTCGCGCGATCGAGCGTTCCGGGAAGCCACGACATCGCCTGGACGCGGAACCACTTGTCGACCACGAGCGCTTCGTCCTTCCACTTGTCGTAGAACATCGCGAGCGCGCGTTCGCGCTCTGCGCCGGCCGAGTTGGACAGGCACGTCAACGCGGCCATCGCGTCGGTCATGTTCTCGGCGCGGCGAAACTCGAGGAAAGCGAGCGCGCGCGAAGTCCCGTCGTCGATCGTGGCCACGTAGCCCAGCGCGGCGTTGCGCAGCGCCCGGCGCCCCGCCGCGGCCGCGTCGGGCGAATAGGGGCCCGGAACGGTGAAGTGGCGGAAGGCGCCCTCGAAGCGCGTGCGGTACTTCGTCGCGATCTCGCGCGTGAGGCGCAAGCGGGCAGCATGGATCGCCTCGGGATCGGCCACGGCCATGCACTCGGCGAGGTAGCCCTCCGAGGGCAACTGCAGCGCCTCCGCGGCGAACGCGGGATCCTTCGAGCCATCGGAGATCACGCGGCCCATGGCCTCGATGAACGCGGCGGGCGTTTCCACCGCTGCGCCGGTGCGTGCGCCTTCCACCACGGCGAGCAGGATGCGCGTGGCGAGCGTCTGGCCCGCTTCCCAGCGATTGAATGCGTCGGAGTCGTACGCCATGAGGTGCGTGAGCTCGGCGTCCGAGTAGTCGTAGCGGACCTGGACCGGCGCGGAGAATCCGCGCAGCAGCGACGGGACCGGATTCTCCGGCACCTGCCTGAAGACGAACTCCTGTTGCGCGTGCGTGAGCGCGAGCATCGCGGTGCGCCCGTTGTCGCCGCGCGCGCCCCTGAAGAGCGCCGTCGATTCGATGTTGATCGGGAGATCGCGTCCATCGAGGTCCACGAGGCCCACCGCGAACGGGATGACGAAGGGCTCCTTCGCGGGTTGTCCCGGCGTGGGCGGGCACGATTGCTTCACGTGCAGCGTGTAGGTCTCTGCGTTTCCGTCGTACTCGCCGCGGCACTCCACGACCGGCGTGCCGGCCTGCGAGTACCAACGCCCGAATTGCTCGAGGTCCGTCTCGTTCGCGTCGGCCATGGCCGCGCGGAAATCGTCGCACGTGACCGCCTGGCCGTCGTGGCGCTTGAAGTAGAGGTCCATCCCGCGGCGGAAGCCTTCCTTGCCCAGCATGGATGCGTACATCCGCACGACTTCCGCGCCCTTGTCGTACACCGTCGCGGTGTAGAAGTTGTTGATCTCGACGTAGGAGTCGGGCCGGACGGCGTGCGCCATCGGCCCCGCGTCTTCCGGGAACTGGCGGCTGCGAAGGTCGCGCACCTCCTGGATCCGGACCACGGGGCGCGTGTACTCGTCGGCGCTGTACTGCTGGTCGCGGTAGACCGTGAGGCCTTCCTTGAGGGAGAGCTGGAACCAGTCGCGGCACGTGACGCGGTTGCCGGTCCAGTTGTGGAAGTATTCGTGCGCGATCACCTTGTCCACGCCGAAGTAATCGCAGTCGGTGGCCGTGTCGGCGCGCGCGAGGATGAACTTCGTGTTGAAGATGTTGAGGCCCTTGTTCTCCATCGCGCCCGCGTTGAAGTCGGGCACCGCGACGATCATGAAGCGCTCGAGGTCGAGCTCGAGGCCGAAGACGTCTTCGTCCCAGCGCATGCACTTCTTCAGCGCCTGCATCGCGAAGCCCGCCTGGTCGAGCTTTCCGCGCTCCACGTAGATCTGCAGCAAGGCCTTCTTTTCGGAACGCGTCACGAAGTGGTCCTCGAGGAGGTCCAGGTCCGCCGCGACCATCGCGAACAGGTACGACGGCTTCGGAAACGGATCCTCCCACTTCGCCCAGTGCCGTCCTTCGTGATTGGCGCGGAACCAGCCCGCGGGCGCGCCCGCGCCGGAAGACACGAGGTTGCCGTTGGCGAGCAGGCGCGGGAACCTGGCCTTCGGCGCGCAGATCGTCACCGAATAGGCGGCCATCACGTCCGGGCGGTCGATGAAGTACGTGATGCGGCGGAAGCCTTCCGCTTCGCATTGCGTGACGAGGCCGCTCGCGGTCGCGTACAGGCCCTCGAGCTTGGTGTTCTTCCACGGGTCGAATCGCACCACTGTCTCGAGCGCGAAAGCGTCGGGAACGTCGGGGATCGTGAGGTGCATTCCGTCGACGCTGTATTCCGTGGCGTCGAGCGCGCGCCCGTCGATGCTCACGGACACCAGCTCGAGGCTTTCACCGTCCAGCACCAACGGCGCCTTGGCTCCCGGGGCATCGCGCGCGACCTGCAGCGTCGAATGGATCGTCGCTTCGCCCGGCTCGATATCGACGTCGAGCGCCACCCGCGAGATGCGGAATGCGGGCGGGGCGTAGTCCTTGAGGTGGGTGACCTGCGGTACGGCGTCTCGCATCGGATGAAAGACGGCCCGCGGCGATTCGCGCGGGCCGGTTGATCTTTTATCTATGGGATAGGGAGATGTTACTCCCCCGCCGGTCAGGCCGCCTTCTTGCGAAAGAGCGCGGGGACGGGCTGCTTCTGGCGACGCTGGGCGTGCTGCGGCTCGGGCCGCGGGGCCGCCGTCGGAGACGGCTCGTAGGGCTTGCTGAAGTCCATGCCTCCGGCGTCGCCGGAAACGCGCGGTGCCGGAGACGGCTTGTAGCGTGGGGCGCGCTCCTCGCGGCGCCCTTCGCCGCGTCCTTCGCCGCGTCCTCGTCCGCGGCCCTCGCCGCGTTTCGCGCGCTCGCCGTCGTCACGCGGTTTCGCGGGCGCCTTGCCGCGGGGCGCGGACTCGTCGCGACGGGGCGTGTGACCCGCCTCGAAACCTTCCACGGCGCGCACCTCGATGCGGCGGTTGATGAGCTTCTCGATCGCGGCGAGCAGCGGACGATCTTCGCCGCAGACGAGCGAGAGCGCCTCTCCCGTGGCTCCCGCGCGGCCCGTGCGCCCGATGCGGTGCACGTAATCCTCGGGCACATGCGGCAGGTCGAAATTCACGACGTGCGGCAGATCCTCGATGTCGAGGCCGCGCGCGGCGATGTCCGTCGCCACCAGGACTTTCACCTTGCCCTCCTTGAAGTCCTCGAGGGCGCGGATGCGCGCGTTCTGGCTCTTGTTGCCGTGGATCGCGTCGGCGTTGATGCGGTCCTTCTGCAGCTGCGAGGCGAGGCGATTGGCGCCGTGCTTGGTCTTCGTGAAGACCAGGACCTGTTCCCAGTTGTTCTTCTTCACGAGGTGCGAGAGCAGCTCGCGCTTGCGGTTGGCGTCGATGAAGTGCACGTACTGGGTGACGAGCGCGATCGGCTCGTTGCGCCGCGCCACCTCGACCTTCGCCGGATCCTTCTGGAACTGGGAGGCGAGCTTGCGGATCTCGTCGGAGAACGTCGCGGAGAAGAGCAGCGTCTGCCGTGCCGCCGGAATGAGCGCGATGATGCGCTTGATGTCGGGGATGAATCCCATGTCCAGCATGCGGTCGGCCTCGTCGAGCACGAGGACCTGCACCTTGCCGAGGTTCACCGCCTTCTGGCCGACGAGGTCGAGCAGGCGGCCGGGCGTGGCCACGAGGATCTCGACACCGCGCTTGAGCTCCTCGATCTGCGGGTTGATGTTCACGCCGCCGTAGACCACGAACGAGCGCAGCGGGATGTGCTTTCCGTACCCCTTCACGCTGTCGTGCACCTGGATGGCGAGCTCGCGAGTCGGCGTGAGGATGAGGCATCGCACCGGATGCAGCGCCGGCGAGAAGCTCTTCGTCGCCAGCGGCGCGAGGCGCTGGAGCAGCGGCAGCGTGAATCCCGCTGTCTTGCCCGTGCCGGTTTGCGCGGCGCCGAGAAGGTCGCGCCCGGCGAGCACGATGGGGATCGCTTGCGATTGGATGGGTGTGGGTTCTGTGTAGCCTTGCTCCGCGACTGCGCGAAGCAGCTCGGGCATCAGCCCGAGGCTTTCGAAGGTCGTACCTATGATGCATCTCCTGAGTGATCGGCCCGCGAAGGACATGCCTTCGAAACCGGTTCAGGCAGATGAATTTTCGTGTGCCGATGGATCGCGCCATGCGCGAGGCGGCTTGCCGGGCTGAATCTCCATGTCCCGGAGAGGGAGGGTGTCAACCGGATGAGACACCTTCCGCATCTGCAGGGGATTATACCCCAAGAATTCCGGCATTCGCATTGATTTTCAGGCACTTTCGGCGCGCGACAGGAACGATCCTGTCCCCGTCCGCCGCCTGGTCCCTGAGGGCCGCCTCACAAAATCCGGTTACACCTTCATCGTACTTCGGTCGGAGTTCGGTGCTAGCTTTCGTCAACCTTGCGCCACGGCGGCATCGTGGCGCACGGGTCTTGGAGAGGCTCAGACACCCGATGCGAATTCGCAACACCGAGCAACGTAGAGGAGGAAGTGAGTTTGAAAGTGCCAAACGCCGGTCCGCGCGGCCTCCGGCATCGCCGGAGCCTGTCGGAGAAGCTCGCGATCGTCCGGGAGTCGATGTTGCCCGGAATGTCCGCGGCGCACGTGGCCAAACGTCACCAGATCGCGCTCAACGTCCTGTACTACTGGCGCAAGGTCTATCGCGACATCGTGAACGCGGATCTCACGGGGCCGCCGCAGGCCCCGGTGGAGGCCAACGAGATCGCGGACCTCAAGCTCCAGGTGCGCAACCTCGAGCGATTGCTGGGCCAGCGCACCCTCGAGGTCGCGATCCTGAAGGAGAAGCTGGGAATCGCGGGAAGCGAGATGGACCTCGATGAGTAGGCCTCGCCACGTCCACCTGGGCGAGCGGCTCAACGTGATCGAAAAGATCCGCGCGAAGGAGATCACGCCCGAGACGGCCGCCGAAGGGCTGGGCGTGCCCGTGTCCGACGTCTTCCGCTGGATGCAGGTGCACTCCGACGACCGCATCTTCACGCTCGAGGAGGCCCGGATCCCTCCCGATGTGAGGCGCCTGTCGAGGCGCGCGGAGCGCCTGGTCGAATTGATAGAGGCCGCGGACCTTACCATCCGCGTCCTGAACCGCATGCTCGCGGAGGTCGACGGCAAGGGGCAGGCGGTCCGCAGCACAGGAGGGATTCCAAGAAACTTGGTGTGAATTCACCTGAAAGTTCCGCTCGGTTGCGGCAAGACAACGTGACAGTCGCGTCCCTGCCGAATTCCGTTGACGGTCCATTTCACGCTCATTACTTTCTCGAAGCCGAACAAAATTACCCTGGGGAAATCATGAATCGCAAAAACGATAAGCTCGCCATTGCGGTGGCGGGAGCACTCGCAGTCGTATCTACCGGTTTCAGCGCCGGAGCGCTGGCGCAATCGACCGATCAAGGCAAACCTGCTGCCAAGGAGCGAATCGAGGTCACGGGCTCGAGCATCAAGCGCGTGGAAGGGGAAAGCGCGCTGCCGGTGACGGTGATCTCGCGCGAAGAGATCGACAAGAGCGGGGCGACCACGCCGATGGAGCTGCTGCAGCTGATCTCGGCGAACAACTCG
>DATJVS010000166.1:0-17484 GCA_035501715.1 Usitatibacter sp.
GCGTTTCCAGAAGGTGGACGTGAACGAGCCGTCGATCCAGGAGACTGTCGAGATCCTGAGGGGGCTCAAGTCGCGCTTCGAGCTGCACCATGGCGTGAAGTACACGGCCAACGCGCTCACCACCGCGGCGGAGCTCTCGGCACGTTACATCAACGACCGGCACCTGCCCGACAAGGCGATCGACGTGATCGACGAGGCGGGCGCGCTGCAGCGCATCCTGCCCAAGTCGAAGCAGAAGAAGGTGATCGGCAAGCCCGAGATCGAGGAGATCGTCTCCAAGATCGCGCGCGTGCCGGCGCGCAACGTCTCGAACGACGACCGCTCGGCGCTGAAGAACCTCGATCGCGACCTGAAGGCCACCGTGTTCGGCCAGGACAAGGCGATCGACGCGCTCTCCGCGGCCATCAAGATGGCGCGAAGCGGCCTGGGCAATCCGCAGAAGCCGGTCGGAAGCTTCCTCTTCTCGGGGCCCACGGGCGTGGGCAAGACCGAGGTCGCGCGCCAGCTCGCGTTCATCATGGGCGTGGAGCTGATCCGCTTCGACATGTCGGAATACATGGAGCGCCATGCCGTCTCGCGCCTCATCGGCGCGCCCCCGGGCTACGTGGGATTCGACCAGGGGGGGCTGCTCACGGAGGCCATCACCAAGCATCCGTATTCGGTCCTGCTGCTCGACGAGATCGAGAAAGCGCATCCGGACATCTTCAACATCCTGCTGCAGGTGATGGACCACGGCACGCTCACGGACAACAACGGGCGCAAGGCCGACTTCCGCAATGTGGTGATCGTGATGACGACCAACGCGGGCGCCGAGGGCCTTTCGAAGAACGCCATGGGCTTCACGCAGCAGAAGGTGGCGGGCGACGAGATGGCTGAGATCAAGCGGCTCTTCACCCCCGAATTCCGCAACCGCCTGGACGCCGTCGTTTCGTTCGCCGCGCTCGACGAGGAGATCATCCTGCGCGTGGTCGACAAGTTCCTCATGCAGCTCGAGGCGCAGCTGTCGGAGAAGAAGGTCGATGCGCTCTTCACCGAGGATCTCAAGAAATACCTCGCGAAGAACGGGTTCGACCCGCAGATGGGCGCTCGCCCCATGGCGCGCCTCATCCAGGACACGATCCGCCGAGCGCTCGCCGACGAGCTGCTCTTCGGCAAGCTCGCGAGCGGCGGCCGCGTCACGATCGATGTGGACGACAACGGGCAGGTGAAGCTCGACATCGCCCAGTCGGCGCCGCAACCGCCCGAGCCCGTCGAGTCCACCTGAAGGCCTTGAGCGTCCGCGCGGCCTCGCTTTGCGCGGCGCTCGGGGCCTGCGCAGGCCTCGCCTTCGCGCAGCAGCCCTCGTTCGCGCCGCCTGACCTCTCCGCGGCGGGCGCGCGCGACATGGCCGCCAACTGTGCCGCCTGCCATGGCACCGAGGGGCGCGCCGTGCCCGGCTCGCACCTGGCGGCGCTCGCGGGCCGCACGGACGTCGCACAGCTCCTGCGGGAGTTCCGCGAAGGCAAGCGGGAGTCGACCGTGATGCGGCAGATCGCCCGGGGCTACGGCGACGCCGAGATCGACGCGATCGGCGCGTACTTCGCGCGTCGGCCCGCCGGGCGATGAGGCGATCGCGGAGGCATTTCCTCGCGGGCGGCCTGGCGGCCGCTTCCACGCTCGCATTCGGGTCGAATGCCCGCGCTGCATCGAGGGCCCGGGTCGCGGTCGTGGGTGGCGGCTATGGCGGCGCAACCGCGGCCCGCTACCTTCGCCTGCTCGATCCGTCCATCGAGGTGGTGCTCGTCGAGGCCAACGAAGCTTTCGTCTCGTGCCCGCTCTCGAACATGGTGCTCGCGGGATTCAAGGCGATGTCCGACATCACGCGGCCCTACGACGGGCTCTCAGCGAGCGGCATTCGCGTCGTTCGGGACGCGGCGACGGCCGTCGATCCGGAGAAGGGGCAGGTGCGCCTCGCGCGCGGCGATCCCATTGCATTCGATCGAGCCGTGATCGCCCCGGGCGTGGATTTCATGTGGAGCGAGCTTCCGGCGATGAACGACGAGCGCGCGCAGGCGGCCGTGCTGCACGCGTGGAAGGCCGGGCCCCAGACGGCGGCGCTGCGGCGCCAGCTCGAGGAGATGCGCGACGGGGGCGTGTTCGTGATCTCGATTCCCGAGGCGCCGTTCCGCTGCCCGCCCGGCCCGTACGAGCGTGCATGCCAGGTCGCCGCGTACTTCAAGCGGGCCAAACCCCGCTCCAAGGTGCTCATCGTCGATGCGAACGAGGACGTCCTTTCGAAGGGGGCGCTCTTCAAGCGCGCCTGGGCCGAGCTCTATCCGGGCCTCATCGAATACCAGCCCAACAGCAAGGCGGTCGACGTGGACGTCGCCACGCGCACCGTGAAGCTCGAGTTCGGCGACGTGAAGGGTGACGTCCTCAATGTCTTGCCGCCGATGAAGGCGGGCAACGCCGCCGCGCCGTTCATCACCGCCAACGGCCGCTGGTGCGAGGTGGACTGGCTCACGTACGAATCGAAGGCGGCGCGCCGGGTCCACGTGCTCGGCGACTCCCTGCAGATCGCGCCCCTGATGCCCAAGTCGGCCACGATGGCCAACGGGCACGGGAAGGTCTGTGCCTCCGCGCTTGTTGACCTCCTCAATGACCGCGAGCCGAATCCGTCGCCCACGCTCGTCAACACGTGCTACAGCATGGTCTCGGAGCGCCTCTCGATCCACGTGGCATCGGTCCACAAGTACGACGCGAAGGAGCGCACGATGAAGCCGGTGCCGGGAGCCGGGGGCCTGTCGCCGGCGATGAGCGAAGCCGAGGGCGAATACGCCATGGGCTGGGCCCGCAATATCTGGTCGGACGCGCTGGGCGCGTGAATCCGCGGACGGCGCGCCTGCGTAGAATCGGACGATGACAAGGCGAATCCTCTTCCTCTTTCCCGACGAGTGGGACCAGGCGGTCGCCCGCGACCCGCGCTATCGCGGGCGCGTCGAGTTCCATTTCGAGGGATTCGACCTCTTCAGCTTCCCCGACAACGTCCGCCTCTTCACCTTCGACGCGCTCTCTTTCGTGGAGCGCATGGTCGCGCGCTATCGAGGCATGGGCATCGACGCGGTGGTGACCTCCGACGAGCAGTTCGGGCCCTTCCTCGCGTCGCTCATCGCGAGCCGCCTCGGATTGCCGCATGCGCCGCTCGCGTCGATCCTCGCGATCCAGCACAAGTACTACGCGCGCAAGGCCTTCGAGGCGATCGCTCCCGAGAGCAACGTGCGCTTCGGATTGCTGCGCCGCGGCTTCTCGCGCGCCGACGAGGTGCCCATGGCGTATCCGTTCTACGTGAAGCCCGCGAAGGCGGCCTTCTCCGTGCTCGCGCGAAAGGTCGAGGGATTCGACGAGCTCTACCGGCACACGCGCTTCGGCTGGCTCGAGCACGCGATCATCGAGAAGCTGGTGAGGCCGTTCGCCGACGTGATGGCCGCCCACTCGGATCTCGCGGAGGATCCCTACAGCATGGTGTGCGAGGAGATCGCGCGCGGACGCCAGGTCACGGCCAACGGGTACGCCAGGGAAGGGCGCGTGACCATGCTGGGAACGGTGGATTCCATCATGTACCCGGGAACGGACCAGTTCCAGCGCTTCCAGTACCCGTCCTCGCTTTCGTCGCGCGACCTCGGGCGGGTGGACGCGCTCGCGGTGAAGTTGATCGAGGGCATCGGCTTCCGGCACGGGGTGTTCAACATCGAGATGCGCGTCGACCCTGCCGACGGCGCCATCCGTGTCATCGAGATCAACCCGCGCGCCGCGGGGCAGTTCTACGACCTCTTCGAGCGGGTCGACGGCTACAACCTCTTCGACGCGCTGATCGAGCTCGAATGCGGCGGTGAGCCCGCGATCCGTTTCCGCGAAGGACGCGAGAAGCATGCGGCGAGCTTCGTCCTGCGCGACCTCACGGGCGAGGGGCTGTCGCGATGGCCCTCGCGCGCCGAACTCGCGGCGCTCAAGGCACGCCACTCCGACGCCCACGTCATGTTCTACCCGAAGCGCGGCGCAGACCTCGCGCGCGAGATGAAGTGGCTCGGCAGCTATCGATACGGCGTGTTCAACCTGGGCGGCGAGACGCTCGAGCAGATGTTCACGCGCTTCCGGCGCATCTGCGCCGACATCACGTTCCACCCGGCGAGCCACCGAATGCCCGAGCTCGCCCTGCTCGAGACGGGGCAGGACTAGCTAGCGGCCCGCGGGCTCGATCCACGCGGGATCGAAGGCGGGATGGGTGAGCGCGGTGAGCACGTGGTCGCGCCACGCCCCGTCGATGAAGAGGTAGTTGCGCGCGAGACCCTCCTTCGCGAACCCGAGGCGCTCCAGCAGCCTCGCGCTGCGCGCGTTCTCGGGGCGGTAGTTCGCCATGATGCGATGCACGCGCATCACGTTGAACATGAACTCGTTGGTGGCGCCGAGCGCTTCGGCCATGAGCCCGCTGCCCTCGCGATCCCGCGCGACCTGGTAGCCGAGGTAGCAGGCGAGGAACGGGCCGCGCACGATGTTGGTGTAGTTGCAGGTGCCGAGGATCGGGCCTTCCGCCGGGCCTTGTTGCAGCACGAAGCGGGCGGCACGCCCGGCGTGGAACTCCTCGACGGCGATCTCCAGGCGCTCGCGCCAGAACGGCTCGGCGAAGAAGCCCGGCGCCGCGGGCGGCGACCAGCGATCGAGGTGGCCGTCGAAGTTGTCGCGGAGGAACCTCGCCATCGCCGCCTGCATGCCGGGGCGCGCGAGGCGGATGTCGAGGCGTGCGGTCCGGATCTCCGGAAGCGGCGCGGGCATCGCGGCCGCTAGGCGGCGAACACCCGCCACTGCTGCGGCCAGCCTTCCATGGGCGCGCGTTTGAAGCCGCTCTTCGCGTACTGGTGCCAACGCCCGATCACGAAGGCGATGGCCGCGTTGGCATACGCGTTCACGTCCCAATCGGAAGGCAGCCCCCCCGCGGTGACCGCGAGGCGCGCGCTTTGCCTCAGGCTCGCCTCCAGGCGGTCCATCAGCTGGTTCACGCGCGCCTGCAGGCGCTCGTCCTCGTTCACCAGCGCGTCGCCGATGAGCACGCGCGTCATGCCGGGATTCTTCTGCGCGAAGCCCAGGAGCGTGGCGATGGTGGACTCGATCTGCTTCATCGCGTCCTTCTCCTCCGCCTGGATCTTGTTCACCAGCGTGAATACAGTCTGCTCGATGAACTCGATCAGGCCCTCGAACATCTGGGCCTTGCTCGAAAAATGCCGGTAGAGCGCGGCCTCGGAGACGTCGAGCCGCGCCGCGAGGAGCGCGGTGGTGATGCGTTCTCCCTTGGGATTCTCCAGCATGGCTGCGAGCGTCTGCAGGATCTGCGCCTTGCGCTCTCCGGTCTTCGCCATAAAGCCGTTCGCTCTGGAGAAAAGGGGCGGGAGGCGAATGTTACCATTACGTTTTCCCTCACGTTTTCGACGCAGCAGAAAATCACGAGACCCATATGGCAGGACACAGCAAGTGGGCGAACATCCAGCATCGCAAGGGCCGCCAGGACGCCAAGCGCGGCAAGATCTTCACCCGCCTCATCAAGGAGATCACGGTGGCCGCGCGCATGGGCGGCGGCGACCCCGACATGAACCCGCGACTTCGGCTCGCCGTGGACAAGGCGACGGACCAGAACATGCCGAAGGACAACATCGAACGCGCGATCAAGCGCGGCACGGGCGGCCTGGACGGCGCGAACTACGAGCAGATCCGCTACGAGGGTTACGGGACGAACGGCGCCGCGGTGATCGTCGATACCCTCACAGACAATCGCACCCGCACCGTGGCGGAAGTCCGGCACGCGTTCACCAAGTACGGCGGCAACATGGGCGCGGAAGGGGCGGTCGCGTTCCTCTTCAAGCATGTGGGCCAGCTCGTCTACGCGCCCGGCACCGATGAGGACAAGCTCATGGAAGCGGCGCTCGAGGCGGGCGCCGATGACGTCGTGGCGAACGACGACGGATCGCTCGAGGTGGTCACGGCACCCTACGAGTTCTCGAAGGTGAAGGCGGGTCTCGAGAAGGCGGGCTTCAAGGCCGAGCTCGCCGAGGTGACGATGAAGCCCGTGAACGAGACGGAGATGACGGGCGAGGATGCCGACAGGATGCAGAAGCTCCTCGACGCGCTGGAATCGCTCGACGACGTGCAGGACGTCTATACCACCGCGTCCTTCGCCGAGAGCTGAGTGACGATCCGCATCCTAGGAATCGACCCGGGGCTCGCCTGCACGGGCTATGGAGTGCTCGAAAGGAACCGGTCGGCGCTCGCGTACGTGGCGAGCGGGCGCATCCGTTCCGATGGCAGGATGCCGCTCGCCGAGCGCCTCTCGGCGATCCTCGCGGGGCTGGCCGAGGTGATCGAGAGCTACCACCCCGCCGAGGTCGCCGTGGAGAAGGTCTTCGTCAACGTGAACCCGCAGTCCACGTTGCTCCTGGGACAGGCGCGCGGCGCGGCCATATGCGCGGCCGTGCTGGCGCGATTGCCCGTTTCGGAGTACACGGCTTTGCAGGTGAAGCAGTCGGTGGTCGGGCAGGGCCACGCGCGAAAGGAGCAGGTGCAGGAGATGGTGAAGCGGCTTCTCGGGCTTCCGGGGCATCCGAGCGCGGACGCGGCCGATGCCCTCGCCTGCGCCATCTGCCACGCCCACGGCGGCATGGGCCTGGGCGCCATCCCCACACGGGGCAGGCGCGTGCGTGCGGGCCGCATCGCATGATCGGGCGCGGCCGATGATTGGGCGAATCCAGGGCATCCTCGTCGAGAAGAGCTTTCCCCAGGTGATCGTTTCCTGCGCGGGCGTGGGTTACGAGATCGACGTGCCCATGAGCACGTTCTACCCGCTGCCTCGCACGGGCGAGGAGGTGACGCTGCTCACGCACCTCGTGGTCCGGGAGGACGCGCACCTGCTTTTCGGGTTCCTCACCGCGGCCGAGCGTGGCGCGTTCCGCCAGCTGCTGAAGATCAGCGGCGTCGGTCCCAAGGTCGCGCTCTCGGTGCTCTCGGGCCTGTCGGTGGAGGACCTCGCGGCGACGGTCTCGTCCGAGGACGCGGCGCGCCTCACGAAGATTCCCGGCATCGGCAAGAAGACCGCGGAGCGGCTCGTGCTGGAGCTTCGCGACAAGCTGCCGCGCGCGGCGGTTCCGCTGCGTCCCGGGGCTTCGGGCGCCAGCGCGGACGTCCTCAATGCGCTGCTGGGCCTTGGCTACAATGAGCGCGAGGCGTCTGCGGCGGTGAAGCAGCTGCCGGCGGACCTGCCGCTCGCCGATGCGATCCGCCAGGCCCTGAAGCAGCTCGCGAAGACATGATCGAAGCCGACCGGTTGATCTCGAGTGCCCCGGCCTCGCCGCAGGAAGACGGCGAGGAACGGGCGCTTCGCCCGCGCCAGCTCGCCGAGTACGTGGGGCAGGCGAAGATCCGCGAGCAGCTCGCGATCTTCATCGAGGCCGCGCGCAACCGCAAGGAAGCGCTGGACCACGCGCTGCTTTTCGGCCCGCCGGGCCTGGGCAAGACCACGCTCGCGCACATCATCGCGCGCGAGATGGGCGTGAGCCTTCGCCAGACCTCCGGCCCGGTGCTCGAGCGCGCGGGCGACCTCGCCGCGATCCTCACCAACCTCGAGCCCAACGACGTGCTCTTCATCGACGAGATCCATCGCCTGAGCCCTGTCGTGGAGGAGATCCTCTATCCGGCTCTCGAGGACTACCAGATCGACATCATGATCGGAGAGGGGCCCGCGGCGCGTTCGGTGAAGCTGGACCTGCCGCCCTTCACGCTCGTCGGCGCCACCACGCGTGCCGGCATGCTCACCAATCCGCTGCGCGACCGTTTCGGGATCGTGGCGCGCCTGGAGTTCTACACTCCCGACGAGCTCAAGACCATCGTGCTTCGCTCCGCGCGGCTTCTCGCCGTGCAGATCGACGAGCGTGGGGCCATCGAGGTGGCGAGGCGCTCGCGCGGGACGCCGCGCATCGCCAACCGCCTGCTGAGGCGCGTTCGCGACTATGCGGAAGTGAAGGCCACGGGCACGGTGACGGCGGAAGTGGCCGACATGGCGCTGCGCATGCTCGAGGTGGACGCTGTGGGCCTCGACCTCATGGACCGCAAGCTCCTGTCGGCGGTGATCGAGAAGTTCGCCGGCGGTCCTGTCGGCGTCGAGAACCTCGCCGCGGCGATCGGGGAGGAGCGCGACACCATCGAGGACGTGCTCGAGCCCTTCCTCATCCAGCAGGGCTACCTGCAGCGCACGCCCCGCGGGCGCATCGCGACGCCTCTCGCCTACCGGCACCTGGGGCTCGTGCAGGACGCGCCGGGCAAGGCGGGAGACTTGTTCGCATGAGCCGCATCGCGACCAAGCCCACGCTGCAGCCGGAGCTCTTCGTGTATTCGTTCCCGGTCCGCGTGTATTTCGAGAACACGGACGCGGGCGGCGTTGTCTACCACTCCGAGTACCTCAAGTTCCTGGAGCGCGCGCGCACCGAATGGCTGAGGCACCTGGGCTTCGATCACCAGGCCATGGCGCGCACGCACAAGGCGCAGTTCGTGGTGACCGCGCTCGCCGTCGACTTCATGAAGGCGGCGCGCCTCGACGACAGCGTGGCCGTGAGCGTGCACCTGGAGTCCCTGGGCAAGGTGCGCTGCGTCTTCGCGCAGGAGATCCGCCGCGAGGACGAGCTGCTGGTGAAAGCGAAGGTGACCGTGGCCTGCGTCGCGGGCGAAAGCTTCAGGCCGTGCGAGATTCCCGAGGGACTGCGAAAGAAGATGGAGGCCGCGCTTTGATCGTGACCAATGACGTGACTGTCATCTCGATGATCGTGAACGCGAGCATCGTCGTGAAGGTGGTGATGGCGATCCTCGCCTGCGCGTCGATGCTGTCGTGGACCTACATCTTCATGAAGCTCTTCTCGATCCGGCGCGCGCGCCGCGACGCGGACGACTTCGAGCGCGACTTCTGGGGCGGCACCGACCTCGTGGGCCTCTACCAGCGCGCCGCGAGCGGCCGCTACGTGACCGAGGGCCTCGAGCGCATCTTCGAAGCGGGCTTCAAGGAGTTCCTGAAGCTCAAGGGCCGCGCGGGCGCGGACCTCGCGACGCTCCTGGACGGCACGCGCCGGGCGATGAAGGCCACCTACCAGCGCGAGATCGACGTGCTCGAGTCGCACCTGTCGTTCCTGGCCACCGTGGGCTCCGTGAGCCCGTACATCGGGCTCTTCGGCACCGTGTGGGGAATCATGAACGCGTTCCGCGGCCTGTCGAACGTCGCGCAGGCGACGCTCGCGCACGTGGCGCCCGGCATCGCGGAGGCGCTCGTCGCCACGGCCATGGGCCTCTTCGCCGCGATTCCCGCCGTCATCGCCTACAACCGATTCAGCCACGACATCGACCGCCTCGCCACGCGCTACGAGAGCTTCATGGAAGAGCTGCAGAACATCCTCCAGCGCCAGGCGCACCTGCCCGACCGCGAGGACACGGTGATCCAGAGGCCGCGCTAGATGCGCACTCGCCGCGCCATCGCGGAGATCAACGTCGTGCCCTACATCGACGTGATGCTGGTGCTGCTCATCATCTTCATGGTGGCCGCGCCGCTCATCAACCCGGGACAGATCGACCTTCCGCAGGCGGGAGCGAAGTTGAACCCCGCCGTCGCGCCGCTCGAAGTCCGCGTGCGCGAGAACGGGGACCTCGCCGTCGTCGATCGCAATCGCTCCACCGACGAGCTGCGCATCGATCGCGCGGGGCTCCTCGACTACGTGCGCAACGCGCAGAAGGAGCATCCCGACCAGGCCGTGGTCATCGCCGGCGACCGCTCGGTGAAGTACGAGGAAGTGCTGGGAGTGCTCGACCTCCTGCAGCGAAGCCAGGTGAAGCGCGTGGGGTTGCTCGCCCGCCCCGCCCAGTGAAGGCGCAGCCCCAGGCCGCGCCCGGCGCCCACGAGCGACCGCCCCAGCCGGGTCGCGTCCGCTCCGTCTTCCTCGCGGTCCTCGTCCACGCGGTCTTCTTCGCGCTGATCGTCTTCGGCGTCACGTGGCAAAGCCACGAGGAGGTGCCGTTCCAGGCCGAGATCTGGGAGAAGATCCCGCGCACCCAACAGCCGCCCAGGCAGCCCGCACCCGAGCCCGTGAAGCCGCCCGAGCCGGTGAAACCGCCCGAGCCCGTGAAGCCGCCTCCGGAACCCGCGAAGGAAGAGGTGAAGCCCGAGCCGCCGAAGCCCGATCCGGAGATCGCACGCAAGCTCGAGCGCGAGAAGGCCGAGAAGGAGAAGAAGGAGAAGGAGCGGCAGGAGAAGGAGCGAAAGGAGAGGGCCGAGCGCGACAAGCAGAAAGCCGAGGAAGCGCGCAAGAAGCGCGAGGAAGAGGCGCGCCGGAAGGAAGAGGAACGCGTGCGCCAGGAGATGCAGCAGGCGCGCGAGGCCGCCGCCGCGCAGCGCCAGAAGGAGTTCAACGAGTGGGTGGGCAAGATCCGCGATAAAATCCGCGGCAGGGCCAACGTGCCGGACACGGTCGTGGGCCATCCCGAAGTGCTGCTGCACCTGAGAATCCTGCCCGGCGGAGAGGTCTTCGACATCCAGATCACCAAGCCCAGCGGCAATCCCACGTACGATGCCGCGATCGAAAGGGCCGCGCGCAGCGCTTCCCCGCTTCCGGTTCCGCCGGCCGATTCGGAACTTTTCTCCCAATTCCGCGACCTTAACCTCAAGATCACGCATGACCGCTGAAAGCGGCACCCTTTTGTCCCGAAAGAGACGCATCGCCCTTGGGCTGGGGCTCCTGCTCGCTTCGTGCGTGGCCTGGGGCCAGCTCACCATCGACATCACCACCACGGGCGGCCGCCAGGTGCCGATCGCCATCGCGCCGATGGCCGGGGAGAACCTGCAGCCCCAGGCCGTGAGCGAGGTGGTCGCCGCCGATCTCGCGCGCACGGGACTGTTCAGGCTCGTGAATACCTCCGGAGTGTCGCCGCTGCCGACGGAGCCGTCGGAAGTGAACTTCGACGACTGGAACGCGAGGAGCGCCGAGGCGCTCGTGATCGGCAAGATCGAGCCTTCGGGCGAAGGCCGCGTCGAGGTGCGTTTCCGCCTCTTCGATGTGCAGAAGCAATCGCAGCTCGCGAGCTTCTCCTACGTCGTGGCGCCCGCGCAGCTGCGCGCCACCGCCCATCGCATTGCCGACGTGATCTACGAGAAGCTCACCGGCGACAAGGGCGTGTTCTCCACGAAGATCACCTACGTCGTGAAGCGCGGCACGCGCTACGAGCTGCAGGTCTCGGACGCCGACGGCTTCAACGCGCAATCGGTGCTCGCTTCCAACGAGCCGATCATGTCGCCCGCGTGGTCGCCCGACGGCAGCCGGCTCGCTTACGTCTCGTTCGACCAGAAGAAGCCGATCGTCGTGGTGCAGAACCTCGCGCAGGGAACCACGCGGGTGGTCGCGAACTATCGCGGCAACAACAGCGCGCCCGCGTGGTCGCCGGACAGCCGCTTCCTGCTGGTGGCCCTCTCGAAGGACGGCCTCACCCAGGTCTACCGCATTCCCGCCAACGGGGGAGAGGCCGAGCGCCTCACCGATTCTCCGGGGATCGATACGCAGCCCGCGTACTCCCCCGACGGGCAATGGATCGCGTTCACCTCCGACCGCGGCGGGTCCCCGCAGATCTACAAGATGCCGGCCAATGGCGGGCCGGCGCAGCGACTCACGTTCGACGGAAGCTACAACGTGGGCCCGCGCTACAGCCCCGACGGCAAGACGATCGCGTTCGTGCAACGCGGCGACAGCGGGCGATACCGAATCGCCTCGCTCGAGCTCGCGACCGGCCAGGTCACGACGCTCACCGACGGCATCCTCGACGATTCACCCACCTACGCGCCCAACGGTAAGATGGTCCTCTACGAGGCCCAGGTCGGGGGGCGCGGACAGCTCGCCGCGGTTTCAGGCGACGGGCGAGTCCGCCAGCGGCTCACGTCCGCTGCGGGCGACGTACAGGATCCCGCATGGGGTCCACTGCCAACCAACTAACGGGACAGCGATCCCGCCCTGCAATCCCATACGAAGACTCGCAACAGGAGACCAAGATGAAGAAACTCGCTCTGTACGTCGCCATCGCCGTGGTGGCAGCGGCGTGCGCCAGCAAGGAGACGAACACCCAAGCCCCGGTGGCCGAGAGCAAGCCCATTCCGTCGACGGCCGCGGGCGGCGGCACCAGCACCACCACGGGAGTCACCCCGTCGAACGTGAAGGCCTCGGGGCTCAACGACCCGCTGCTCGCGAAGCGCGGCGTCTATTTCGACTTCGACTCGAACGCTGTGAAGGACGAGTACCGGGGCATGATCCAGGCGCACTCGCGCTATCTCGCCGACAATCAGGACAAGAAGGTTCGCGTCGAGGGCAACTGCGACGAGCGCGGCAGCCGCGAGTACAACCTCGCATTGGGCCAGCGGCGCGCCGAGGCCGTGAAGAAGATCATGGTCGTCCTGGGCGTGGCCGACGGTCGCATCGAGACCATCAGCTACGGCGAGGAGAAGCCGGTGGCGATGGGCCATGACGAAGCCGCGTGGGCGCAGAACCGCCGCGCGGACATCAAGTACTAGGGTGGCGAAGGCAGTGATCGCCGCGGCGCGCCGGCTCGCCTGGGCGGGCGCGCTCGCCGCATCGCTCGCCGCGGTGTTCCCCGCGCGCGCCGGCCTCTTCGACGACGACGAGGCCCGCCGCCGGATCGACTCGCTGCGCAAGGAGCTCGCGCAGCAGGGCAAGGACAACGAAGTCCGCATCCAGAAGCTCGAGGACACCATTCGCAACATAGGCGTCGTGGAGCTCGTGCGCCAGAACGAGGAGCTGCAGGCCGAGCTCGCGCGCCTTCGCGGGCAGATCGAGGTCCTCAACAACGACAACCAGCAGCTTCAGAAGCGCCAGCGCGACTTCTACCTGGACATCGACTCGCGGCTCAAGCGCCTGGAAGGCGTTCCACCGGCCCCCACGACGAGCGCACCGGCCGATTCCGGCGCGGCGAACGCCGCGTCCGCCGTGCCACCCGCTCCCGCGCGCGTTCCCACGAAGGAAGACCAGGCGCGGGAGGTGAAGGCCTACGATGCGGCCTCCAACCTGTTCCGCCGCAACGACTTCGCCTCGGCGATCGATGCCTTCCGCGGATTCGTGCGGGACTTTCCCGACAGCCCGCTCGCGGCGAACGCGGGCTACTGGATCGGCATCAGCTACGCCAACATGCACGACTACAAGAACGCGCTCGCGGCCCAGGAGGCGCTGATCGCGAAGTATCCGCAGTCGCCCAAGGCGCCCGACGCGCTGCTCGCGATCGCCGCGATCCAGGCCGAGCAAGGCGATGTCGGCAGCGCGCGCAACACGCTCGAGGACGTCGTGGCGCGGTATCCCGCCTCGGAGGCGGCGGGCAAGGCGCGCACGCGTCTCGCCTCGCTCAAGCGCTAGCGGCACGGCCGCCTGCGGCGTGAAGACGGCGATCGTCCTCCTGTCGGGTGGGCTCGACTCGGCCACGGTGCTCGCGATGGCGCGGCGCGACGGCTGGAAGTGCCACGCTCTCTCGATCGACTATGGGCAACGCCACCGGGCGGAGCTCTCGGCCGCGCAGCGCGTGGCGCAAGCCTTGGGTGCGGTCGAGCATCGTGTCGTGGCCCTCGACCTTCGAGTCTTCGGGGGCTCGGCGCTCACCGACGCTTCCATCCCCGTTCCGACGTCGCCATCGCCCGGTATCCCCGTCACCTACGTGCCGGCGCGCAACACCATCTTCCTTTCGCTGGCCCTGGCCTATGCCGAAGTGACGGGATCGGACGCGATCTTCACCGGCGCCAATGCGGTGGACTACTCGGGATATCCCGACTGCCGGCCGGAATACCTCAGGGCGTTCGAGGCGATGGCGAACCTCGCGACGCGGCGCGCGATCGAGGGCGCGCCGATCCGCATCGAGGCGCCCATCGTGAGGATGACCAAGGCGGACATCGTGCGGCGCGGCCACGAGCTCGGCGTCGACTTCTCGCTCACGGTGTCCTGCTACAACGCCGACGAGGAGGGCCGCGCCTGCGGGCGGTGCGAATCGTGCCGCCTGCGCCGCGAAGGGTTCGCCGCCGCGGGCCTCGCCGACCCTACGCGGTACAGACGGTAAGATAAGCGCCACTTTCGCGAAGAGAAGAAGATCTTGGGCGGCACCTCGAATCCCGGGCTCATCGTCTGCGTCGGCGGCTTCGCGCTCGCGTTCGTGTTCGGCGCGGTGGCCAACCGCACGAACTTCTGCACGATGGGCGCGATCTCCGACGTGGTGAACATCGGCAGCTGGGCGCGCATGCGCATGTGGCTGCTCGCGATCGCGATCGCGATCCTCGGCACCCACGCGCTCGCGCTCTCGGGCGCGATCGACCTCACGAAGTCCATCTACGTGCGCCCCAACGTGACGTGGCTTTCCTACGTCCTCGGCGGATTCCTCTTCGGCGTGGGCATGACGCTGGGAAGCGGCTGCGGGAGCAAGACGCTGGTGCGGCTGGGCGCCGGAAGCCTCAAGTCGCTCGTAGTGTTCATCTGCCTCGGCGTGGCGGCCTACATGACGCTGAAGGGGCTCTTCGCCATCTGGCGCACGAGGTGGATCGATCCTGTCGCGACCGATTTCTCCGCGCACGGCCTGGCGCGCCAGGACCTGCCCACCCTGTTCGCCACCTGGACCGGCGCCAGCCTCGCCTCCGCCGAGTGGGTCGTGGCGCTCGCCATCGCGGCGGCACTCCTCGTGTTCGTGTTCATGGACCGCGAATTCCGCACGAGCTTCGATCACGTGTTGGGGGGCACTGTCGTGGGCCTGGTCATCGTCGCCGGCTGGTACGTGACGGGGCACCTGGGCTACGCGGAGAATCCGGACACGCTCGAGAACACGTTCTTCGCGACCAACAGCCACACGATCGAATCGCTTTCGTTCGTCGCGCCCGTCGGCTACTCGCTCGAGCTGCTGATGCTCTGGAGCGACAAGTCGCTGGGCGTGACCTTCGGCATCGCCGCGGCGTGCGGCATCATCGCCGGATCGTTCGCCTACGCGATCGTCACTCGAACCTTTCGCTGGGAAGGACTTTCCGGCACCGAGGACACCGCCAACCACATCGTGGGCGGATTGCTGATGGGATTCGGCGGCGTGACCGCGCTCGGATGCACTATCGGGCAGGGCATCACTGGGTTTTCCACGCTCGCCGTGGGCTCGATCGTGTCGTTCCTCGCGATCGTCGCCGGATCGGCGCTCACGATGAAGGTGCAGTACTGGCGAATGATGCGGGAGCCGTGATTTTCTTTGACCGGAAAGGGCGCCAAACGCTATAATTTCCGTTTCCCCCGGGGCGTTAGCTCAGCTGGTAGAGCAGCGGACTTTTAATCCGTTGGTCACTGGTTCGAATCCAGTACGCCCTACCAAATTCCTTTCGAGCGGAATGCGGGGCGCGCCACGCTGTTCCACGCTCATGGACAAGGTCTACGCGTTCCTGATCTGCCTCGCGCTCGCGGCCTGCGCCTCATACGGCGGATCGTCGCTCACTCCAGGCACGTCCACCGAGGCCGAAGTCCGCGCGACGATGGGCGCGCCGGCAATCGAGTTCGCCGACGCGCAGGGCGGCAAGGATCTTTTCTACCCGCGCGGCCCGATGGGAACGGAGACCTTCAAGGCCACGGTGGACAAGGGCGGCGTCCTGCGCAGCCTGCGCAACGTGCTCAACGATGCCACGTTCGACGCGATAAGGGCGGGCATGACGGAAGACCAGATCCTGCGCACGATCGGGCCCCCGGGCAAGAAGATCCCGTTTCCCATTTCCAATACGCATGCCTGGGACTATCGCTACGTCGATACGTGGGGCTACTACGCGACCTTCTCGGTGACCTTCGATGCCCAGGGCGTCGTGCTGAGCAAGCTCGTCTCGCGCATCGAGGGCCGCGATCGGATGCGCTAGGCGGCCGGGCGGCGGCGAAGCTCGAGGATGCGAAAGGAGCAGGCGTGCCGATCGTCGGCGGCATGGCGCGCAACTTCGGTCTCGATCCACTCCTTGCGGTCGAAACGCGGGAAATGGGTGTCGCCTTCCACGTCCGTTTCCACTTCCGTGAGGTAGATCGCTTGCGCGACCGGAAGCGCTTCGGCGTAGAGCGTCGCACCGCCGATCACGCAGACTTCCTCCGCCTGGCCCGCGGCTTTCCACGCCTCATCGAGCGAGCGCACGACTGTCGCGCCGGCGGCCTCGTATCCGGCCGTGCGCGTGACCACGATGTTGGCGCGTCCGGCGAGCGGCCTCCCGAGCGACTCCCAGGTGCGCCGCCCCATCACCACGGGCTTTCCCATCGTCACGCGCCGGAAGTGCGCCATCTCGTCGGGCAGGCGCCAGGGCAGCGTCCCGTCGCGCCCGATGACGCCGTTGCGCGCCATGGCCACCACCAACGCGATTCGCACGCTAGACCGCGATCGGCGCGCGGATCGCCGGGTGCGGCTCGTAGCCTTCGAGCGTGAAGTCCTCGTAGCGAAAGGCGTCCAGCTCGCGCACTTGCGGGTTGAGCCTCATCCGCGGAAGGGGCCTGGGCGCGCGCTGCAGCTGCTCGTCGGCCTGCTCGAGGTGGTTCAGGTAGAGATGAGCGTCGCCGAGCGTGATGATGAGCTCGCCGGGCCTGAGGTCCGTCACCTGCGCGACCATCAGCGTGAGCAGCGCATACGAGGCGATGTTGAAGGGCACGCCGAGGAAGATGTCGGCGCTCCTCTGGTACATCTGGCACGAGAGCTTCCCGTCGGCCACGTAGAACTGGAAGAGGGCATGGCACGGCATGAGCGCCATCTTCGGAAGGTCGGCCACGTTCCAGGCCGATACGATCATGCGCCGCGAGGAGGGGTTGGCGCGGATCTGCGCGAGCACCTGGGCGAGCTGGTCGATGTGCGAGCCGTCCGGCGCGGGCCACGATCGCCACTGGTAGCCGTAGACGGGGCCCAGGTCGCCATTGGCGTCGGCCCACTCGTCCCAGATCGTGACGCCGTTGGCGTGCAGGTACTCCACGTTGGTTGCGCCCTTGAGGAACCAGAGCAGCTCGTGGATCACGCTCTTGGTGTGGATCTTCTTCGTCGTGAGCAGCGGGAAGCGCTCGGCGAGGTCGAATCGCATCTGGTAGCCGAACACCGAAAGCGTCCCGGTGCCGGTGCGATCGTCCTTGCGCGTGCCGTTGTGCCGGACGTGGCTCAGGAGGTCGATGTAGGTCTTCATGGGTCGCTCCCGATTCTATCGGAAGCGGGGCCTGCGAGCCCCGTGGAGGGCCTCCAGCGCGCGTGGAACGGGCCAAGGCCCCCTGGGCTCGCCAGAAAGACAAAGGGGCCTTGCGGCCCCTTTGTGGTGTTGCGTTGAAGCGGTTGCGGCGTTACTTCCAGCCGTAGCCCACCTGCAGGTACACGAAGCGGGCGCGCGCGTCGTAGTACGACGGGTCGTAGCCCACCTGGAACGTG
>DATJVS010000167.1:0-42505 GCA_035501715.1 Usitatibacter sp.
CGATTTTTCCGGTGAGAGAAACCCTTGGAACCTGATCCGGGTCATGCCGGCGTAGGGAGCGTGAGTTGGGCAACTTCTCGCGCCTCGAGCCCCGTGCCTCGCGTCCGACAGGAGTTGCCATGAACGCCCATCCCAGATTCATCGCCACCACCGCGCACGTGGACGAAGCGGCAGTGCAGCCGCTGCCGCGCTCGCGCAAGGTGTACGTCGAAGGCTCGCGCGCCGACATCCGCGTGCCGATGCGTGAGATCTCGCAGACGGACACGCCCGCCGCTTTCGGCGCGGAGAAGAATCCGCCCGTCTACGTCTACGACACGAGCGGCCCCTATACGGATCCCGCGGTGAAGATCGACATCCGCTCGGGCCTCGCACCGCTTCGCGCGAGATGGATCGAGGAGCGCGGCGACACGACGTTGCTCGCGGGTCCCACGTCGCGCTATGGGCAGGAACGCCTGGCCGACCCGAAGCTCGCCGAGCTGCGCTTCGAGCTCAAGCGCGCGCCGCGGCGCGCCAAGCCCGGGGCCAACGTCACGCAGATGCACTACGCGCGCCGCGGAATCGTCACGCCCGAGATGGAGTTCATCGCGATCCGCGAGAACCTGCACCGGCGCGAATACCTCGCGGAGCTCGCCGCGGCGGGGCCCGCCGGAAAGAAGATGGCCGACCTCCTCGGCCGCCAGCATCGCGGCGAATCGTTCGGAGCCTGCATTCCGGAGCAGGTCACGCCCGAATTCGTGCGCGACGAGGTGGCCCGCGGCCGCGCCATCATCCCCGCGAACGTGAACCACCCGGAAAGCGAGCCCATGATCATCGGCCGCAACTTCCTGGTGAAGATCAACGCGAACATCGGCAACTCCGCCGTCACCTCCTCGATCGCCGAAGAGGTCGACAAGATGACGTGGGCGATCCGCTGGGGCGGCGACACGGTGATGGACCTTTCGACCGGCCGGCACATCCACGAGACGCGCGAGTGGATCGTGCGGAACTCCCCCGTGCCCATCGGCACGGTGCCGATCTACCAGGCGCTCGAGAAGGTGGACGGCAAGGCCGAGGAGCTCACCTGGGAGATCTACCGCGACACGCTGGTGGAACAAGCGGAACAAGGCGTGGACTACTTCACCATTCACGCGGGCGTGCGGTTGCCGTACATCCCGATGACGGCCTCGCGCATGACCGGCATCGTCTCGCGCGGCGGCTCGATCATGGCCAAGTGGTGCCTCGCGCACCACGAGGAATCCTTCCTCTACACGCGCTTCGGGGAGATCTGCGAGATCATGGCCGCGTACGACGTCTCGTTCTCGTTGGGCGACGGGCTGCGCCCCGGCTCCATCTACGACGCCAACGACGAGGCGCAGATCGCGGAGCTGCGCACGCTGGGCGAGCTCACCTCGATCGCGTGGAAGCACGACGTGCAGGTGATGATCGAAGGCCCCGGCCACGTGCCGATGCAGCTCATCAAGGAGAACATGGACCTCGAGCTCGAGCACTGCCGCGAGGCGCCCTTCTACACGCTGGGGCCGCTCACCACCGACATCGCGCCGGGCTACGACCACATCACGAGCGGCATCGGCGCGGCGCAGATCGGCTGGTACGGCACGGCGATGCTCTGCTATGTGACGCCCAAGGAACACCTGGGCCTGCCCGACAAGGACGACGTGAAGGAAGGCATCGTCACCTACAAGATCGCCGCGCACGCCGCCGACCTCGCCAAGGGCCACCCGGGCGCGCAGATCCGGGACAATGCCCTGTCCAAGGCGCGCTTCGAGTTCCGCTGGGAAGACCAGTTCAACCTGGGGCTCGATCCCGACAAGGCGAAGCAGTTCCACGACGAGACCCTCCCCCAGGAGGGCGCCAAGCTCGCGCACTTCTGCTCCATGTGCGGGCCGCACTTCTGCTCGATGAAGATCACGCAGGACGTGCGCGACTTCGCGGCGAAGCACGGTGTGTCCGACGCGGAGGCGCTGAAGAAAGGGATGGAAGTGAAGTCGGTCGAGTTCGTCCGCCAGGGCGGCGAGCTCTACGCGAAGCAGTAGATGCTCGACTCGATCATCCTGGGGATCGTGGAGGGGCTCACGGAGTTCCTCCCGGTTTCCTCCACGGGCCACCTCATCATCGTCTCCGACCTCCTGGGCCAGAACGGCGACAAGGGCAAGGTCTTCGACATCGTGATCCAGCTGGGCGCGATACTCGCGGTGTGCTGGGAGTTCCGCGCGCGCCTCGCGAAGGCGTTCGCCGGGGTGGCGAGGGACCCGGTGCAGCAGCGCTTCGCGGCGAACCTCTTCGTGGCGTTCCTGCCCGCGGCGATCGTGGGCCTCGCCCTCCAGAAGGTCATCAAGTTCTATCTCTTCAATCCCGTGCCGGTCGCCATGGCGCTGATCGTCGGGGGCGTGGCGATCTTCGCGATCGAACGCTGGTATGCGCGCCACGGCGCGCCGCGCGTCACGAACATGGACGACATGACGTGGAAGGACGCGCTGATGGTCGGGCTCGCGCAATGCCTGTCGCTGATCCCCGGCACGTCGCGTTCGGGCGCCACCATCATGGGCGGGATGGTGTTCGGGCTCTCGCGGCCCGTGGCGACGCAATTCTCGTTCTTCCTCGCGATCCCGATCATGTTCGCCGCGTCGGGCTACGAGATGTTCAAGAACCGTGCGCTGCTGAACGCCGACGACCTCCAATCCATCGGCATCGGCTTCGTCGTGAGCTTCGTGTTCGCGCTTGCCGCCGTGAAAGGTCTCATCCGCTACGTGGCGCGCCACGACTTCAACCCGTTCGCGTGGTACCGCGTGGCGCTGGGAATCGCGGTGCTCTGGTACTTCCGGGCGACTTAGGCCTTCGGGTCGACGTCGCCGCCGGGCACGAGGATCGGGGAGCGGCGCCCGACGCATTTCTGCAGGATGTCCATCTCCTCGTCGGTGTGCGTCTCGAAGGGCGCGTCGGCGAAGCGCGTCCCGCCCTTGGCATGGTTCGCGATGAGCCGGGGCGAATGCCGCGACGAGACGACGAGCTGGCGGTCCTTCGGGTCCTCGCTCGAGGCAAGCTCCACTTCGCCCCAGCACGTGCAGAAATAGGTGCCGTCGCCGCGAGTCTCCAGGTACACGCCCGTGCCGCGGATTCCTGCCGTGACGTTCGCCGCGTGGATCTCCCTGCGGCCGCCGCGCCCGAACACGGCTCCCAGGGCGCCCGTCAGCAGGCGCAGGAACCCGTTGCCCTGGTCGATCCGCTCGATCACGAACTCGCTGCGCGAGCGCAGCATGAAGGCGTCGCGGCCCATCGCGAACACGATGTAGCCGTCGTTGCCGGCGACGACGCGATCTCCCGGGACGATCGCCGATTGGTAGGTGGCATCGCGGCCGTTGATCGTGACCTTGCCTCGCAGGTCGTGGACCTGGTCGGGCGTGCCGAACGATTCGGCGGGAATCAGGATGCCGCCGGCGCCCGCTGCCGCGGCGCGCAGGAAACGGCGGCGCGAGAGCTTCGCGCCGAGGTAAGGGCCATCGTCGTGGGCGTGCATCGCGAGCCTCCGGTCGGGTACAGCGATTGGACGCGCGAGGCGCCCGTTCCTTACGCCAGCGCCGATTCCGTCGTATAGCGCTTGATGAGCGCGAGCAGCTGCTCTTCCTGGTAGGGCTTGCCCATGTACTCGTTCACGCCGATCTCGATCGCATGGTTGCGGTGCTTGTCGGCCGTGCGCGAGGTGATCATGATGATCGGGATCGCCTTCGTCGCCTCGTCGGCGCGCACGTTGCGCGCGAACTCGAAACCGTCCATGCGCGGCATCTCCACATCGAGCAGGATGCAGTCGGGCCTCATGTCCTGCAGCTGCTGCAGGGCATCGACGCCGTCCTTGGCGGTCGCGACCTCGTAGCCTTCGCGCGTGAGCATGCGGCTGGTGATCTTGCGCACGGTGAGGGAATCGTCCACCACCATCACGAGCGGCGCTCCCGACTTCGAGTCGACCGTGAGCGTGGCCTCTTCGGCGCGCGGCACCGGGACCGGGACCTGCGCCGTGGGCGCCGGGGCCTCGCGGTGCACGAGCGACACGGGGTTCAGGATCAGCACCACCTGGCCGTTGCCGAGCACGGTGGCGCCCGCGATGCCCGCGAGGCGCGCGAGCTGCGGCCCGATTGTCTTCACCACGACCTCGCGGTTGCCCACGATCTCGTCCACGCGGATCGCCGCGCGCTGCACGCCGCTCTTCAGGAGCAGCACGGGAATCTGGCGCTGCGGCACGGCCGTGTCGATCTCGCCCAGCAGCGGCAGGAGCGAGCGCAGCGGATAGCGGTTGTCCTTCCAGGCGATCTCGCCCTTGGCGAGGGCCTCCTCGTAGGCGGCCGAGCGCATCTCCTGCACCTGCTCGATCATCACCGAGGGCACGGCGAAGACCCGCTCGCCCGAGCGGATCATCACCGCCTGCGTCACGGCGAGCGTGAGCGGCAGCGTGATCGTGAAGGTCGTGCCGCGCCCCGGCGTGGACGTGATCTCCACGCGCCCGCCGAGCGACGTGATCTCGTTCTTCACCACGTCCATGCCGACGCCGCGGCCGGCGATCTGGCTCACCTGCTCCGCGGTGGAGAAACCCGACATGAAGATGAATTGCGCGAGCTGCGCCTCGGGCAGCTCCACGTCCTTCGCGAGCAGCCCCTGGGACACCGCCTTCTCGCGGATGCGCGCGTAGTTGAGTCCCGCGCCGTCGTCGCTCACCGTGAGCACCACTTCGTTGCCGCGCTGCACCGCGTCGATGGCGATCTCGCCGATCTCGGGCTTGCCCGCCGCGACGCGCGCCTCGGGCTTCTCGATGCCGTGGGCGATCGCGTTGCGCAAAAGGTGCTCGAAAGGCCCCGTGATCTTCTCCAGCACCGAGCGGTCGAGCTCCGTGCGCGTGCCTTTCAGCTCGAGGTTCGCCTTCTTCTCCAGCTCCTTGGCGGTCTGGCGCACGACCCGGTAGAAGCGGTCGGCGAGGTTGCCGAGGGGAACGAGGCGCACGCCCATCAGGCCCTGCTGCAGCTCGCGGTTCAGGCGCGCCTGCGCGTGGATCGCGAGCTCGGTCTCGTCCAGGTTCTTCTGCAGGCCCTGGTGCAGCGTGATCACGTCGCCCAGGCTCTCGGCGAGGAAGCGCGTGAGCTCCTGCATCCGCGAGAAGCGGTCGAACTCGAGCGGGTCGAACTGCTCGCCGTGCTCCTCCTTGAGCTTGATCGTGCTCTGCATCTGCCCTTCGGCGGCGATCTCGATCTCGCGAAGCTGCGCGCGCATGCGGGCGATGTTCTCGGTGAGGTCGACGAGCGCCTTCTTGAAGTTCGCCATCTCGCCTTCGATTCGCGAGCGCGCGATCGACAGCTCCCCCGCCTCGTTCACGAAGCGGTCGATCATGTCGGCGTTCACGCGAAGGAGCGCGCCGCGGGCCTCGGCAGGAAGCGCGTCGCGCTGCGCCACCTGCTGCGCGGCCGCGGCCATCACCGCGAGCGCCGTGGGCTTGTCCTTCTGCTGCTCGAACACCGCCGACACCGGCACCTCGATGGGCTCGGCCTCGACGATGTCCTCGCCGCGGGCGAGGTGCTCGAGCGAGAGCGAGAAGCGGTCCACGCGATCCTCGACCTCCTCGAAGATCCTGGACGGCGGGACGTCCGCCGCGTCCATCGCGACGATGCGCTCCTCGATCACGTGGGCGAGCTCGCCAAGGCGCATGAGGCCGGCCATGCGCGCGCTTCCCTTCAGCGTATGCAGGTGGCGCGCGAGGTCCGCGACGGGCGCGTGATCGGACGGCGCGCCCTTCCAGCGGCGCACTCCTTCGCTCACCTGCGGCAGGATCTCCTTCGCTTCCTCGAGGAAGATCGGCAGCAGGTCGCGGTCGACGTCGTCCTTGATCTTGCGTTGGTCCTTGCCCGCCTCGAACGGGCCGACGGGGACCTCGGCCTCGGCCTGCGGCGCAGCGACCGGCTCGATCGCCTCGACGGAAGGCAGGACCACCGCCTCTATCGGTGCGGGCGGCGCTTCGGCCGCGGCGGGCCTTTCCTCCTCGAGAGGCTCGCGCAGGAAAGTGGGAACCTTGATGTGCGTTCCCTCGCCGGTCTGGCGCGCCGCGCGCAGCGTGTCGCGCAGCTCCGTGAGCCCGGCCACGATGTCCTCGCGGGGAAACGGCGCCGCGAGGCCGCGCAACGATTGAACCATCGCCGTGGCCGCATCGACCGCGCGGCGCGTCGTGGCGAGCCGATGCGCGTCGAACTCCGGCGGCACCTCCATCGCTTCCTGGAGCCACTTCTCGAGCGCGTGCGAGACGTCCGCGAGCGCCTCGAATCCGGTGGTGCGCGAGCTGCTCGCGAGCGTGTGCGCCGCGCGCATGAAGTCGGCGCCGACGGGATGCAGGGGATCGGCCTCGATGCGTGCCATCTCGGCATCGAGCACTGCCGCGTGCTGCTCGGCCTCGCCGATGTAGATCTCGAAGAGCGCACGCGGCACCACGACGTTGCCGACGCGCACTTCCGCCTCGGCCTCGGCCTCGGGTTCGGGCTCGGGCTCGGGCTCGGCCGCGATGCTCTCGGCCTCCGTGGCCGCGCCCGCGGGAATGAGCTCGTCGAGCTCCGCCATCGCGGCGGCGGGCGCCGGCGCTTCGGGCGCAGGCGCGGGGGCCGCCTCCTGCGCCGAGAGGTCGAGCGATTCGAACGAGAGCTCCACCGCCCTGGGTGCTTCGGCTTGCGCCGCCGGCGCTTCGGCCGCCACGGGCTCCTCGACGATCGGCTCGGGCGGCGCGGCCTCGGGCACCTGTTCGATGGCCGCGAGCTCCTCCACGGGCTTCGGCGCCTCCTCGAGGAACGAGAGCGCATCGGCCGCGGCCTGCTCCGGCGCCACTTCCGCCTTCATCGCCGGCAACGGCGTGTGCACGATCGGCGGTTCGAACTCGAATTCCGGGGCCACTTCGCCTGCGGGAGCGCGGGACGGCACTGCGGCCGGCGCCTCGACGACGGGCGGCGGCGCGGCGATCGCCGGCTCGGGAGCGGGGACGGGCGCCGGCGCGGCAACGCCCTCCTCGCCGCTCTTCAGCGCATCGGCGCGACGCGTGATCTCGCTCGCATCGATGGACACAGCCGCGCCTTCCTTCAGCCCGCCCACCCAGCGCGCGAACGATTGCTGCGCGAGGTCGATGAATTCGAGCAACGCCGGCGTGGCGGGCCTCTCATCCTTCAGCCACTTGTTCATCACCTGCTCGCACTGCCACGCGACCTCGCCCAGGTCCATCAGGCCCACCATGCGGCCGCTGCCCTTGAGGGTGTGGAAGCTGCGGCGGATGGTGGTGAGCGCTTCCCGGTCGTGCGGCGCGTCACGGCACGCGGCGAGGTTCGCGGCGATCGTGTCGACGACCTCGGCCGCCTCCTCGAGGAAGATCTCGAGCAGCTCGCGGTCGATCTCCGCGCCCGGCGCGTCCACGAGCTGCACTACCTGGGGGGCGGGCGTCTCGGGCGCCTTCTCGGGCGCAAGGCTCTGGATCGCCTGGAAGACGCCGGTCTGCTGCGGGCTCGCCGCCTCCTGGATCGCCTGCAGCGCCGCCTCGCTCTGCTTGGCCACCGTGGAATCCGCGACGACCGCGGCGTCGCGCTTGAGCTCGTCCACGGCCTTCTCGAGCTTCTCGCGCGTCGCGGGCTCGGGAGCGCCGGTCCAGTCCTGGTAGAGCGCCTGCACCTTCTGCTTCTGCACCTCGATGTCGAGCGGAGAGACCGTGCCGGTGCGGCGAATCACGCTCTCGACGCCCACCGGCTCCGGCTGCACGAGGCCGAAGCGCAGCAGCGCGGGCATCAGCACGTCGCGCGGATTCGCGGAGCCCTGCTGCAGCGCGGTGATGTACAACCCCAGCGCCGAAAGTCCGTCGGCCACCATCTCGGCGGCCTCGCCCGTGCCGTCGAGCGAGCCTTCGGCGAACTGCTGCACGCGCGCCATCACCGCGGCATTGAGCGATGCGGCGTCCTGCAGCTCCATGATCATCAACGCGCCCTGCACCTGCGCGAACTGCGCGGGCAGCGCGGCAAGCTCGGGGCGCTTGGACGCGTCCCGGAAGAAGCCGTCGAGCGCCTGCTCGATGTTCTGCAGGTTCACCTGCACTTCCTGTCCGACCTGGAAGATGAGGAGCTTTTCCTGCGCGCGCCGCGTCATCTCGTCGAGCAGGCCCCCTTCGATCGCGTCCACCGGCGCAAGCGCGTCGCCCGCCATCGCGCTCTTCAGGCGCTCCGTGACGGTCTTCGCCTGGCGCGAGAAATCGGGCCCGAGCTTGAAGTAATTCTCGAGGGCCGATTCCACGAACAGCATCGCCGTGGCCACCTCGAGCGACTGGCCTTCCGAGGGCGGTATCGCCTTGGCGCGAAGCTGCGGCGCCACTTCGGTGAGCCGTTGCAGCACCGCGTGGATGTCGCGGTTGGGCAATCGCGCGGCGCGATCGGCGAGCGCCTGTCCCTGCTTGCCGAAAGGCTCGAGGGCGGCGCGGTTGCCGGACGTGTACTTGAGCCACGTGTCCTTCTGTTGCGCGGTGAGCTCGCGCACCTCGCGGATGAGCGCGGCGAGCTCCTCGTCGTCCTCGGAAGCCTGGCGCCCGAGGTCGGGCACCGCGATCAGCTGCTCGAGGCGATAGGCCTGCTTGAGGACGCCGATGCGCTCGGAGACGGGCTTCGCGCGGCCGACCATGAGCAGCAGGTCGCGGAAGAGGCGCTCGGCCACCTTCCCCGAGCCCTCGATCAGCTGCTTCACCTGCTGGTCGAGCTTGGCGAAGAGCGGCTTCACCGACGGCGTCACGTCGAGGCCGCCGAACACCAGCGCGTCCAGGAAGCCGGCGGCCGCGGACCAGAACGGGCGATTGGGCGTCGCGCCCTGCAGCGACTCGATCGAGGTCACCGCCGCATGCATCTGGCGAAGCGCGTCGGGAACGTCCGCGCCCTTGATCACGCGCAGCAGCCCCTGCTGATACTGCTGGCGCTGCAGGGCCAATGCCTTCGCGAGCACCGCATCGTCCAGCGCTTCGCCCGCGGGCAGCGCGGGAAGCGGCGCGCCGAGGTCCGGATAGAAGAGGTCGCCCTCGTTGGCATCGACCTGCCCGCGCGTGCGGTTGAGCTCGATGTAGGGCGCGAGCAGCCGCATCGGATGATCGGCCTGCCCCGAGAGGAGCGTGTCGAGATACGTGGAGAGCGCCGAGATGCCCTTCTTCGCGACGGCCACCGATCCGGGCAGGCGTGCGGCGTCCTCGCCCTCGAGGTACGCGACGAGCTTCTCGAGCTCCTCGTTGAAGCGCGTGGCGGCGCCCAGGCCCACCATCGCGAGCGCACCCGTGGCCTGGTGAAGGTGCGTGAGGATGTACTTGGCCGGGGCCCGGTCGGCGGGATTGGCCGCGAGCTTGTCCAGGTTCTCGCGCGCCTGGTTGAGCGAATGGTCGATCTCCGTCTTGACCCACGAGAGCGGGCCAAGGTCGAAATCGGTCGCCGGATTCGCTGCCATCTTTGTCTTCGCCCTTTTCCGCGCCTACAGCTTGAAGCCCGCGACCGAGTTCTTGAGCTCCTGGGCCACCGCGGCGAGGTCGCGGATCGAGCCCGCGGCCTGCTGCGTGCCGCGCGTCGTCTGCCGCGTGATCTCGAGGATCTCCTGCATGTTCTGCGCGACTCGCGTGGTCGCGTTGGCCTGCGTGTTGGTCGCCTGGGAGATCGTCTGGATCAGCTGCGCGAGGTTCTTCGACACGTAGTCGATCTCGGACAGCGCCTGGCCCGCCGCGTCGGAGAGCTTCGCGCCCTCCACCACGCCCATTGTCGATTTCTCCATGGCCGCCACGGCGTCCTGGGTGTCGGCCTGAATCGTCTTCACGATCGCGCCGATCTGCTTCGTGGCCTCGCCGGAGCGTTCCGCGAGGCGCTGGACCTCCTCCGCAACCACCGAGAAGCCGCGCCCGGCTTCGCCGGCCGACGCGGCCTGGATGGCGGCGTTCAGCGCGAGCACGTTCGTCTGCTCGGTGATGTCCGAGATCAGCTCCACGATCTCGCCGATCTCCTGCGAGCTTTCGCCCAGTCGCTTGATCCGCTTCGACGTCTCCTGGATCTGCTCGCGGATGTCGTTCATGCCCGTGATCGAGTTCTGCACCGCGGCGCGGCCCTTGTCGGCGGCGGCGAGCGAGCGCTGCGCGACTCGCGCGCCCTCCTCGGCGGTGGAAGACACTTCCGAGATCGAGCGGGAGACCTGCAACACCTGCGCCGTGGTCTCCTCGATCTCCTTCGACTGGCGCTCGGCCGCACCCAGCAGCTCCGCGGAGATCGACTGCGCCTGCGCGGTCTTCTGCGTCACCTGGATCGCCGCGTTGTTCACGCCCGTGACCAGGGTGCGCAGCTCGTCGATCGTGTAGTTCATCGAGTCCGCGATGGCGCCCGTGATGTCCTCGGTCACCTGCGCGCGCACGGTGAGGTCGCCGTCGGCGAGGTCGCCCATCTCGTTCAGCAGCCGAAGGATCGCCTCCTGGTTGCGCTTGTTCTCGGCTTCGGCGTCGGTCGCGCTGCGCCGCGAGTCGGCGAGGAACGCGAGGGCCGTGAGGGCGAGCACGATCACGAGGAGCGTGCCCAGGACCGCGATCGCGACGAGCGAGAGGTTCGACGTCTCGTCCTGCAGCGTGGTCTGCAGCGCCTGCACCGCGGCCTGCAGCTGCTCGCTGCCGGCCTGGAGCCTCGCGCCCGCCTGCCGGGCCGAGATGAGCTTCTGCAGCTCGCGAAGGATCGGGCCCGCGTTCTGCTCGAAGGTGGCGAAGGTCTTCTTGAGGTCCACGAGCTTCGCGCGCGAATCGGAGTCGCGCACCGCGGTCATCCCCATCGAATCGTTGCCGTTCTCGAGGGCCTGGATCAGCGTGCGCGTCTCGTTCGTGTCCTTGCCGATGAGGAACGGCACCTCCGGATCGATCACCTCGGAGCCCAGGATCTCCGCGGCACCGCGCCCCAGGCGCTCGGCGAGGAACGTGATGCGGTTGGCGTGCAGTACCTGGCTCGCCGCCGAGCCCGATTGCTGCATGAGGCCGGTGAGCTCCTGCGTCTGGGTGGCGAGGTCGTCCGCGCCGCTACGAACCTGCGCCACGTTCTGCGCGAGGGCCACGAGGTCTTTCTGTGCGTTGAGGATCGTTGTGGCGGCCGCGGCGGTGTCGGGCCAGCGCTTGGCCACGTCCTCCACGCGACTCAGGAGCGCGTCGTTCTGCCGGGCGGGCGGAACGTTCACGCCGAAGGCGAAGCCGCCTTCCTGCAGCGTCTTCAGGTATTGCGCGAATTCGTCGCGGCTGTCCTGCAGCTGCAGGAACGAGGCCTGCTGCCCGCGCGCGGCGAGGCCCGCCGCTTTCGCGAGGCGCTGCGTGTGGAACTGCATCTGGGACGCGATGGACACGTAGGTCGCGTTGCGCGTGCGCGTGGTCGTGTCCAGGTACACCGCGCCGGCGGTCAGCAGCAGCAGCAGCGCCGCGGCGGTGCCGAGGATCTGCATCTGCGAGGTGATCGGCCGATCGCCGATGAAGGGGACGCGGAAACCCGCCATCGCGGAGCCGCCCGCTTCGGCCTTCGCCGCCTTGGCCGGGCGCGTCCCGGGGCGGGTCTCGCTCACCGCGCGGATGTTGGTCATGGTCGACGAGGCGACGGAACCCGAGCCGGGGCGGGCCGCGGCCTTGGGCTTGGATCCACTGCCGCCGAGGCGCTTGAAGAAATCGCCGATCGAGGACTTGGGTTTCGGTTGTGCTTTTGCCATGGGCCGAGTTCTCCTACACGCCGACTTCCAGGAACCGCTGCTCGCGAACGAGGGCGGGCAAATCGAGCTCGAGCCAGCGCGTCGCGCCGGCGTCCGTGTATGCAGCCGCCACCCAGGGCGGCGCGTTGGGCGGCCGCGACGCGGCCGTGAATTGCTCCGGACTGCGAAGGCCGAGCATGCGCGACACGAGCAGGCCCGCTCCCGGCACCAGGCGATCGGAGACGAGGATCACGCGCCGCTCGACGCCCGCGGTGATGGGCTCTCCGCCGCCGAACGCGGAAAAATCGATGACGCTGTAGAGGTTGCCGCGCACGTTCGAAACGCCGCGGAACCATGCCTGGGTGAGCGGCACGGAGACCGTGGGCGGGACGGGGATCACCTCGTTCACCTGGTGCAGCGCCACGAACCAGTTCTCGTTGCCCACCTGGAAGCCCAGCTTGGACGAAAGCGCCGCGCGCGAAGCCGCCGTGCGGATGCGCTCCGCAACGGAAAGCTGGAACTCGCGAAGGCCCGTGCGCCGCGCCATGCGCTACCCCAGCGCCTTGATCTTCTCGAGAAGATCGTTCTCGCTGATGGGCTTGGTCACGTAGTCCTTGGCGCCCTGCCTCAGGCCCCAGATCTTGTCGGTCTCCTGGTCCTTGGTGGTGCAGATGATCACGGGGATGTGCTTGGTCTTGTCCTCGCGCGTGATCGCGCGCGTGGCCTGGAAGCCGTTCAAGCCCGGCATCACCACGTCCATGAGGATGAGGTCGGGCTGCTCGCTCTTGGCGCGCTCGATCGCGGTCTCGCCGCTTTCCACGAGGAGAACGTCGTAGCCGCGCTTCCTGAGGACGCCTTCCATGAATGCGCGCTCGGTGGGCGAGTCGTCCACCACCATGATTTTCTTGATCGCCATGTTCCTAGGTCACTCCATTGCTGAAATTCGGGTTCACGCGGGGCTGCGCTGCGCGAGGTGCGACTCCACGGCCCTCAACAGGCTCTCCTTGGTGAAGGGCTTGGTGAGGTACTCGTCGCTGCCCACCATCCGGCCGCGCGCGCGGTCGAAGAGGCTGTCCTTCGAGGAAAGCATGATCACCGGCGTGGCGCGGTGCTTGCCGTTCTTCTTGATGAGCGCGCAGGTCTGGTAGCCGTCCAGGCGAGGCATCATGATGTCGACGAAGATCAGGTCGGGCTGGTGGTCGGCGATCTTCGCGAGCGCATCGAAACCGTTCTCAGCGAGGATCACCTGGCAGCCGGCCTGCATGAGGAATATCTCCGCGCTTCGCCGGATCGTGTTGCTGTCGTCGATGACCATCACGCGCACGCCCGTGAGGTTCTTGGAATCCGCCAAGCGCTCTCTCGATCTCGTTGTCGGCAAATGCGGGAGCGAAGGGTGCCCGCGCATCCGCGGGCCGCGATCCCGGGCCGTTCGCCTATGCCAGCTCCCCCTCCTTCCCGAGCCGCATCCTGCCGCGTTCCCTATAGGAAAAGCAGATTATTCCATTTGTCCTGTCAAAACAACTTTTTACTGCCAAAACAATTGCTAAGTTGTTTCTCCTAAAGTTCTTTCGAAATGGTGTATGAACCTAGAATTCAACCATCTCGAAGTCCTCCTTGCGCGCCCCGCACTCGGGGCAGCACCAGCCGGCCGGGATGTCTTCCCAGCGCGTCCCCGGCGCGATGCCGTCGTCGGGCCAACCCTCGGCCTCGTCGTAGATGAGACCGCAGGCGAGGCAGCGCCAGGACTTGAGGGTTCGGGTTTCGGTGGCAGCGGATGACATAGGCGAACGCGGTGGCGGTTGAGTAGAATGGTCGGAAGCAACGCCTCGCGCGCTGAAACAAGCATCCTAGGATCCCCGGTAAATGCGCGCAACGCGGCCGGGTTTCAAGTGTAACCCCCCGCTCGCGGCCCTTCCCCATGAACGAGACAACCCCATCCCTTCCAGCGGTCCTCACGTTCGCGGCGAGCGATCCCACGAGCGGCGCGGGCCTGCAGGCCGACATCCTCGCGCTCGCGAGCATGGGCTGCTATCCGCTGTCCGTGGTGACGGCGCTCACCGTGCAGGACACGGCCGGAGTCGAGTCGTTCCTCGCGATCGATCCGGACTGGGTGGCCGACCAGGCCCGCTGCATCCTCGAAGACATGCCCGTGGCCGCGTTCAAGATGGGAATGCTCGGCTCGACGGAGATCGTGACCATGGTGGCCGAGGTGGTCTCCGACTATCCCGACGTCCCGCTCGTGCTCGATCCCGTCTTCGCCTCGGGACGCGGCGACGAGTTCGCCGGCGAGGACATGGTGACCGCGATCCGCGAGCTCCTCGTGCCGCAAAGCACCGTGGTCACGCCGAATATCCCGGAGCTCAAGCGCCTTGCGGGCGAGGACGAGAACGACACTGCGAATCTCGCCGACTGCGCGCAGGCGCTGCTCGACAGCGGCTGCGAGTACGTGCTCGTCACGGGCACCCACGATTCCACGGCCGACGTGGTGAACACGCTCTACCACCGCGGCGGCGTGCTGCGCGCGGACACCTGGCAACGCCTTCCCGGCAGCTACCACGGGTCCGGGTGCACGCTCGCCTCGGCGCTCGCCGCCAACCTCGCGCGCGGCCTCGACATCGGCGATGCCGTCTACGAAGCGCAGGACTACACATGGCAGGCGCTTGCGCACGCGTTCCGCCCGGGCATGGGACAGCACCTGCCCGATCGCCTCTTCTGGGCGCGCGACACGGGCGACGACGAGAAGTAGGATGCGCGAGCGGTTGAGAGGCCTCTACGCCATCACGCCCGAATGCGCGGATACCGCCGAGCTCGCCTCGCGCGTCGAACTGTGCCTCGAAGGCGGCGCCGCACTCGTGCAATACCGCGCGAAATCGGCTCCGCCGTCCCTCGCGCGCGAACAGGCGCGGCGCCTCGTCGCCCTGTGCGGTTCCTTCGGCGTGCCGCTCATCGTGAACGACTCGGTGGAGCTCGCCCGGGTCTCGGGCGCCGCCGGGGTGCACCTGGGCCGTGACGACGCGAGCGTCGCCGAAGCGCGCAAGGCGCTGCCGGGCGCCATCATCGGCGTCTCGTGCTATTCGGATCCGGCGCGCGCGCGCATCGCGGCGTCGCAGGGTGCGGACTACGTGGGAATCGGCAGCGTGTTCGCATCGTCCACCAAGCCGCAGGCCGTTCGTGCCGCGCTCGCGAGCATCGCCGAGGCGCGGCGCCTCTCGGGGCTTCCCGTCGCGGCCATCGGCGGCATCACGTTGGACAACGCGGACGAGGCGCTGCGCGCGGGCGCCGACATGCTCGCGGTGATCACCGCGCTCTTTGCGGCGCCCGACGTGCTCGGGGCGGCACGCGCATTCTCGAATCGATTCGACAAGATCCAGGAGGAGGAACGTGGGCCGGCGAAGCAACGAGCTCTTTGAGCGTTCGCAGCAGCTGATTCCGGGCGGAGTGAATTCGCCGGTGCGCGCATTCCGCGCCGTGGGCGGCACGCCCGTGTTCTTCCGCGAGGGCCACGGCTCGCGCGTGATCGACGAGGACGGCCGCGAGTACATCGATTACGTCGGGTCCTGGGGCCCGCTGATCCTCGGGCACGCGCATCCCGAAGTCGTGGAAGCGGTCGCGGCGGCGGCGCGGCAGGGCCTGTCGTTCGGCGCGCCCACCGCGCGCGAGCTCGAGATGGCGGAGGTCCTCACGGCGAGCCTGCCCTCGATGGAGCAGGTGCGGCTCGTGAGCTCGGGCACCGAGGCGGTGATGAGCGCCCTCCGGCTGGCGCGCGGCTACACCGGGCGCCCGGTCATCGTGAAGTTCGAGGGTTGCTACCACGGCCACAGCGATTTCCTGCTGGTGAAAGCGGGCTCGGGCGCGCTTACGTTCGGCAATCCCACGTCGGCCGGCGTGCCGGCCGAACTCACCTCGCACACGCTGGTGCTCGACTACAACGATCCGCAGCAGGCCGAGGATGCATTCGCCCGCCACGGCAAGGACATCGCGGCCGTCGTGCTCGAGCCCATCGCGGGCAACATGAATTTCGTGCGGCCCTCGGACGAATTCATCAACGCCCTTCGCCGTCTTTGCACGCGCCACGGCGCGGTGCTGCTCTTCGACGAGGTGATGACGGGTTTTCGCGTGGGAGCACGGGGCGCGCAGGGAATCTTCGGCGTCACGCCCGATCTCACCACTCTGGGCAAGGTGATCGGCGGAGGTATGCCGGTGGGCGCGTTCGGCGGCCGGCGCGAGATCATGCAGAAGCTGGCTCCCGTGGGGCCCGTGTACCAGGCCGGAACGCTGTCCGGCAATCCCGTCGCCGTGGCCGCGGGGCTCGCGACGCTTCGCCGCGTGCTCGAGCCCGGATTCCTCGACAGGCTCGGCGCCTCCACGGCGAAGCTCGTGCAGGGACTCGTCGGCGAAGCGCGCGCCGCGGGCGTGCCGTTCAGCGGGGCAAGCGCGGGCGGCATGTTCGGCATCTTCTTCCGCGCCGAGGCGCCGGCCTCGTTCGCCCAGGTGATGCAGTCCGATCGCGAGTCCTTCAACCGTTTCTTCCACGCGATGCTCGAGCGTGGCGTGTACCTCGCGCCTTCCGCGTTCGAGGCGGGCTTCGTTTCCGCGGCCCACTCCGAATCCGACATCGCGGCAACCGTGGCGGCGGCGCGCGCGGCCTTCGCTTCGATGCGCAGCTAGGATGCGCATCCTTCCGTCGCGGGCCCGCCTCGCCGGACTCGGACTCGCCTTCGCGGGCGCGATCATCGTGGCGCTCGCCGTGTTCGTGCTCCTGGACCTGGACCGCGAGGCCCGCGTGAACCGCGAGGTCATCGCCGCGCAGCGGGTGAAGGATGGCCTGCACGGGCTGAGGACACAGGTGGTCGAGCTTCGCTCGGCGGCGCGCCTGGGCGCGCGCACCGGCGAGTCGTCGGCGTACGCGAGCATCGAGACGCGTTCCTCCGACGTGGAGCGCGATCTCGCCGCCCTCGAATCCCGCGCCGCGAGCGATCCGGACCTCGCGGTCATCGGACCGATCGCCGACAGCGCGCGGATGCTCATCGTGCATGCCCGCTCGATCCCGCAGGTGCGCGACGCGCACGGGGTCGAATCGGCGGACGCGCTCGCGCAACGGGCCGACGCCTTGAGCGACGAGGCCACGGGCGCGATCGACCGCTCCCTCGAAGCGCAGACCCGCCGGGTCGACGACCGGACCGCCGCGCAGATCGAGCTCGGCGATCGCCTGCGCCACTACATCGCCGGCCTGCTCGTGGTCGCGATCGCGGTGCTGGGAATGCTTTCGATCGCCTACGGCCGGGTGCAGGGCCGTGAGCGCGCGGCGGTGCGTCGCATGGAGCACATGGCGCACTACGATGCCGTGACGGGGCTGCCCAATCGCGCGCTGCTCGCCGATCGCCTTTCCCAGGAGACCGCGCGCGCGCGGCGCGCCTCGGAGAGCTTCGCGCTGCTGATGTTCGATCTCGACGGCTTCAAGGCGGTGAACGACACGTGGGGCCATGCTGCGGGCGATCGAGTCCTGGTGCAGGTAGGCGATCGCGTGCGCACCTGCGTGCGAGCCTCGGACACGGTAGGACGCCTGGGGGGCGACGAATTCCTCGCGATCCTTCCGCAGACCACGCTGGAAGGCGCACTGGGGGTAGCGGAGAAGCTACGCGAGGCGCTCGCCGAGCCCTTTGCGCTCGACGGGGCCACGGCGCGACTTTCGGCGAGCGTGGGCGTGAGCCTCTTTCCGGATCACGGAGCCGATGCGGAAGCGCTGCAGCGCGCCGCCGACGAGGCCCTCTACCGCGCCAAGCGCGAAGGGAAGAACAGGACCGTGGCGGCCACCGCTCCGCTGCCGCCCGGGGCCCGCGTGAGGGACGCCGCGTAGGGAGGCGCTTACTGCAGCCCCGAGATGTACTCGACGACCGCCTTCATGTCGGGCTCGGCGAGCCGCGCCGCGATCGGCCCCATCACGTCGCTCGAGCGCGTTCCATTCGCATAGGCCTTGAGCCAGCCCAGCAGGAGGTCCGGGTACTGTCCCGCGAGGCGCGGGTATTGCACGGGGATCCCGTGTCCGCCGGCGCCGTGGCAGCCCGCGCAGGCCGGAACGCCGAGCGCCTTGTTGCCCGAGCGCCAGATCGTCTGCCCGGCCTCGGCAAGCGCCTTGTCGTGCGCCGCCGATTGCACGGGCTTCTGCATCGCGAAGTACGCGCCGACGCTTTGCATGTCCTCCGGCGACAAGGTCGCGGCCATCCCTTGCATGATGGGATTGGCGCGCGCGCCCGACTTGAACGCCGCGAGCTGGGCGGCAATGTAGCCCGCGTGCTGGCCGGCGAGATGGGGTTGCGCGGGCGAAGGGCTCACGCCATTTGCGCCATGGCATGCCGCGCACACCGTCGTGGCGATCTGCTGGCCACGCTGCAGGTCGGGCCTGGATTCGCCGGCCGCGCCGACGACGCTTGCGTAGACTAGCGCCATGAGCCCGGCAAAACCCGTGGTAAGGAGACGCATTCGGGAACCTCGCGGAAACAGGAAGGACGAAAAGCGAAACGCGGATTTTAGCGTAGCGCGGCGTTCCCCCGCCAGCGTCCCGCGATCGCAACCTTTCCTTCCGCTCGCGAAGGCGACGTATAGGCTCTCGGTGCACGATCCGAAGGAGCTCCCGGCGCCCGGGGTCCCGGAGCTCGCTTTCGCGGGGCGAAGCAACGCGGGCAAGTCGAGCGCGATCAATGCGCTCGCGAGGCGCAGGCGGCTCGCTTTCGTGAGCAAGATGCCCGGGCGCACGCAGCTCATCAATTTCTTCTCCCTCGGCGACGCGGCGTTCCTCGTGGACCTTCCGGGGTATGGCTACGCCGGCGTTCCGGCGGAGGTGCAGCGCCACTGGGAGGAGCTCGTGGGCGGCTATATCGCGAGCCGCGCATCGCTCGCGGGCGTGGTCGTCGTGATGGACGTTCGCCATCCCCTCACGCCGCTCGACCGGCGCCTCATCGACTGGCTGCGCGATGCGGGGCGCCCGGTCCATGCGCTGCTCACGAAAGCCGACAAGATCTCGCGCCAGGCGGGCCAGCAAACACTTGCAACGGTCCGGCGCGACTTGCAACAGCTTTGTCCCGGCGCCACCGCGCAACTCTTCTCGAGCCTGAAGGGAGACGGCGTGGAGGAAGCGGCCGCTGAGCTCGCGCGCCTGGCGGCGCGAAAAAACAAAAGCCCCGGCTAAAGGGGAGTAAAGCCGGGGCCAAAAATGCCTTAATTGGGATTAAGGCTCCCGCTCAGGGAGGAGAAGCGGGGAAGGAGTAACCCTTCATCCGATGAGAGCAGTGCCGCGTGATAAAGTTCCCGACCCATTCGTGATGCGCTGAAATCACCTTGAATTCCGGACGATTTCCCTCGCGGCGCATGCGCCGCAACCGCCGCGACGATTTCACGCGGCGCCTGGTGCGCGAATCGCGCCTCGCCACCGACGACCTGATCCTTCCGGTCTTCATCCGCGAAGGGCGGGGCGTGGTCGAGGCAGTGCCATCGATGCCCGGCGTGTCGCGCCGAAGCATCGACGAGCTTCTTCGTATCGTCGAGCAAGCGCTCACATTGCGCATTCCCGCGATCGTCCTCTTCCCCGTGATCGAGACGGCGCTCAAGACGGCGGGCGCCGAGGAGTCCTTCAATCCCGACGGCCTGGTGCCTCGCTGCATACGCGAGGTGAAGAAGCGTTTCCCCGAAATGGGCGTGATCACCGACGTGGCCCTGGATCCGTACACGACACACGGGCAGGACGGACTGGTCGATGCGGACGGCTACGTGGACAACGATGCGACCCTGCCGGTGCTTCAGAAGCAGGCGCTGTCCCACGCGCAGGCAGGCGCCGACATCGTGGCTCCGTCGGACATGATGGATGGGCGCGTAGGGGCGATCCGCCAGGCGCTGGATGAGAGGAAGCACATCCACGTGCGCATCCTCGCGTATGCGGCCAAGTACGCGTCGGCGTTCTACGGGCCTTTCCGCGACGCCGTGGGTTCCGGCGCAAACCTCGGCAAGGGCGACAAGAAGTCCTACCAGATGGATCCGGGCAACTCCGACGAGGCGCTGCGCGAAGTGGCCCTCGATCTCGAGGAGGGCGCGGACTTCGTGATGGTGAAACCGGCCATGCCGTACCTGGACGTCGTGCGCCGGGTGAAGGAGCGATTCGGCGTGCCGACTTTCGTCTACCAGGTGAGCGGCGAGTACGCGATGCTCAAGGCCGCCGCGCAGAACGGCTGGATCGACGGCGACGCCTGCATGATGGAGGCGCTGCTCGGCTTCAAGCGCGCCGGCGCCGACGCGATCCTTACGTATTTCGCGCTCGAGGCCGCCGAGCGGCTTCGCCGCGCCTAGCGCGCGAGCAGCGCTTCCACTTCCGCGAGGCGTGCGCGCGAAGGCGCATCGCCGGCATCGGCCCGAGAGCGAAGCGGCATGCGCTCGTCGTCGCGGTCGAGCACCGTGAGCGTGACGGTGACGTCCTCGACGTCGAGGCAGATCTGCGGCACCTCCTCCAGGCGCTCGCCGCGGCGGATGCGGCGCGAGCCCTCCTCGAAGCGGTAGCGGCGATTCACGAGGAAGAGCGTGAGCGCCTTGGGATCGTCGGTGAACAGCTGCAGGTTCACGTCCGAATGCAGCCCCGCGGTCCCCGAAAGGACCGATCCGACGAGCGCCGGGCGGAAATCGCCGAACTCGCGCATCACCTTCACGGCCACCTCGCGAAGGCGCCTCAACCGCGCGGGCTGCTCGTCCTTCTGGTAGAGCCCCTGGTACTCGCGCAGGGCTTCCTCGATCTCCTGGTTGTCGGGCAGGAGGTTTGCATCGACGAGTCCCGCCTGCCGCGCGGCCTTCATCTTCGCCGTCCCATAGTCGGCCACGCCGTCCTCGGCCATCAGCCTCGCGGCCATGTACGCGAGTTGCCTGCGCAGGTTGCTGTCGCGTCGCGACCGGGACTTGGGCATCGCAAGCCTTCTAGAAGATCTGGTTCTTCACTTCCTCGGGAGGACGGGCCCCGCGGGCGATCGCGTTGTCGTCGCCGAACGGCGGCTGCGACTCCTGGTAGAAAAACTCCGTCGTCTTTCCCGCTCCGCCGTCATGCTCGCGCAATCCCGTGCCGGGGTCGATATTCACGGCGACGATTCCCGGCGGCACCGCGAGATCGGTCTCGGGCACGCCTTTCAGCATCTGCCCCATGTAACCCATCCAGATCGGCAACGCGGCGACCCCACCGGTCTCGTTGTTGCCGAGGTTGCCCGGCGTGTCGAAACCGATCCACGCGACGGCGACCAGTTGGGGCTGGAATCCGCAGAACCATGCGTCGACGTGGTCGTTCGTTGTCCCCGTCTTCCCGGCGAGGTCCTGCCGGCCCAGCGCCATCGCCTTGGCGCCGGTGCCATAGCGCACGACGTCGCGCATGAGCGTGGTCATGAGGAATGCGTTGCGCTCGTCGAGGACCCGCTCCGCGTCCTCGCCGGCGACCTCGGCCTTGGCCGAATACAGGACCTGCCCCTTGTTGTCCTCGATGCGCGAGATGAACCAGGGCTTCACGCGATAGCCGCCGTTGGCGAAGACCGAATAGGCCGTCGCCATCTGCAAGGGCGTGGCCGATCCGGCGCCCAAAGCCATCGTGAGGTAGGCCGGGTGCATCTTCGCCTCGAACCCGAACCGCTGGATGTAGTCCTGCGCGTATCCGGTCCCGATCGCCTGGAGCAGGCGGATGGAGACCATGTTCTTCGACTTGGCGAGCGCCGTGCGAAGCCGCATCGGCCCCTCGTACTTGCCGTCGTAGTTCTTCGGCTCCCACAGCTGCCCTCCCGTCTTGGACGCGTCGATCACGAACGGGGCGTCGTTGAGCACGGTAGCGGGCGTGAACCCCTTCTCGAGCGCGGCGGAGTAGATGAACGGCTTGAAGCTCGAGCCGGGCTGGCGCCAGGCCTGGGTCACGTGGTTGAACTTGTTCGCGTTGTAGTCGAACCCACCCGCGAGCGCGAGGATCGCCCCGTTGCTGGGGTCGAGCGACACCAGCGCCGCCTCGGCCTTGGGCACCTGGGAGATCGAGTACGCCCCCTTCTCGCCGGGTTGCAGCCGGATGATGGAGCCGCGGTGGATCGAATGGTCCGGATTCTTGTCGGCCAGCGCGCGTGCGGCGAACTTCAGGCCCTCGCCGGTGATCTTGACCTCCTCGCCGCGACGGATCATGGCGCGCACCGCGGTGGGGGATGCCTCGAGCACCACAGCGGGGACCAGATCGTTCACCGGATCGCGATCGGAGAGGGCGTCCTCGACCGCGTCTTCCACCTCGGACGCCTGCGCCGGAAGGTCCACGCTGCCTTCGGGCCCCCGGTAGCCGTGCCGGTGGTCGTACTCGAGCAGCCCGGCGCGAAGCGATTCGTCGGCCGACTCCTGGTTCTTGCGGCGGATCGTCGTGTACACCTTGAGCCCATTCACGTAGGCGGGCTCCCCGAACTGCTCGTAAACGGCGGCCCGGGCCATTTCCGCCACGTAGTCAGCCCTCACTACGTACGTTTCGCGCTGGTTCGGGTTGAGTCGAAGAGGCTCGGAAAGCGCCTTTTTGTATTGATCGTCGGTGATCCAGCCGAGATCGTGCATCCTTCGGAGCACATATTGCTGGCGCCACTGGGCTTTCTTCGGATTCACGAACGGGTTCTGCCGGGAGGGCGCCTGGGGCAGGCCCGCCAGGATCGCGGCCTCGGCCGGAGTCAGGTCCGCGAGGTTCTTCCCGAAATAGACGTTGGCCGCCGACGCGAAGCCGTAGGCCCTCTGTCCCAGGAAGATCTGGTTGATATAGAGCTCCAGGATCTGGTCCTTGGTGAGGTTGGCCTCGATCTTGAAGGCGAGAAGGACCTCGGAGAGCTTGCGCGCCAGGGTCTTCTCCCGCGTGAGGAAGAAGGTCCGGGCGACCTGCATGGTGATCGTGCTGGCGCCCTCCCGCCGCCCCTGGAGGTTCGCCCAGGCGGCCCGCGCCACGCCCCCGAAGTCCACGCCTCCATGCTGGTAGAAGTGGTCGTCTTCGGCGGCCAGGATCGCCGACTTCATCACCTGGGGGACGTCCTGGATCTTCACCACGGCGCGTTTTTCCTCGCCGAACTCGCCGATCTGCTCGCCTTCGGCGCTGTAGATGCGCAGCGGCACCTTCGGCCGATAGTCGGTCAGGACGTCGAGGCTCGGCAAGTTGGGCCAAAGCAGGACGACGGTGAGCGCGCCCACGCCCATGGCGACCAGCGCAAGGGAGACGGCGATCAGTGCCGGGTAAAACCACCAACGGGAAGTCATCGGGGCTGCGGGCGCGGTTCCGGCGGGATGGGACCGACGGGCCATTCGCGAAAGTTCATTTCACCGAGGCCATTATAGTCGCTGCGCTCACGCTAAGGCCTTGCCACAAAATGCTTTACAGGCCTAGGACTTGTTGCTAGCATCTAAAGTAGATTCTTCGTTTGGGTGCTAACCTTCCACCATGCTTAAAGAAAAATTAGCCGCCCAGTTCGATTTCCTGAAAGCGAAAGCGCCGCCCCTCGTGGGCTGCGACATCAGCTCGTCCTCGGTCAAGATGGTGGAGATCGCGGAGGCTGGCCGTAACGTTTACCGCGTCGAGCGGTACGCTATCGAGCCGCTCCCCAAGGACACGGTGGTCGACGGGAACATCGCCAACATCGAAGCGGCCGGCGAGGCCATCAAGCGTGCCCACAAGACCCTCGGCTCGCGGATCAAGACGATCGCGCTTGCCCTTCCCGCGGCCGCGGTGATCACCAAGAAGGTGATCCTGCCGGGCAACCAGCGTGAAGAGGACATGGAGGTCCAGGTCCAGGGCGAGGCCAACCAGTACATTCCGTTCTCCCTGGACGAGGTGAACCTCGACTTCCAGGTGCTGGGTCCGGCGCCGTCGGGCGACGACGAGGTCGAAGTCCTGATCGCCGCTTCCCGCAAGGAAAAGATCGAGGACCGCGTGGCGGCCGCCGAGGCCGCAGGTCTCAAGACGATCGTCATGGACGTGGAGTCCTTCTGCGCGCAGACCGCCTTCGAGCTCATCTGCGGCGGCAGCTCCGGCATCTCCGAGGGCGACGTGACCGTCATCGTCGACATCGGCGCCACAGTCACGCGGGTCACCGTCGTGCACAACGGGCAGACCGTCTACACCCGCGAGCAGCAGATCGGCGGCAACAACCTCACGCAGGACATCGCACGCCAGTTCGACATGCCGGCGGAGGAAGCCGAAGCGGCCAAGCGCGTGGGCAACCTGCCCGAGAACTTCGGGCCCGACGTCCTCCAGCCCTTCAACGAGAAGATCGTGCTTGAGATCCAGCGCGCCCTTCAGTTCTTCTTCACGTCGACGCAATTCAACAAGGTCGACCACATCCTGCTCACGGGCGGCTGCGCGATGCTCGACGGGCTGGAGGAGATGGTGGCGCAGCGCACGCAGGTCCACACCGTGGTCGCGAACCCCTTCGCGAATATGGCGCTGTCGTCGAAGATCAAGCCGCGGCAGCTCACCATCGATGCGCCGTCGCTCATGGTGGCGTGCGGGCTCGCGATGCGGAGGTTCGACCCGTCATGATCCGCGTCAACCTACTTCCGCACCGCGAGGAAAAGCGAAAGCGCCGCCAGCAGCAGTTCGCGGTCCTCGCGAGCATCGCCGTGGTCCTGGGCCTGCTGGTCGCGGGCACCGTCTGGTTCTTCCTCGACCAGGGTGTCGACCAGCAGCAGCGCAACGTCGCCTACATGAAGCAGGAGATCGACAAGCTCGACAAGCAGATCGAGGAGATCCGCAAGATCCGCGAGGAGACGGCGGCGCTGCTCGCGAAGAAGCAGGTCGTCGAAGGCCTGCAGAGCAACCGCTCGGAGCCCGTGCAGCTGCTCGACCAGCTGCTGCGCCAGCTTCCCGAGGGCGTCTACCTCAAGCAGGTGAAGCAGACCGGGCGCAAGGTGAATATCGTCGGATACGCGCAGTCGAACGCGCGCGTGTCCACGCTCATGCGCAACCTCGGCGCCTCGCCGTACCTGGAGAATCCGGAGCTCGTGGAGATCCGCGCCACGACGGCCAATGACAAGAGCGGGTCGCGCATCAACGAGTTCAACATGAACATCTCGATCAAGCGCGCGCAACCCGAGGATTCCCGCGGCGGCTCGGGCAAGGGCGCGGCGGGCAAGGCGGGGGCGAAATGAACCTGATCGAAGAGCTACGGCAACTCGATCCGAAGCAGCCCGGCAACTGGCCCTGGCCGGTCAAGGCGGGCGCCTTTGTGCTGATCTTCATCGCGCTGCAGGTGGCCGCCTACTTCGTCTTCTGGCAGTCGCAGCTGGATGCCATAGACAAGGGGCGCGAGGACGTCGCGAAGCTCAAGGAGACTTTCCTCGAGAAGAAGAAGCTCGCCGTGAACCTGGACGCGTACAAGCAGCAGCGCGCGGAGATCGAGCAGTCCTTCGGGGCGCTGCTCAAGCAGCTGCCCAACAAGAGCGAGATGGACGCGCTCCTGATCGACATCAACCAGGCCGGCCTCGGACGCGGGCTCGCGTTCGACTACTTCAAGCCCGCCGACAAGGAGAACTTCACCGAGTTCTACGCGGAGCTGCCGGTCAACATCCGCGTGACCGGCAACTACCACGACCTCGGCGCGTTCGCGAGCGACGTGGCGAAGATGCCACGCATCGTGCTGCTCACGGACCTCAAGCTCGACCCGCCCGGCCCGAACGGCCAGCTCACGATGGAAGCGGTGGCCAAGACCTACCGCTACCTCGACGAGGAAGAGGTCGCCAAGCAGCGCAAGGACTCCAAGAAGAAGCCGGGAGCCAAATGATGAAGCGACTCCTCATTCCCCTCGCGGCGGCCGCCCTGCTGGGCGGTTGCAGCTCGGAGATGGACGAGCTCAAGCAGTTCGTGCGCGACTCCGACAAGGGGCTGCCGCGGCGGATCGATCCGCTTCCGGCGGTCAAGCCGTTCGAGCCGTTCACCTATGAAGGCTTCGACCTTCCCGACCCGTTCAAGCCGCGCAAGCTCGCCGCACCCAAGGAAGGCGGCGGCGGGGCGCTCGCACCCGACCTGAACCGCCGCAAGGAGCCGCTCGAGGCCTTCCCGCTCGAGCAGCTGAAGATGGTGGGCACGCTTTCGCAGGGCAACGACATCTACGCGCTGGTGAGGGCGGACAAGACCCTTTACCGGGTGAAGAAGGGCAACTACATGGGGCAGAACTTCGGATTGATTACGGACGTGACCGACAGCGAGATCAAGCTGAAGGAGATCGTCCAGGACAGCGCCGGCGACTGGGCCGAGCGGCAGAGCGTTCTGCCGCTTCTCGAGGAAACCGGCAAAGGGGGAGGCAAGTGATGACGACGCTCCGCAACGCAATCGGCAACATCGGGACCGCGCTCGCGGCGCTGGCCCTCGTGCTCGCCGCCCCGCTCGCGTGGGCACAATCGGGCGCCAAGAACAGCGTCGATTCGATCAACTTCTCCCAGGTGCAGGGCGGGAAGATCATCGTCAAGGTGGGCATGAAGGAGGCCCTCGCCGCGGTGCCGCAGGGCTTCACGGTCAGCAACCCGCCGCGCATCGCCATCGACCTTCCCGACACGGCCAACGGCCTGAACCGCAACCAGATCGAAGCCGGCGAAGGCGACCTTAAGAGCGTATCCATCGTGCAGACGGGCAACCGCACGCGCCTGGTGATGAACCTCGCGCGCACGCTCACCTACACACAGGCGGTGGACGGAAACCAGTTGGTGGTCACGATCGATGCCTCGCAGGCCGCGCCCAGCGCCGGTGCGCAGGCGCAGGCGGCGACCACGATGTTCGCCGAGTCGCCCGCGGGCACCACGACGCGATTCTCGCTGCGCGACGTCGATTTCCGCCGCGGGCAGACGTCGGAGGGCCGCGTGATCGTGGACCTCTCGTCGGCCAACATCGGCATCGACATCCGCCAGCAAGGCCGCCAGCTGCTGGTCGACTTCATCAACACCAACGTCCCGCGCAACCTCGTTCGCCGCCTCGACGTGGGTGACTTCGGCACGCCGGTGAAGTTCGTGGACACGTTCGAGCAGGGCGGCAACGCGCGCATGGTGATCGAGCCGCGCGGCATCTGGGAATATTCGGCGTACCAGACGGACACGCAGTTCATCGTCGAGGTGAAGCCCGTCAAGGAAGACCCGAACCGCCTGGTGCAAAGCTCCACGCCGGGCTACTCGGGCGAGAAGCTTTCGCTCAACTTCCAGAACGTCGAGGTTCGCGCGGTGCTGCAGGTGATCGCCGACTTCACGGGCCTGAACATCATCACGAGCGACACAGTTGGCGGCAACCTCACGCTGCGCCTGAAGGACGTGCCGTGGGACCAGGCGCTGGACATCATCCTGCAGGCCAAGGGCCTGTCGAAGCGCAAGAACGGCAACGTGGTGCTGATCGCGCCCACCGACGAGCTCGCGGCGAAGGAGAAACTCGCCCTCGAGGCGCAGGCCGCGGTGAGCGACCTCGAGCCGGTGCGCACGGAGTCCTATCCGCTGTCCTACGCCAAGGCCGAGGACCTGCAGAAGCTGCTCTCGAACAAGGACCAGAAGATCCTGTCCAAGCGCGGCAGCGCCACGATCGACGAGCGCACCAACACCCTGTTCGTGCAGGACACGGGCGCGCGGCTCGAGGAAGCGCGCCGCCTGGTGCTGCAGCTCGACGTCCCGGTGCGCCAGGTGTTGATCGAGGCACGCATCGTGATCGCCGACGACAACTGGGCCCGCCAGCTCGGCGTGCGCTTCGGCACCCAGTCGGCGTTCAACACCGGCAACTACAACATCGGCGTCTCGGGCACGCTCACCGACACGATCGCGCCCGTGGGCGGCAACCCGGCCTCGCGCGGCTCCGCGTCGCTCGCGTTCCCTGGCAACCCGACGTCGCTGTTCACCGGCACGGGAAGCGGCGTGGGAGCGATCCCGGTAGGCGCCCAGCCCGAGCAGCTCAACGTAAACCTGCCCGTCGCGGGCGCGGCCGGCTCCATCGGCCTGTCGATACTCAACCTCGGCAGCGGCAACCTCGTGAACCTCGAGCTCTCCGCGCTGGAATCGGACAACCGCGGCAAGATCGTGTCAAGCCCGCGCGTGGTCACCGCCGACAAGAAGAAGGCGGTCATCTCGCAAGGCACGGAGATCCCGTACCTCACCGCGGCGGCGAGCGGCGCGACCACCGTGTCGTTCAAGCCGGCGGTCCTGCAGCTCGCGGTGACGCCTCGCATCACGCCGGACGACCGCATCATCATGGACCTCGAAGTGAAGAACGATTCCGTCGGCACGGTGTTCTCGGGCATCCCCTCGATCGACACCAAGGCGGTGACCACCCAGGTGCTCGTGGACAACGGCGACACCATCGTGCTGGGCGGCATCTTCCAGCAGGAAACGCGCACCACGACCACCAAGGTGCCTTTCCTGGGCGACATCCCGTTCGTCGGCTTCCTGTTCAAGCAGACCAGCAAGACCGACAACAAGACGGAGCTGCTGATCTTCGTGACGCCGAGGATCGTGAAGGATTCGCTCACCGTCCGCTGACCGCTTTCCCAGGCAATCCCGAGCCCCGGTTCCCCGGGGCTTTTTTTTCGCTATCCTCGGGACCGGGAACCATGAAGACCGAGCGATGGGCCGCAGCAACATCTACCTCGTGGGCATGATGGGCGCCGGCAAGACGACCCTCGGGAAGGCGCTCGCGCACAGGATGGGCCACGAATTCCTCGACACCGACAGGCTGCTCGTCGAGCGCACCGGCGTGCCCGTGGCGACAATCTTCGAGATCGAGGGCGAAGCGGGATTCCGCCGCCGCGAGTCCGGAGTGCTCGGCGAGGTCGCGCGGCGCGAGGGCTGCGTGGTCGCCACCGGCGGCGGCATCGTCCTGTCCGAGGACAATCGCCGCGCCATGCGCGAATCGGGAACCGTGGTGTACCTGCGCGCTCGCCTGGAGAACCTCTGGGAGCGCACCCGGCACGACACCACGCGTCCGCTGCTGGCAACGGCCAATCCACGCGCCACGCTCGAGTCGCTTCTCGAGGAGCGCGAGCCGCTTTATCGGGAAGCGGCCCACGTCGTCGTGGATACCGGCTCCCAGAGCTCGAGCACGCTCGTGAACCGAGTGCTCTCCGCGCTTCGGGAGCGGGAACCCGGGGAGGGCACGCAATGAGCGCGCCGCTGCGCGTCGACCTGGGCGATCGCTCATACGACATCCACATCGGCACGGGGCTCATCGACCGGGCCTCGCTCTTCGACCGGCACGTACGCGGGCGGACGGCCGCCATCGTGACCAACGAGACGGTGGCGCCGCTATTCGCGCCCCGCCTCGAGTCCACGCTCGCCGCGGCCGGCGCACGCGTCCTGCGCATCGTGCTGCCCGATGGCGAGGCGCACAAGACATGGACTACCCTCGATCGCGTGTTCGAGCAGTTGCTGCTCGCGCAGGCCGATCGCAGGACGGTGCTCGTCGCGCTCGGGGGCGGAGTCGTGGGCGACATCACCGGGTTCGCGGCGGCGACCTACCAGCGCGGCATCGCTCACGTTCAGGTGCCGACGACGCTCCTCGCCCAAGTCGATTCGTCGGTCGGCGGGAAGACGGCGATCAACCACCCGCTCGGCAAGAACATGATCGGGGCCTTCCACCAGCCGCTCATGGTGGTCGCGGACATGGACACGCTCGCCACGCTTGCGCCGCGGGAATACGCTGCGGGCCTCGCCGAGGTCGTGAAGTACGGCGCGATCCACGATATCGAGTTCCTCTCGTGGATCGAGAAAAACGCCGACGCGCTCCTCGCGCGCGAGCCGGCCGCGCTTGAGAAGGCGGTACGTCGCTCCTGCGAGATCAAGGCGCTCATCGTCGCGCGCGACGAGAGGGAATCGGGAGCGCGGGCGCTCCTCAACTTCGGCCACACGTTCGGCCATGCGATCGAATCCGCGGCCGGCTACGGGACGATCCTGCACGGCGAGGCGGTGGCCATCGGAATGGCGCTCGCGGCCCGGTTCTCGGCGCGCCAGGGCCGCATACCCGAGGCCGACGCCCATCGCCTCGCATCGCTCCTCGCGCGACTGGGCCTGCCGGTGGCGCCTCCGCGGTTTCCGCCCGGCGTATGGCTCGAATACATGGGACGCGACAAGAAGAACGAGGCGGGCCGCATCACGCTCATCCTGCTCGACGCGTTGGGCACCGGCGCCGTCGTGAAGGATGCTCCGTTGCCCGAGATCGAGGCTTTCCTCGCCGCGGGCTAGCCCGGCGCAGCCTTCTCGATTCTGCGCAGGAACACATTCATCTCCTTGGCCGCCTGCTTGTCGCCTCGCTTCGTCGCGGACTCGATCCCGCTGCGGTAGGCGGCCGCGGCCCCTTCGCGATCACCGCCCGCCTCCAGCGCCTTGCCGAGCAGCTTCCACGCCGCGGAGTAGCCGGCATCGTGCGCGACCGCGGCACGCAGGTGCAGGGCCGCGCGCTGCGCATCGCCGGCCCGCAGATAGTGCATGCCCAGGCCGAATCGCAGGAGCGCATCGTCTTTCCCCGCGGCTAACAACGCTTCGAATCGCTGGGCCGGATCCATGTCATTCACGGTATCATGGCCCGCATCCGCGCGAGGCTGCCGCCGGCGCGATTCCCCAATTCGCCAGGAGGATTCGATGTTGCGCATGCTTCGCATTGCGGCGCTCGCCATTGCGGCGGCGGCGGGAACGTCGGCAGGGATCGCGGCCGACCGCGAGATTTCCGTGGGATTGCAGGCGGCGATCACCTCGATCGACCCGCACTATCACAACCTTTCGCCCAACAACAGCCTGCTGCTGCACATCTACGAGCCGCTCGTGGAGCGCGACCCGAACGGCAAGCTGGTCCCCGGCCTCGCGGTGTCCTGGCGTGCGATCGACAACCTCACCTGGGAATTCAAGCTGCGCAGGAACGTGAAGTTCCACGACGGCTCGCCCTTCACGGCCGAGGACGTGGTCGCCACGTACAAGCGCGTGCCCAACGTGCCAAACAGCCCCTCGTCCATGGCGACGTTCGTGAAGCCCATCGTCGAGACGAAGATCGTGGATCCCTACACGATCATCTTCAAGACGGCGGTGCCGCACGTACTGTTGCCGAGCGACCTCGCCTCCGTGGACATCATCCCGAAAGCGGTCGCCGAGCATGCGACCACCGAGGACTTCAACTCCGGCAAGGCTGCGATCGGCACCGGCCCGTACAAGTTCGTCGAATACATCCCCAACCAGCGCGTGGTGCTCAAGGCGAACTACGCCTATTGGGGCGGCGAGGAGCCGTGGGACAAGGTGACCTTCAAGATCCTCTCGAACCCGGCCGCGCGCGTGGCGGCGCTGCTTTCCGGCGACGTGCAGCTGATCGAGACTGTCCCCACCGCGGACATCGCGAAGCTGTCCACCGACCGCAACTTCTCGCTCGCGGACAAGGTGTCCAACCGCGTGATCTACGTGCACCTGTACCAATGGAACGACAAGGCCGCGCCGGGCGTCACCGCCAAGGACGGTTCGCCCCTGGGCAAGAACCCGTTCATGGATGCGCGCGTGAGGAAGGCGCTTTCCATCGCAATCAACCGCGACGCCATCGCCGATCGCATCATGGAGAAGAAGGCGGTGCCAGCCGGGCAGCTGCTGCCCGATTTCTTCTACGGGACGAGCAAGAAGCTCAAGCCCGCCAAGTACGATCCCGAGGGCGCGAAGAAGCTCCTCGCCGAAGCGGGTTACCCCGACGGATTCGCGCTCACGGTCTACGGCACGAACAACCGATACATCAACGACGACAAGATCGCCCAGGCGCTCGCGCAGTTCTACTCCCGCATCGGCATCGAGGCGAAAGTGCAGACGATGCCCTCGAGCGTGTATTTCACGCGCGCCACCAAGGGAGAGTTCGGCTACATGCTCCTCGGATGGGGCACGGAGTCGTGCGAGCAGGGCTCGAGCCTGCGATCGCTCCTCGCCACTCAGGACCTGTCCAAGGGCATGGGCGTCACCAATCGCGCCCACTACTCGAACCCGGTCTTCGACAGGCAGCTGGAAGCGGCGCTCGCGACAATGGACGACAAGAAGCGCGAGGCCCTGATCCAGCAGGCCGCCGAGACCGCGATGAACGACACGGCGCTCATCCCGATCCATTACGAGGTGAGCACTTGGGCCACGGCCAAGGGATACAAGTACGTGCCCCGCGTGGACCAGTACACGCTCGTGATGGGCCTGAAGCCCGCGCGCTAGAGGCGCGGCGGTCCCGATGCTCGCGTTCACGCTTCGCCGCCTGGGACAGAGCCTGCTCGTCCTGGTGGCGATGTCGTTCCTCGTGTTCGTGGGCGTCTACGCGATCGGCAATCCCGTGGAGCTCCTCGTGAACCCGCAGGCCGACGAGGTCGAGCGGCTGCGGGCGACGGTGGCGCTGGGACTCGACAAGCCCTTCCTCGAGCAGTACGCGGCGTTCCTCCAGGGAGCGCTGCACGGCGACCTGGGTCGCTCGTTCGTCTACAACATCCCGGCGATCCGCCTGATCCTGGAAAAGCTTCCCGCGACGCTCGAGCTCGCCGGCGCCGCGATGGTGATCGCCATCGCGCTGGGCATCCCGCTGGGGCTCATCGCCGGCCTCAGGCCCACGTCCTGGATTGGACGCGCGATCATGGCCGGATCGATCCTCGGGTTCAGCCTTCCCACCTTCTGGGTGGGCCTCGTGCTGATCATGTTCTTCTCGGTCCACCTCGGGTGGCTTCCGCCCAACGGGCGGGGCGAGACCGTGGCGCTCCTCGGAGTTCCGGTGAGCTTCCTCACGCTCGACGGATTGCGGCACCTCGCGATGCCCGCGGCGAACCTTGCGATCTTCAAGCTCTCGCTGCTGGTGCGCCTCACCCGCGCGGGCACACGCGAGGCGCTGCTGCAGGACTACGTGAAATTCGCGAGGGCCAAGGGCCTTCCCCCCCGGCGCGTGATCGGCGTGCACGTGCTCAAGAACATCATGATCCCCATCGTCACCGTGATCGGCCTCGAGCTGGGTTCGGTCATCGCCTTCGCCGTGGTCACCGAGTCCATCTTCGCCTGGCCGGGAAGCGGCAAGCTCCTCATCGACTCCATCAACCAGCTCGACCGCCCGGTGATCGTGGCCTACCTGCTTGTGACGGTGACGATCTTCATCGCGATCAACTTCGTGGTGGACGTGCTCTACTCCGCGCTCGATCCGCGCGTGCGCCTCGGCGCCGCGGCCTCCGCGCACTAGGGATCCCAGTGAACAGCGCCGCCGGCGATTCTCCGCTCGTTCCCGAAGCCCCCGTGGCGGCGCGATCGCCCTGGCGCCGCTTCGCCTCCGAGTTCGCCGAGAGCCGGCTTGCGATGGCGGGGCTCCTCATCCTGCTCGCGATCGTTGTCGTCGCGGTGGCCGCGCCATGGCTCTCGCCGCAGAATCCCTATGACCTCGCGCAGCTCGACGTCCTCGATTCCAAGCTCGCGCCCGGCGAGCATTCCTCGAGCACCGGCAAGCCCTACTGGCTGGGCACGGACGACCAGGGCCGCGACATGCTCTCGGGAATCTTCTATGGACTGCGCATCTCGCTCTCGGTGGGCGTGGCGAGCACCGTGATCGCGCTCGCGATCGGACTCACCCTGGGCCTCGCCGCGGCGTACTTCGAGGGCTGGGTGGACACGGCGATCATGCGCGTGGCCGACATCCAGCTGTCGTTTCCCGCGATCCTGATCGCCCTCATCCTGCTCGCGATGATGGGGCAGGGAACGGGCAAGATCATCGCGGCGCTCGTCACGGTGCAGTGGGCCTATTACGCGCGCACCGTGCGCTCCGCGGCCCTCGTGGAACGGCGCAAGGAATATGTCGAGGCGGCGCGGGCGCTCGCGCTCTCGCAGCCGCGCATCCTCTTCAGGCACCTGCTGCCCAATTGCCTGCCGCCGCTCATCGTCGTGGCCACGGTGCAGGTCGCCCATGCGATCTCCCTCGAGGCCACGCTCTCGTTCCTGGGCCTGGGACTGCCCATCACCGAGCCCTCGCTGGGCCTTCTCATCGCGAACGGCTTCCAATACCTGCTGTCCGGCAACTACTGGATCAGCTTCTACCCGGGCCTCGCACTGCTCGCCACCATCGTCTCGATCAACCTCGTCGCCGACCAGCTGCGCGACGTGCTCAATCCCCGCCTCAAGCGATGAGCGACCGCGCGCCCCTTCTCGAGGTCGAAGGCCTGCGGATGCATTTCTTCACGCGGGAGGGCGTGGTGAAGGCCGTGGACGACGTGAGCTTTCGCGTCGAGCGCGGCCGCGTCCTGGGGCTCGTCGGGGAGTCGGGATCGGGCAAGTCGATGACGGGATACTCGGTGATGGGCCTCGTCGATCCGCCCGGGCGCGTCGTGTCCGGACGCATCATGCTGGACGGCACGGACCTCGGGGCCCTCGACGAGGAGGCGCGGCGGAATCTGCGCGGTGGGCGCATCGCGATGATCTTCCAGGACCCGATGATGACCCTGAACCCGGTCCTGCGCATCGACACGCAGATGGTGGAGGCCGTGCTCGCGCACCAACGGGTGTCGCGTGCAAGCGCGCTGGAGCGAAGCCGGGAGGCCCTCGCGCGCGTAGGGATCCCCTCGCCCGCGGAAAGGCTTCGCAGCTACCCGCACGAGTTCTCCGGCGGCATGCGCCAGCGCGTGGCCATAGCCATCGCGATGCTCAATCGCCCCGACCTCATCATCGCCGACGAGCCCACCACGGCCCTCGACGTCACGGTGCAGGGGCAGATCCTCTCGGAGATGCAGGCGCTCTGCCGCGAGTCCGGCGCGGGGCTCATCTGGATCACGCACGACCTGTCCGTGATCGCAGGCCTCGCCGACGACGTCTGCGTGATGTACGCCGGTCGCATCGTCGAGTCCGGTCCGGTGGACGAAGTCCTCGATCGCCCGATGCACCCCTACACGCGCGGGCTCATCGACTCGGTCCCCAGCCGCAACACGCCGGGACGCCCCCTCGCGCAGATCCGCGGCATGGCGCCTTCGCCTTTCAGCCTCGACGGCGGATGCGCGTTTCGCGAGCGATGTTCGCGCGCGATCGAGTCCTGTCGTGTGGCGCCCGCCCCGATCGCGCCCGCGGCGCACCGTACGCTGCGTTGCGTGAATCCCGCGACATGAACGCGAGCGTGCCCATGATCGAGATGCGGGCCGTATCGAAGCGCTTCGCAGGGCGCGTCGATCTCGCCGAGCGGATCGCCGGCGCCATTCGCAAGCCGGCGAACGACGGATCCGTGCGCGCGCTGGACGACGTGAGCCTCGAGGTTCGCGAGCGCGAGGTGGTGGGGCTCGTGGGCGAGTCTGGGTGCGGCAAGTCGACCCTCGGCCGCATCGTGTCGAGGATCCTCGAGCCCAGCGGCGGCGAGCTCCTCTGGCAGGGCAGGCCGTACCGCGAGTTGACGGGCGCCGGATCGCGCCGGGAACGCCTCGCCGTGCAGATGATCTTCCAGGACCCCTACGCCTCGTTGAACCCCCGGATGCGCGTGGCCGACATCGTGGGCGAGGCGCCGGTCGTGCACGGCATCGTGGCCGCGCAGGATCGCGATGCGTACGTGGCCGAACTTCTCGCGCGCGTGGGCCTCGATCGCTCCGCGATGCGCCGCTTCCCGCACCAGTTCTCCGGGGGACAGCGAAGCCGCATCGGGATCGCGCGCGCTCTCGCCGTGAAGCCTCGCTTCCTCGTGTGCGACGAGGCCGTGGCCGCGCTCGACGTATCGATCCAGGCTCAGGTGCTCAACCTGTTCATCCGCCTTCGCGAGGAGCTCGCGCTCACCTACCTCTTCATCAGCCACGACCTCGGCGTGATCCGGCATCTGTCCGATCGCATCGTCGTGATGTATCTGGGGCGCGTCGTCGAAAGCGGCCCTACCGCCGAGGTGTACGCGAAGCCGAACCACCCGTACACCACCGCGCTCATCGCCGAGGTGCCGCGCATCGAGTCGCGCCACCGGGCCTACGTGCCGATTCGGGGCGAGATTCCCTCACCGCTCGCCCCGCCTTCGGGCTGTCATTTCCATCCCCGATGCCCCCATGCGTTCGCCCGCTGCCGCGAGGAAGCGCCGCGGCTTCGCGAGATCGCGCCGGGAAGGCACTCGGCCTGTCACCTGAACGAGGCAACACCATGAGCAATCACTACCGCGTCACGACGCCTTCGGGCGCCCGTGTTCCCCTGGTCCTCGATTCGCCGCACAGCGGCACGCGCTACCCCGACGATTTCGGCGCCTCCGTTTCCATCGAGCAGCTGAGCGCGTCGGAGGACGCCTTCGTCGACGAGCTATACGGCTCCGGCCCGGCGCTGGGCGCGACCTTGATCGCCGCCGAGTTCCCGCGCTGCTACATAGACCCGAATCGCTCCCTCCTGGACATCGACGCCTCGATCCTCGCGGCGCCGTGGCCCGGGCCCGCGATCCCGAGCCGCAAGACCGAGCTGGGCGTGGGCCTCATCTGGCGCGTCCTCGATTCGGGAGAGCCCATCTACTCGCGCAAGCTTTCGGTGGACGAAGTGAAGCGCCGCATCGTCGAGTATCACCAGCCCTACCAGCGCGCGGTGAAGGACGCCCTCGACGAGGCCTACGAGCATTTCGGCGCGGTCTGGCACATCAACTGCCATTCGATGCCGGCGTTGAGCGGGAAGATCTCGGAGGAGGGGCCGGGCAAGCCGCGCGCGGACTTCGTCCTGGGCGATCGCGACGGCTCGACCTGCGAGCCGGAGTTCACCGCCTTCGTGGCGCAGACGCTGCGCGCGATGGGCTACGACGTGAAAGTGAACGATCCCTACAAGGGCGTGGAGCTGGTCCGGGCATTCTCCGACCCGCCGGCGCATCGCCACAGCCTGCAGATCGAGGTCAATCGCAAGCTCTACATGGACGAGCGGACCCGCGAGAAGAGCGCGGGCTTCCCCCGATTGCGCGGCGATATCGAGCGCATGCTCTCCGCCGTCGCCGCCTACGCCGGCGAGCGCTCGCACGTTTGCCGGGCGGAGCACGATCATCACGGGCACGACCACCATGGCCACGATCACGGCCATCATCATTCCCATGGCCATGATCACGGGCACGATCACGGTCATAATCACGGCCACGGCCATTCGCACGGCCACTCCCACGATCACGAGCACTGAGAATCCCATGCCACCCATCCCTGTCGAGCTCGAGGCTCCCGACATCGAGCGCCACCGCAAATCCAACACGGGAACGGAGTTCATCCACAGCTTCGACAGTGGCAAGCCCGGGCCCAGCGTGCTGGCGGTGGCGCTCACGCACGGAAACGAGATCTGCGGCGCGATCGTGTTGGACCGTCTCCTTCGCGAAGGGCTGAGGCCCACGCGGGGCAGGCTCACGCTCGCCTTCGCGAACCTCGCCGCGTTCGCGAGGTTCGACCCCGCCAATCCCTACTCGTCGCGCTTCGTCGACGAGGACTTCAACCGCGTGTGGACTCCCGCCACGCTGGACGGCCCGCGAAACAGCGTCGAGCTCGCCCGCGCCCGCGAGCTGCGTCCGTTCGTCGAAGCCGCCGACTACCTGCTCGACATCCACTCGATGCTGGAACCGAGCCCGCCGGTGATGATCTGCGGTCCGCTCGAAAAGGGGATCCGATTCGCATTCGACATCGGGATCCCCGAGCACGTCGTGAGCGACACCGGGCACGCGAACGGAACGCGCATGCGCGACTTCGGCGGCTTCGGCGATCCGTCGAGCCCCAAGAACGCGCTGCTCATCGAATGCGGGCAGCACTGGGAGCGCAGCTCGGAACGCGTAGCGTGGCAAGCCACGTGGCGGTTCCTCCGCCACCTGGACGTGGTGGACCGCGCGGCGGCCGACCGCGAGATCCAGCCGGCGGCGGCGCCCCAGCGCCTCGTGCGCGTAACCGCCGCGGTGGTGGCGAACTCGCCGTCGTTCCGGTTCGCGAAGAGCTTCACGGGCCTCGAGGTGATTCCCCGGCAGGGCGACGTGATCGCGTGGGACGGCGACGAACCGGTGCGCGCGCCCTACGACAACTGCGTGCTGGTCATGCCCGTGCCGAACAACATCAAGACGGGGCTCACGGCGGTGCGCCTGGGCCGGCTGGAGACGCGCTAGCTCCCGGAGACGTCCTCGCCCTTGCCCGAGGGCCGGATGCCCAGCTGCTTGAGCTTGCGATAAAGGTGCGTGCGCTCGAGGCCGACGCGATCGGCCACGCGCGACATGTTGCCGTCTTCACGGCGGATGTGGTGCAGGAAGTACTGCTTCTCAAACTGCTCGCGCGCATCGCGCAGCGGAAGATCGAGCGACACGCCGACCTCGGTGGTGGCCTGCTCTCGCGGACCCAGGTTGAACTCGCGCGCCACGCGGTTCACGTCGTCGCCGGTGATGTCGTTCGAGAGCGCCGTGAGCGCGAGCGTCTTCACGGCGTTCTGCAACACAGGCAGGTTCCCGGGCCAGTCGAGGTTGCGCATCACGTTGAGCGCACCCACCGTAAGAGTGCGCAGCGGGACTTCGTTGGCGTCCACGAGCTGCGTGAGCATCGTCGCCGCGATGTCGGGGACGTCCTCGGGATGGTCCGCGATGGCCGGCACGCGGATGGTGAGGCCCGAGAGCTGGTGGTAGAGCGCCGCGTCGAAGCGCCCGTCCTCGGCCATGGCCGGCAGCGGCCCGGTTGCCGCGCACACCAGCCGCACGTTGAATTTCTCGAGCTTCGCGAGCAGTTGCGTGAGGCCCTTCTGCTCGGCCTTCGACAGGTTCGAGATCTCGGGCAGGAAGAGCGTTCCCTCGCGCGCTTCGTTGAGCGGCTCGAAGGGATTGGTCGCGAGCCATTCGGTGTCTTCGGGAGCGACCCAGGGCGTGTTCGCAAGATGCAAGTGGCGCGCGCAAAGCTCGAACCCGCAGCCGGCCTCGCCCGTGAGCAGGACGGGAGTGCGCAGCCTGCCGACCTGCTCCAGCCGCTGGCGCAGCTCCTGCACCACGCGCGCGCGACCCAGGTTCACGAGCGCGAGGCCCGTCTTGGGAAGCACCCTTCCGCCGGCGAGCGCCTTGCCGACGGTAGCGAGCAGCTTGGGCAGGCTGATGGGCTTTTCGAGGAAATCGAAAGCGCCGATCCGGGTGGCCTCGACCGCGGAGTCGATGGTGCCGTGCCCGGACATCATCACCACGGGCATGGTGAGCAGCCCGCTTCCGGCCCACTCCTTGAGCAGCGTGATCCCGTCTGTGTCCGGCATCCAGATGTCGAGCAGGACGAGGTCGGGGCGCATCTCCTTGCGCGCCGACCGCGCCGTCTGCGCGTTCTCCGCGAGGCGCACGCCGTAGCCTTCGTCGCGAAGGATCTCGAACAGCAATTCGCGGATGCCGACTTCGTCGTCGACGACCAGGATCTGGTTTGCGGACATGCGGGTGGCTAGGCGGCCTTCTGCGGCAAGACGATGCTCACGGTGGCACCGTGCGGTTTCACGTTCTCGACCAGGATTCTACCGTGATGCTCGTCCACGATCTTCTTCACGATCGCGAGGCCCAGTCCCGTGCCCTTGGGCTTGGTCGTGACGTACGGCTCGAAGATGCGGCCCATCACGCCCTCGGCGATGCCGGTCCCGTTGTCCTTCACGGTGAGCAGGACACCGCCGGTGCCGATGCTCGTGGCCACGAAGATGCGCGGATTCTCGATTCCCGTGAGCGCGTCGATCGCGTTCTGGAACAGGTTGTGCAGCACCTGGCGCAGCATCGCGGGGTCCGCGTAGATCGAGGGGATGTTGTCGGCGAGGCGCGGCTCGATCGCGACGCCCATCGCCTCGTAGAGCACCAGCACCTCGCGCACCAGCTCGTTCAGGTTGACCGCGCGCGCGTTCATCCGCGAGGCGTGAGCGTACTGCGTGAAGTCGTCGACCATGCCTTTGAGCGCCGAGACGTGCGTGACGATCGTGCCGGTCGCGCGCTTGAGGATGTCGGCCTCCACTTCGGGAAGCTTGTCCTTGAGCTTCTGCTGCAGGCGCTCGGCCGACAGCTGGATCGGCGTGAGGGGATTCTTGATCTCGTGCGCGAGGCGCCGCGCCACCTCGCCCCACGCCGCGTCGCGCTGCGCCTGGATCAGGTGCGTCACATCGTCGAAGACCACGACGTAGCCGCTGTCGCCGCCCGCGCCGAGCGAGCGGCCACGCATGAGCAGCGTGCGCTGGCCGTCGGCGCGGCGCAATTCCATCTGCTCCTCCCACTGTTTCGTGCCGGCCACGCCGAACTGGCGCAGCGCGATCTCGGCGAAGGGCGCGACCGCCGCCACGTGCCGCGGCCACTCGGGAAGCTTCAGTCCGTGGAAGGTCCCGATTTCGACGCCGAGGATCCCGCTCGCCGCGGCGTTCATCGTCTTCACGTAGAGGCGCTCGTCGAACGTGAGCACGCCCGTGGTCAGGTTCGAAAGGATGCTTTCGAGGTAGGCGCGCGCGTTCTCCAGCTGCTGCTGGTTGCGCTCCATGGCTTCGGTCGCGTCGGCGATCTGCCGGGTCATCGTGTTGAACGATTGCGTGAGGATGCCGAACTCGTCGCGGCTCTTCACGGGATTCAACTTCGAGTAGTCGCCCTTGGCGATGGCGCGCGTGGACTCGGCGAGGGCCGACAGCGGCGCCGTGAGCCGTTCCGAGAGCAGGAACGCGAGCGCGAGCGCAGAGAACATCGTGAGGAGCCAGGCCAGCGTGAGCGTGAGGCCGAAGATGCGCTTCAGCGGGACGCGGGCGTAGAGCAGCTGTTTGTAGTCCGTGTAGCCCTTCTCCGCGAGGCGCGCGTCCTCGACGATCTGCGGCGGGACCCGCTGAACCAGCTGCAGCGCCCGCACGTCATCGGCGATCGTCTGGCCGATCACCGGCACCACCACGCGCAGGTAAAGGCCGCCGCGGTCCCCGATCGACTCGATGCGCGACCAGCGCTGCTGCATTCGTACCTGGCGCATCACCTCGGGCGGCGGCAGGTCGGGCAACAGCGATACGGGATCCGCGCTCGCCTGCGCGATGATCCGGCCCCGCGTCGTGAAAAGCGTCGCCTCGTCGATCGAGTGCGTATCGCGCAAGCGGTTGAGCGTCGCCTCCTCGCTCCCGGGACTGGAGGCGAGGGCCTGCGCCATGACGTCGGCCTTCTGCTGCAGCTCCTTGAGCGAGTTCTCGAGGACGCGGCGGCCGAGGTTCAGCCCGCGCGTGAGCGGCTCCTCCAGCCTCACGTCGAACCACGACTCGATGGACCGCTGCAGGAACCCGAACGACACGGCATACATGAGGCCGCCCGTGATCACGGCCATGATCGAGAAGAAGACCATGAGCCGCCACCGCATCGTGGAGCCGAAGACGCGCCGGCGGACTTTTCGCCACACCACCAGGAACTGGTAGCCGATCAGCACGCCCAGGCCGATGGCGAGCCCGCCGCCGAGCCAGAACAGCTTGTCGTAGTTGTTCTGGAAGACCGCGTTGTTCGACGACGCTTCCGACATCAGGTATACCAGCGCCGCGCCGGTGACGACGCAGAGGAATACCAGGACCTTCATCGATTGAGTGAAGCCGTGGCCTGGTCACCCGCGGAAGGCGTGACAGACCAGCGGTACCAATCCGAAGCCAGGGACCAATCGCGGGAAGAGATGGCATCGAACTGGAAAGGTTTCGGCAACTGGGCGGTGTCGAGGCGCATTCGCACGCTCGCCTGGTACGCCACGCCGATTGCAAGCGCTCCCTTGGGGGCGACTGGGAGTCCGCGCAACCGCGACAGGACGCGTGCGACTTCGTCGAACCGCGTGAAATTCTGGGACGCGTTGCCCACCGATATCCGGTATTGGCGCAGCAACGGCGTATAGCTGATCTTGTACGTCTGCGTGAGCTGGATCGGCTTTTCGTCGAACCAGTACCAGCGCGGGCGAGCGAGCTCGAAATCCACCACGAAGTAGAGTGGCACTCCGCGGTTCACCGCCTCCTCGAGGCGTGGGCTGAAAGTGATGTTGAACTCCGCGTTGAGCTGCCAACCGTCGTCGGTGAGGTCCAGCACCGCGGAACTCACCGTGATTCCGTCGGCTGCCTGGGAGGCCGGGACGAAGAACACGAGTGTCGCGAGCGCAAGGGCGCGCCACAGCGTCGTCGCAACGCGGTGCAAGCGCGACACGAAGAAAGGCGCGAAGCTCATCGGTCCCCGAGTGTGGTAAGTCCGATACAGTTGATGCGGCAACGAGACAGTCTACCACTTTTCCGCGTTTGGCTACTACCTTTCCAAACGAACTTTCGAGGCCGTATTAGTTTTATAAATCATAAGCTTAGATACAAATAGCCCGCTGAAGGCGGCAAACCGGGTCAGCCTGGGGTCAAGGGCCGTCGAGCACCGACCCACGCTGGAGGCGGACGCCGGACAGGAAGTCTCGAACGGCGAGACGCCTGCCCCCGGGCTTCTGGACCTCGAGGAGCTCCACGGCCCCTGAACCGCACGCCACGACAAGGCGTCCGGCGTCGCACTGGATGACTTCGCCGGGCTTGCCCTGGCCCTGCGCGGGCTGCGCGCTCCAGACCTTGAGCGCGAGGCCTCCTGCCCGGGTTTCCGCCCCCGGGGCCGGATTGAACGCGCGAATCGCCCTGTCAATCTCGACACCCGACTTGCTCCAGTCCAGGCGGGCCTCGGCCTTCAGGATCTTGTGCGCATAGGTTGCGCGGGAGTCGTCCTGCGGATGCGCCTCGATCCTGTCGACGCGGGCAAGCACATCGACGATCGCCTCGGCACCAAGGCCCGCGAGCCGCTCGGTGAGCGTGCCGGTCGTCTCCTTCGGGCCGATCGGGACGCGCGACTCGAGCAACACCGGTCCGGTGTCGAGGCCTTCTGCCATGCGCATGATCGACACGC
>DATJVS010000168.1:0-5822 GCA_035501715.1 Usitatibacter sp.
GAGCACGCCATGCGAGATCTCGCCGGGCGTGGAGACGCGCGTGTCCATCAGCTGCGGCGTGGCGGAGTATCGCTTCGGCGACGGGCCTGCGGGCATCCTCGCCGACGCCGACAAGGCGATGTACGCGGCCAAGGAGCTCTCGCGCGCCGACGGGCAGTCCCACGTGTGCTACCGCAACGAGCTCGACGTCTCGAGGAGCGTCGCGGCTACTGCATAAGCGCGAGCACGCCCAGGATCGCGAAGAACGCCGAGGCCATCCGGCGCACCACCACGAGCGGCACCCGTTTGGCGATCGCGTCGCCGAAGAACACCACCGGCACGTCCGCGAGCAGCATGCCCAGCGTGGTGCCGGCCACTACGGCGGCGAGCGAGGGATAGCGCGCGGCAAGGGCCATTGTCGCGACCTGCGTCTTGTCGCCCATCTCCGCCATGAAGAAGAGCACGACCGTGGTCGAGAAGACGCCCCCGCGCACTTCGCGGATCACCTCGCCCTCGTCGATCTTGTCGGGGACGAGCGCCCATACCGCCATCGCGAGGAACGACGCGCCCACGACCTTGGTCATCGTCGCGATGCCCACGGCGTCCGTGATCCAGGCGCCGATACCGCCGGCGATCGAGTGGTTCGCGAGTGTCGCGGCGAAGATGCCCGCGACGATGGGCCAGGGGCGCCGGAAGCGCGCCGCGAGCACGAGCGACAGCAGCTGCGTCTTGTCGCCGATCTCGCCGATCGCGACGAGGCCGGTGGACACCAGGAAGGCTTCGAGCATCGTTCGAGCCGCGGCCCGGGCGCCCCGGCCGCGCGCGCTAGAGCAGCGCTTCCTCCATCGCGAGCACGCTCTCCGCGCCGCGCATGACTGTCGCCGAGAGCGCGGGAACCTGCGCCATCACGTGGTCGGCGAAGAAACGCGCCGTGAGGATCTTGGCCCTGAGGAAATCGGCATCGCCCTCGCCCTTCTCGAGCTGGCGCGAGGCGATGTCGGCGGAGCGCGCGAGCATCCAGCCCCCCAGCCCGATGCCCATGAGCTTGAGCACGTACACGGAGCCCGCCGCCACCGCCGCGGGGTTGCCGGCGAAGGATTTCGCGACCCATTGGACGGTCTCGCGGATCTTGCCCGATGCGAGGCCCAACGCATCGCCGATCGCCTTCAGGTTCGCATCGTGCGAGGCCGCGAGCTGCGGCACGAGCTTGTCGATCTCGCCCGCGAGGGCGAGCGCGGTCCTTCCCTCCTCGCGGCCCATCTTGCGCCCGACGAGGTCGTTCGCCTGGATGCCCGTCGTGCCTTCGTAGATCGTCGTGATGCGCGCGTCGCGAAGGTGCTGCGCGGCGCCCGTCTCCTCGATGAATCCCATGCCGCCGTGGACCTGGATGCCGAGCGAGGCGATCTCGATGCCCATCTCCGTGGACCAGCCCTTCACGATGGGGATGAGGAAGTCCACCAGCGCCTGGGCGCGCCGGCGCTCGCCCTCGTCGGGATGCTCGCGCGCGCGGTCGAGCATGGCCGAGGTCCAATACGCGAGCGCGCGCATCGCCTCGGTCGTCGACTTCATCGTGAGGAGCATGCGCTTCACGTCGGGGTGCTGGATGATTGGCGCGGTCTTCGCGCCCTGCACGCCCACGGGCTTGCCCTGCAGGCGCTCGCGCGACCACGCGAGCGCGCGCTGGTAGGCGCGCTCGGCCACGGCCACGCCCTCGAGGCCCACCGACAGGCGCGCGGCGTTCATCATGATGAACATGTACTCGAGGCCGCGGTTGGCCTCGCCCACGAGGTAGCCCACCGCGCCGTCCTTCTCGCCGTACGCCATCACCGCCGTGGGGCTCGCGTGGATGCCCAGCTTGTGCTCGATGGACACGCACTTCACGTCGTTGCGCGGGCCGAGCGATCCATCGGCGTTCACGTTGAACTTGGGCACCGCGAAGAGCGAGATTCCCTTCACGCCCTCGGGCGCCCCGTCGATGCGCGCGAGCACCAGGTGGACGATGTTCTCGGTGTAGTCGTGCTCGCCGTAGGTGATGAAGATCTTCTGGCCCTTGATGCGATACGTGCCATCGGCGCCGGGCGTGGCCTTGGTGCGCACGAGCGAAAGGTCGCTGCCGGCCTGCGGCTCCGTGAGGTTCATGGTGCCGGTCCACTTGCCCGACACCATGTTGGGCAGGAACTTGTCGCGCAGGGAATCGGGGCCCACGTAGGATATGGCCTCGATCGCGCCCTGCGTGAGCATCGGGCAGAGCTTGAACGCGAGGTTCGCGGCGCCCCACATCTCCTCGACCGGAGTGGCGATCATGTGCGGCAGCCCCTGCCCGCCGTACTTCGTGGGCGAGAGGATATTGTTCCAGCCGGCGTTCACGTACTGCCAGTACGCGTCCTTGAATCCCGGCGGCGTCGTGACGGCACCGTCCTTCCACACCGCACCCTGCCTGTCGCCCGTGGCGTTGAGAGGCGAGAGCACCTCGTTCGCGAGCTTGGAGGCTTCCTCGAGGATCGCATCGACCACGTCATCGGTGACTTCGTCCCAGCCCGGGAGCGTGTTCACCTGGTCGAGGCCGACCACGTGCTTCAGCACGAACTGCATGTCCTTCAGGGGGGCAGTGTATTCGGCCATCGGGAGCTCCTACAGTTTCTGCGTCAGTTCCGGGACGATCTGGAAGAGGTCGCCCACCAGCCCGTAGTCGGCCACCTGGAAGATCGGCGCCTCGGGATCCTTGTTGATGGCGACGATCACCTTGCTGTCCTTCATTCCCGCGAGGTGCTGGATCGCGCCGGAGATGCCGATGGCCACGTAGAGCTCGGGCGCGACGATCTTGCCCGTCTGCCCGACCTGGTAGTCGTTGGGGCAGTAGCCGGAGTCCACCGCGGCACGCGAAGCGCCGATGGCCGCGCCCAGCTTGTCGGCGAGCGCATCGAGCATCCTGAAATTCTCGCCGCTCGCGAGGCCCCGGCCTCCGGAGACGATGCGCCGCGCGCCCGCGAGCTCGGGCCGGGAGGATTTGGTGAGCTCCTGCGACACGACTTTCGATTGCGCCTTGTCGGCGCCGGCGGCGATGGATTCCACCGGCGCGGAGCCGGTGGCCGCCGCGGCCTCGAATCCGGTCGAGCGCACGGTGACCGCCTTCACCTTGTCCATGGATTGCACCGTGGCGAACGCGTTGCCGGCGTAGATCGGGCGCACGAACGTGTCCGCGGACTCCACACCGGTGATGTCGGAGACCTGCGCCACATCGAGGAGCGCGGCCACGCGCGGCATGAAGTTCTTGCCGAAGGCCGAAGCGCTCGTGACGATGTGCGAGTAGCCGCCGGCGAGCGAGACCACCAGCGCGGCGATGTTCTCGGGAAGGCCGCCCGCGTACTGCGCGCCTTCCGCGTGCAGCACCTTGGCGACTCCCGCGAGCTTCGCGGCATCGGCTGCCGCGGCCGCGGCGCCCTGCCCCGCGACGAGAACGTGGACATCCCCACCCATCTTCGACGCCGCGGTGACGGCGTTGGCCGCGCCTCCGCGAACGTGCGTGTTGTCGTGTTCTGCGATGACCAGTGCAGTCATTGTCGTTATTCCCGGCTAGATCACTTTGGCTTCGTTCCTGAGCTTGTCGACGAGCTCGCCCACGTCCTTCACCATGACGCCCGCCTTGCGCTTGCCGGGCTCGGCGACCTTGAGCGTCTTCAGGCGCGGCGCCACGTCCACGCCCAGCGCATCGGGCTTCACCACGTCGAGCGGCTTCTTCTTGGCCTTCATGATGTTCGGGAGCGTCGCGTAGCGCGGTGTGTTGAGGCGCAAGTCCGTCGTGATGATCGCGGGCAGCTTCACTTCCACGGTCTCGAGGCCGCCGTCGATCTCGCGCGTGACGGTGGCAGCGCCCTCCCCGATCTCCACCTTGCTCGCGAATGTGGCCTGGGGCCAGTCGAGCAACGCCGCGAGCATCTGGCCGGTCTGGTTGGCGTCGTCGTCGATCGCCTGCTTGCCGAGGATCACGAGCCCGGCCGATTCCTTCTGGACCACGGCCTTCAGCAGCTTCGCCACCGCGAGCGGCTGGAGCTCCGCGTCGGTCTCGACGAGGATGGCGCGGTCGGCGCCCATCGCGAGGGCCGTGCGCAGCGTTTCCTGGCACGCGGCGACGCCGGCGGACACGGCGATCACCTCGGTCGCCTTGCCGCCTTCCTTGAGCTTCAGGGCCTCCTCGACGGCGATCTCGTCGAAGGGATTCATGGACATCTTCACGTTCGCGAGCTCGACCCCGGTCTGGTCCGCCTTGACGCGGACCTTCACGTTGAAATCGACCACGCGCTTCACGGGCACGAGGATTTTCATGGGAGGGAGAACGAGGAATTCAAACGGTCGTTTGAATTCTACCGGATTCCGGGCGCGCCTGCGAGCGGCCCGGACGTGCCGCGTCGCTTACGGCAGCGTGCGTTCCGGGCGAACCTTGGCGAGGGCCGCGGTGAGGAGCTGCCCGCCCAGCGTCATCGAGAAGAACACCGTCATCAGCAGGTCGAGGCGCTGGAGCCCGAGGCTGTAGGCGGCAAAAGTGGAAGCGATCCCGGCCGATCCGATCTCGAGGGTGAGCAGGATCTCTCCGGGGTTGATTGTCATCGGGGTCATCGCACAGTTCCCCTGCTGATGTCGTGCGCCCACTCTCGGCGCATGGCGGCGATCGCGCTGTGCGCCCCGTCACAAACGGCGGGCGTGCCGCGCTACATCCGGAACAATCGGGCTTCCTGGAGGGAGCGCGCCCGGTCCCGCAGCACGAATTTCTGGATCTTGCCGGTGGAGGTCTTGGGCAGCTCGCCGAAGACCACCGTGCGCGGCACCTTGAAGCGGGCGAGGTGCTCGCGGCACCAGGCGACGATGTCTTCGGGGGAAACCGGGCCGGCACCCGGCTTGAGCGTCACGAAGGCGCACGGCGTCTCGCCCCACTTGTCGTCGGGGCGCGCGACGACGGCGGCCTCCATCACCTGCGGATGGCGATAGAGGCATTCCTCGACCTCGAGCGAGGAAATGTTCTCCCCGCCCGAAATGATGATGTCCTTCGAGCGGTCCTTCACCTCGATGTAGCCGTCCGCGTGCCATACCGCGAGGTCGCCCGTGTGGTACCAGCCGTTGCGGAACGCCTCGCGGGACGCCGCCTCGTTCTTGAGGTAGCCCTTCATGATCGTATTGCCGCGGAGCATGACCTCGCCCAGGGTCGCCCCGTCCCGCGGGACGGGCGCGCTCGTCTCGGGATCGCCCACCTGCATGCCCGCGAGCGTGGGATAGCGCACCCCCTGGCGCGCCATGAGCTTCGCGCGGGCGGTGAGGTCGAGCCCGTCCCATTCCTCCTGCCACGCGCAGAGCGTCGCGGGGCCGTAGCTCTCCGTGAGGCCGTAGAGGTGCGTCACCCGGAATCCCATGGACTCCATCGCCTCGATGATCGCCGACGGAGGAGCCGCGCCGCCCGTGGCCACCTCGATCGCGTGATCGAAGCGCCGCTTGACCGATTCGCTCGCGTGCACGAGCAGGTTGAGGACGATCGGCGCGCCGCACAGGTGGGTCACGCGATGCTTCCCGATCGCGGGAAAGATGAGCGCCGGATCCACCTTGCGAAGGCACACGTGCGTGGCGCCGGCCGCGGTCACCGCCCACGTGTACGTCCAGCCGCTGCAGTGGAACATGGGCAGCGTCCAGAGATAGACCGAGCGCGGCGTGAGCCCGAAGGCGAGCGCGTTGCCGAGCGCGTTCAGGTATGCGCCGCGATGGTGATAGACCACGCCCTTGGGATTGCCCGTGGTGCCCGAGGTGTAGAGGAGCGCCAGCGAGTCCCACTCGTCGGCCGGATCCATGAGCTCGAACGC
>DATJVS010000169.1:0-13671 GCA_035501715.1 Usitatibacter sp.
AGCGTGAGGATCGTGGCGGAGATGAGCCCGCCGATCACCACGATGGCGAGCGGGCGCTGGGTCTCGGAGCCGATGGCGTGCGAGAGCGCCATGGGCAGCAGGCCGAACGCGGCGAGGAGCGCCGTCATCAGCACCGTGCGAAGCCGCACCAGCGAGCCCCTGATCACCGCCTCCTCGGGCGCGAGGCCGTCCATCTGCAGCTGGTTGAAGTGGGTCACCATCACCACGCCGTTCAGCACCGCCTGCCCGAATAGCGCGATGAATCCGATCGCCGCCGACACCGAGAGCGGGACGCCCGTCACCCACAGCGCGAGGATGCCGCCCACCAGCGCGAACGGGATGTTGGAGATGATGAGCAGCGCGCTCTTGAATGAGCCGAACGCGTCGAAGAGCAGCAGGAAGATGAGGCCGATCGACAGCGGCACGATCCACGACAGGCGCTTCATCGCGCGCTCCTGGTTCTCGAACTCGCCCGACCAGCCGATCTCGTCGCCCACCGCGAGCTTCACGCGCGCGTCCACGCGCTCCTTCATGTCCGCCACGACGCTGCCCATGTCGCGGTCGCGGATGAAGACGCCGATGGAGATCACGCGCCGGCCGTTCTCGCGCGCGATGTCCTGTGCGCCCGACACCATGCGGAAGCGCGCGATCTGCTGCAGCGGCACCTGCGCGCCGTCGGGAGAGGCCACGAGCAGCTTGGGCAGGTTGCCCAGGTCGCGCTCGCCGGGCTTCAACCGCACCACGACGCTGAAGTGCTTCTCGCCTTCCCAGAGCTCGGACGTGGCCTTGCCCGCGAGCGCCGTCTCGATGAGGTCCTGCACGTCGCCCACGTTGATGCCATAGCGCGCCGCGGCCGCGCGATCGATGTCCACGATGTACTGCGGCAGCGTGCCGTCGCGGTCGATGAAGGCGCGAACGACGCCGGGCACGTCCGCGATCGCCGCGAGCACCTGGTGGCCTTCGGCGTTGATCTGCTCCAGGTCGTCGCCGCGCACCTTGATCACGATCTGGCCGTCGACCTGCGAGATGCTCTCCAGCACGTTGTCGCGGATGGGTTGGTCGAACGAAGGCTCCATGCCGGGAATCGCCGAGACTGCCGCGTCCATCTCCTCGACGAGGTCGTCCTTGGTCTTGCCCGGGCGCCACTTCGATTCCGGGATGAAGTCCACGAAGAGCTCCGAGGAATTGAAGATCTTCGGGTCCGTCCCGTCGTCGGGGCGCCCGACCTTCGAGATCACCGTGTTCACCTCGGGCACCGTGTGCAGGGCCTTCCTCACCGCGTGCATCTGCTCCATCGCCTCGTCGGGCGACACCGACGGCGGCAGCATGAGGTTCACCCACGTGGTGCCTTCGTTCAGCTCCGGCAGGAACTCGCTGCCCAGCCGCGTGGCGGCGGCGAGCGCCACCGCGAGCGAAACGACGGCCACGGCGAGCACGCGCTTGGGATGTGCGAGCGCCGTGCGAAGCAGCGGCTCGTAGCGGGCCTTCAGCCACTCGACGAGGCGATTGTCGCCGTGGGGCACGCGGGACCTGAGCAGGCGCGCGCAAAGCAGCGGCACGAGTGTCAACGACATCGCGAGCGATCCCACCAGCGCCGAGGTCACCGTCCACGCCATGGGCGAGAAGATGCGGCCCTCGTGGCGCTGCAGCGTGAAGATCGGGATGTGCGCGGCGATGATGATGATCATCGAGAACACGGTCGGCCGCCCCACTTCGTAGGCCGCCTCGATCACCTCGCGATAGCGCGCCGCCTTGTTCGCGAGCTTGCCTTCGTCCATCCGGCCCAGGCGCCGCACGATGTTCTCCACCACGATCACCGCGCCATCGACGATGATCCCGAAGTCCATGGCGCCCAGCGAGAGCAGGTTCGCGGGAATGCCCACGACCGTGAGGCCGAGGAACGTGCCGACGAGCGAAAGCGGGATCACCGCGGCCACGATCAGCGCCGCGCGCAGGTTCCCGAGGAAGACGAAGAGCACCAGCATCACCAGCATCGCGCCCTCGGTGAGGTTGGTGAAGACCGTCTTCAGCGTCTTCGCGATCAGCCACGAGCGGTCGTAGTACGGAACGATCTGCACGCCCTTGGGCAGCACCTTCTCGTTCACGTAGGCGATCCTCTCCTTCACGCCCGCCAGCACGATCGAGGGGTTCTCGCCCTTCCGCATGATGACGATGCCGTTCACGATGTCGTCGGCGTCGTCCTGGCCGCACAGGCCCTGGGGCGGCGCCGAGCCCACGCGCACCTCGGCGATGTCGCGCACGAGGATGGGCGAGCCCTTGTTCTCGGCCACCACGACCTGGCCGATGTCGGCGATGGAACGGAAGCTCCCGAGGCTACGCACGAGGAACTGCTGGCTCCCCTGCGTGACCGAGCCGCCGCCTGCGTTGGAGTTGGCGCGCGAGAGCGCCGTGAAGAGCTGCGAGAGCGTGATCCTGTAGTCGCGCAGCTTCGCGAGGTCCGGGTTCACCTCGTACTGCTTCTCGGTGCCGCCCATTGTCACCACGTCGGCCACGCCCTGCACGAGGCGAAGCTGCTTCTCCACGACCCAGTCCTGCAGCGTGCGCAGCTCCTGCGGCGTCAACGCGTCGCCGCGCAACCGGAAGCGGAAGATCTCGCCGATGGCGGTGGACAGCGGCGCGATGTCGGGTGTCACGCCCGGCGGCAGGTCCACGTTGCGCAGCCGCTCGATCACCTGCTGGCGCACCAGCACGTCGGTGGGCTTGTCGTTGAACGTGAGGATGATGAACGAGAGGCCGAACTGCGTGTGCGAGAACGAGCGCACCACGTTCGGCACCGAGGAGAGCGCCGTCTCGATGGGGATCGTGACCTGCTTCTCCACTTCCTCGGCCGCGCGCCCCGGATAGAGCGCGATCACGTTCACCTGCGTGTCGGATACGTCGGGGAACGCCTCCACGGGCAGTCCGTAGAAGGCGATGATGCCGCCCACCACGAAGATCATCACGCCCAGGAAGATGAAGAGCGGCTGCCGCAGCGAGAACGAGACGATGCGGCGGATCATCTACTGCTTGGCTGTCTTTTCGCCCTGGGGCGGCGCGTTGGCGATGATCTGGTCGAGCAGGAGGTTGCCCGCCACCACGACCTCCTCGCCCTCCTTCAGGCCCGCGAGCACCGGCGCGCGCCCATCGAGCGCACGGCCCACCTTCACCTCGCGGCGCGTGAACGTTCCGGGGGAGCTGCGCACGAAGGCGTAGCTCTTCGTGCCGGAAAGATAGACGGCCTTCGCGTTCACAGTCGGATGCTCGCCCCTGGGCACGCCGATGCGCGCCTGCACGTACATCTCGCCCTTCAGGGCGCGGTCCGGGTTGGGCACCTCGCCGCGAAGCTTGAGCGTCCTCGTGTTGGGATCGATGAAATCGGCGATCTGCGTGAGCGTTCCGGGAAACGTCTCGTCGGGAAGCTGGTTGCTCGCGATCACGAGCGGCATGCCCACCTTGAGGCTCGCCACGTCCGCCTCTCCCGCATCGATGGACACCCACAGGTGCTGCGGATCGGTGATCACGAAGAGCGGATCGCCCGGCTGGTCGGGACGAAGCTCCTGGCCGGGATTCAGGTGCCGCTCGACCACCACGCCCGCGGTGGGGCTCTTCAGCACGAACACGTTGTCGCCGGCCACGCCGTGGCCGTAGGCCGCGAGGCGGCCCACGGCGCGGTCGGCCTCGGCGCGCGCGCTCTGCTCGTCGGCCTGCGCCTGCTCGAGGTCCTTCGCGCTCGACACGCCATGCGCGTTCAATTCCTTCTGCCGCACCAGCGCCTGCGAGGCGAGCGCCAGCGCCGCTTGCGCCTTGCGCGCGTCGGCCTGCGCCTGCCCGAAGTCGGGCGACATCATCTCGGCGAGCGGCGCGCCCGCGGCAACGCTGTCGCCGGGACGCGCGATGAGCCTCGTCACGCGCCCCGCGAACGGCGGGAACACGCGCACGGTGCGCTCCTCGTTCCACGTGAGGCGCGCGGGCAGCACGAGCTCGCGTGCCATCGGGGGCTCGACCTTCTCGACGCCCAATCGGGCCACGGCGCCCGCCGCCTCCTTCGGGAAGACCACCGAGTCGCCGTGCACGGTTGGCGCCGCTTCCATCGTCGCCTCGTCGTGCCCGCAGCTCGTGAGCAGGAACAGCGCCACCAGCACGCACACCGCGAATAGCAGTGCGTAGAAGGCCTCGAGCGCGTGCGGCAGCTTCACGTCCCTCATTCCCCGAACGTCTCGCGCGAGGCTTCGCGCCGCGCCCACGCCTTGGCGGCATCGGAGCTCGCCTGCACCTCGTCCAGCTCGACGGCCTTCAACGAGCGGCGCGCATCGAGCAGGTCGAGCACGCCGGTGGCGCCGTGGGTGTATGCGTATTCCGCCGCTTGCGCGACGTCGCGCGCGAGGGGACGCACTTCCGTCTCGACGCGCTGCAGGCGATCGCGTGCAGCACGCCAGTCGGTGTCCGCGAGGACCGCCTCGGACTGCGCCGCGGCCTGCGCCCGCGCGAGCGCCGCCTGCGCGGCGTCGAAATCGGCGGCGGCGCGCGCGGCCTCGCCTTCGTTGGCGTGGCGCACCTGCAGCGGCACCGACACGGAGAAGGTGTAGGAGATGCCCGTGCCCTGCATGTTGGTCTCGCTGGTGGGCCAGTGGTCGGCCTGCACGCCCAGCGTAAGGTCGCGCGTGGCGATGGCGCGCGCGAGCTCGCGCCCGGCGAGCGCCGCATCGAGGCGAAGGCGCGCGGCCGCGACGTCGGGACGCTCGCCCTTCGGCGCCGGGCCTTCGCTGCCCTGCGGCCAATCGACCGTCACGTCGAGCGTGGGCGCGGCCGACTCCATGCCGAGGAGCTTGGCGAGGTCGAGGCGCGCGCGCTCGCGATCCGATTGCGCCTGGCGCGCGTCGTTGGCTGCGCGTGCGGCATCGAGACGGAAGCGATTGGCCTCGGAGCGAGAGACCTCGCCCGCGGTGAGGCGCTGCGCCGAAGCGTCGGCCGACTGCGCCGACAGGTCGCGGAACTCCAGCTGCAGGCGAACGCGCTCCTGGGCCGCGGCGAGATCGAAGTACGCGGTGCGCATCGCGAGGCGCTGCTCGCGCAACTGCTCCGCGACATCCGCACGGGCGGCGGCGAGCGCCGCCTGCGCCTGCGCTTCGCGCAGCTCCGCCTTGCTGCCGCGCTCGACCAGTTGATCGATGCGCGCGGAGCTGTCGAACGTCTTGCCGCGCAGTGGGCCCGCGCCCACGCCAACGGAGGGATTCACGTTGGAAGCTTCCAATGTGAGCGTCGGGTTCGGGCGCTGCGTGGCAGTTCGCAGGTCGGCCTCCGCGGCCGTGACGGCGAGGCGCGCGGCGACGACGTCACGGTTGCAGTTGGAAAGCCGTTTCTCCGCCACGAAGAGGGACAACGGCAGCGGCGGGGGCAGTGCGCACTCGCCATCAGCGGCATGCGCGGGGGAGGATTCCGCGCACGGGACGAGGATACCCACCGCCAGCCAGAGGGTGATGCATCTCATGCATGGCGGAGAAACGGGAAACGAAATGCGAATATGCGCCATCAACCTTTCGTGAAGCCTTCCCCTATCTTTCCCGCTTCGCCGTATGATTGACGCATGCGAGTGCTCATCGTCGAGGACGATCCGATCCTGGCGAACGGACTCACGGAGACCCTGCGGCGCGAGGGCTTCGTGACCGACGCCGTCACCAGCGCCGAAGCGGCCGACGCCGCGCTCAAGGTCACGGACATCGACCTCGTGATACTCGACATCGGCCTTCCGCGCGTCGATGGATTCACGTGGTTGAAGCGCCACCGCGCGCACGGCGGCGAACAGGCGGTGCTCGTGCTCACGGCGCGCGACGCGGTGGGCGACCGCGTGCACGGCCTCACGCTCGGCGCCGACGACTACCTCATCAAGCCCTTCGCCACCGAGGAGCTCATCGCGCGCGTGACGGCGCTCACGCGGCGCGGCCGCGCCATGAAGGCGCGACTCATCGAGCACGGACCGCTCACCATCGACCTCGCGAGGAAGCGCGCGATGGTGAACGGCGCGCCGCTCGACCTTTCGCAGCGCGAGTTCTCGATCCTCACGCACCTCTTCTCGAACGTCGAGGCCATCGTCGCCAAGGACAAGATCGCGAGCGCGATCGCGTCGTGGGACGAGCACATGTCGGCCAACGCGATCGAGGTGCACATCTCGCGCCTGCGCGCCAAGCTCGAGCCCGCGGGCATCAAGATCCGCACCATCCGCGGGCTCGGCTACCTCGTCGAGGCCTGGAAAGGTGAGAAGCCTTAGGCAGCACCTGCTGCTGTGGCTGCTGCCCCCGCTGCTGACCGTCGGCGCCGTGGCGACGACGGGCGCCTACTTCTTCATGGAGCGGCGCCTCACCGACGCGTACGACCTGGACCTGGGCGACATCGCCCGCACCGTCGTTCCCTACATCCACATCGCGAACGGCGAGCCCGAGCTCACGTTCGATCGCCAGGCCGACGCGGTGCTTCGCGCCGACAGCACCGACGAGGTCTTCTACTCGGTGTTCGACCGCGAGGGGCATCTCGTCGCGGGCGAGAAGGACCTGCCCCATCCGCCGATCAGCGCGGGCCACTCCCTGCGCTTCTGGTACGACACGCACCTCGGGCAGAACATCCGCGGAGTCGCGCTCACGGCGACGATCGAGGGGCAGGCGGTGCAGATCGTCGCGGCCGAGACCACGCGCAAGCGCGACATCGCGCGGCGCGAGCTGCTGTTCTCGGCGGCGATCCCCACGACGCTGCTGTCGATCGCGGCGATCCTCGCGGTGGTGCTGGGCGTTCGAGGCGGCCTCGCGCCCGTCGAGAAGCTGCGCCGCGAAGTGCAATCGCGCTCCCACGTGGACCTGAGCCCCGTGGAGGAAGCCGGCACGGCCGACGAGCTTCGCCCGCTCGTGCACGAGCTGAACCAGATGCTGGCGCGCCTGGGCGCCGCGCAGGAGACGCAGACGCGGTTCATCGCCAACGCCGCGCACCAGCTGCGCACGCCGATCGCGGGGCTCGTGACGCAGCTCGACCTCGTGAAGAGCGGAGAGCCCGCGCAGCGCGATGCGCACCTCGCGCATGCCCGCGAGAGCGCGGCGCGGCTCGCGCGCCTCGCACAGCAGGTGCTCTCGCTCGCCCGCGCCGATCCGGTCTCCAACCCCGCGGTGCCACAAGAGCGTTGCGACCTCGCGGACATCGTGAAGGACAACGCCGACGTGTGGCTGCGGCGGGTCACGCCCCGCCACGTGGAGCTCGAGTTCGAGCTCGCACCCGCCAACATCAACGGCAACGCCGTGCTCGTGGGCGAGATGGCCTCGAACCTCGTGGACAATGCCGCGCGCTACGGCGCGAAGACCGTGCGTGTCGTGACGCGCAACGGCAGCGGCGAATCGGTGCTCGAGGTGGTGGACGACGGGCCCGGCATCCCCGTGCCCGAGCGCGAGCGCATCTTCGACCGCTTCCGGCGCCTCGACAACGAGAGCACCGAGGGCAGCGGCCTGGGGCTCGCGATCGTGCGCGAGATCGCCGAGCGCCATCGCGCGAAGATCGCCGTGAACGACGGCGACGAAGGCAGGGGCGCACGGGTAAGCGTGTCCTTCCCCGCGGCCGCCTGAGGCGGGCGGCACTCGGTTACTTCATTTCCACCAGCCTCCGCCCAGCGCCTGGAATAACGCCGCGGTGTCGGTGTATCGCGCGGCTCGCGCCTGCACCAGCGCGATCGCGGCCTGCTCGTGGAACTCCTGAGCGATCAGCACGCCGAGGAATCCGGAGGCTCCCGCGCGCCACTGTCGCTCCGCGATCTCGAGGCTTCTCGCCGCAGCGCGCTCGGCCCTCGAGGCCGCCTCCAACGCCTGCGCGTCGGACTCGATCGAGTGCAGGACGTCGGCCACGTTCTGGAAGGCGACGAGCACCGTGCTCTTGTATTGCGCGCCGGCCTGGTCGAGCTGCGCCTCGGCGGCCCGCTGCCGGTGCAACAGCGTTCCTCCGTCGAAGATGGGCTGCGCGATGTTTCCGGCGATGGCCCAGAAAGTCGTGCCCGACGCGAAGAGCTGCGAGAACTCGAGCGCGGCGCTGCCCGTCGATGCGCTGATCGTCACCTGCGGGAATCGATTCGCGATGGCCACGCCCACCTGCGCGCTCGCGGAATGAAGCTGCGCCTCGGCCGCGCGGATGTCGGGACGATGCTCGACGAGGGACGACGGAAGGCTCACGGGCAATTCGCCGGGCAGCACCAGCGCCGCGAGATCGAACTTCTGCTCGAATCCCTGCCCGGGGAATCGGCCCACGAGCACCGCGAGCAGGTCGCGTTGGAGGTCGAGCTGCTTCTGCAGCGGCGGCAGCGCCGCCTCGGCCTGCGCGAGCGCCGCGTCCTGCGCGGCCACCTCCGCGCCGCTCACCTGCCCCGCGTCATGCAGCTTGCGCGTGAGGTCCGACAAACGCCGCGCGCTCTTCACGATGTCCCGCGTGGCCTCGATCTGCGCCCGAAGCGATGCTTCCTGGATCGCCGCGGCCGCGATGTTCGAGGTGAGCGTGAGGCGCGCGGCCTCGCGCTGGAAGCGCTGCACCTCGGCCTGGGCGTCGGTCGACTCGACGAGACGGCGCGTTGCGCCGAACACATCGGCCGTGTATCCGACGGACACCTGCGCCGTGTGCAACGAATAGAGCTGCTCGTTCGACTGCAGGGCACTGGCGAGGAGAGGCGCCGTCTTCTGCCGCGACGGCTCGTAGGACGCGCTCACCGACGGAAAGAATGCGCCGCGTTGCGCAAGCGCGAGCTCATTCGCCGCGCGCAGCGCCGCGTCTGCCGCCTGCAGGTCCGCGTTGTTCTCCAGTCCCGCGTCGATGAGCTCGTTCAGCGCCTCCGAGCCGAACACCTTCCACCATTGCGCGGTGAGCGATGCATCGTCCGCGAAGCGCTGCGATGCGCCGCCGGGCACGGGCGCGGAGCTCGTCTGCCTCGCGATGGGGCGATCGGTGAGCGGAATGCTGTCGTCCACGGCGGGGCGCCGGAAGTCGGGCCCCAGCGCGCAGCCCGACGCCGCGATCGCCACGCCCAGCAGGAGGAAGGCGCGTTTCATTGAGGCTGCGACTCCGGTGGAGCATCCGCGCGCGGCGGCTCGTCTTCCGGCTCATCGTCCGCCTCTGGTGCGGCCACCGGCGGCGCCTTCTTCGCCTGGCGTGCATGGAAGCGCTTCTCGTACTCGTGCTCGACCACGTAGTAGAGCGCGGGCAGCCACACGAGCGTGAGCCCGGTCGCGGTGATGAGCCCGCCGACCACCACCGTGGCGAGCGGCCGCTGCACGTCGCTGCCCAGGCCGAACTGCAGCGCCGCGGGCAACAGGCCCAGCGTCGCCACGCTCGCGGTGATGAGCACGGGACGGAACCGCAGCTGGACGCCGGCGAGGATCGCCGTCTTGAGCTCCACGCCTTCCTCGAAGCGGAACCGGTTGAAGCGCGTGACCATGAGGATCCCGTCCATCACCGCGACGCCGAAGAGCGCGATGAATCCCACGGCGCTCGACACGTTCAGCGTCATGCCGCGCAGGTGCAGCGCGATGAGGCCGCCCAGCGCGCCCAGGGGCACTGCGAGAAGGATCATCAGCGGCTGGTGCGCGTTGCGGAAGTTCGCGAAGAGCAGGATGAACATGATCGCGATCACCACCGGCATGATCACCGCGAGCCGCTTGGTGGCGCGCTGCTGGTTCTCGAACTGGCCGCCCCACGTGAGCTGGAAGCGCGAGTGGTCGAACTGGACCTTCTCGTCGATCTTCGCCTTCGCCTCGTCGAGCAGCGATGCGAGGTCGCGTCCACGGATGTCGAGGCGCACGGTGAGGTGGCGCTTGCCCATCTCGCGGGTGATGGTGCTCTCGCCCGTCTCGAGGCTGATCTTCGCCACCTGCGAGAGCGCGATGTGCGCGCCCGTCGAGGACGTGAGCAGGAGGTTGCCGATCGCGTGGGCGCTCGCGCGCGCCTCGGGCATGGCGCGGACGCCGATGTCGTAGTGGCGCTCCTCGACGAACACCTGCGCCGCGGGCTTGCCGCCGATGCCGGTGTTGATGAGGTCGGCGATGTCGCCCGCGTTCACGCCGTAGCGCGCGCACGCCGCCCGGTCCACCTCGATGCGCACCTGGGGCAGCGGCGGCTCCTGGTCGATCACGACGTCGTGGGCGCCCTCCACGCCCTTCAGCACCTCGACGATGCCGTCGGCGATACGGCGCGATTCGGCGAAGTCGCTGCCGTAGATCTTCACCACGAGGTCGCTGTGCGCGCCCGCCAGCTTGTCGAGGACGCCGTCGATCATCGGCTGCGTGAATCCCACGTCGATGCCCGGCAGCTGCGAGAAGCGCTCGGTCATTCGATCGATGAGCTCCGGCTTCGAGCGCGCCATGTCGCCGGTCCACTCGCCGTAGGGGTGCAGCGTGACGCTCGCCTCGATATGCGACGGCGTCCACGGGTCCGTGCCGTCGTCGTTGCGGCCGAGCTGCGTCACGATGTTCGAGACTTCCTTGAACTCCATCGTGGCCTTGCGAAGCTCGCCCGCCATCTCGGAGGCCTTGTCGAGCGAGATGCCCGCGGGCAACTGCACCTGCAGCCAGATCGAGCCCTCGTCGAGATAGGGCAGGAAGTCGCGCCCGATGGTGTGGCCCAGCACCCCGACGGCGATGATGGCGAAGGCGAAGGCCCCCGTGGTGACCGCCGGGTGGCCCACGATGACCCGGTCCATCATCTTCACGTAGGCCTCGCGCACGCGGTCGAGGAGCTTGTTGTGGAAGATGGGCCGCGTCTTGCGGAACGACTCGTAGGCGAGCCCGGGGATCACCGTGAGGCATACGAGCAGCGCGCCGAGGAGCGCGAAGCCGATGGCCCACGCCATGGGCGAGAAGAGCTTGTACTCGATGCGCTCGAACATGAAGAGCGGCAGGTACGCGGTGATGATGATCGCCATGCCGAAGAAGATCGGCCGGGTCACCTCGTGGGCGGCGTTGCGCACGTCGCGCTGATGCAGCGGCTTCGCGCCGCCCTCCTCGTAGATGCGCAGGATGCATTCCATCATCACCACGGCGCCGTCCACGATGATGCCGAAGTCGATCGCGCCCAGGGAGAGCAGGTTCGCCGGGATGCCCGTGTGGTGCATGAAGATGAACGCGATCAGCATCGACAACGGGATCGTGATCGCGACGATGAGCGCCGCGCGCGGGCTGCCGAGGAAGAGCAGCAGCACGAAGGTGACGAGCACCATGCCCTCGATCAACGTCTTGCCGACCGTGTGCAGCGTCGCCTGCACCAGGAACGAGCGGTCGAGATAGGGAACCACCTTCACGTCCTTGGGCAGCAGGTTGGCGTTGAGGTCGTCGACCGCGGCGTGCACGCCCTCCAGCACGCGCGACGGGTTTTCGCCCTTCAGCAGCAGCACGATGCCCGAGACGGTGTCGGGATTCGCGTTGCGGCCGAGGATGCCGTTACGGTCCTGGTGGCCGAAGTCGAGGGTGCCCAGGTCCTTCACCAGCACCGGCACGCCGCTCTTCTGGGTCGTGACGACGATGTTGCCCAGGTCGTCGAGGCCGCTGATGAGGCCCACGCCCCGCACCACGAACGACTGCTCGCCGCGGATCACGACGCTGCCGCCCGCGTTGGCGTTGTTCGCGTTGATCGCGTTCGTGACCTGTCCGAGCGACAGGTTGTACTTGGCGAGCTTCGCGGGATCGAACTCGAGCATGAACTGCGTCGTCACGCCGCCGAAGTTGGTGATGTCGGCGAGCCCGGCGACCGCCTTCAATCGCGGGATCACGGTCCAGAACTGCAGCTCCGAGATCTCGCGCAGGCTGCGCGTCTTGGATTCGAGCGTGTAGCGGTAGATCTCGCCGATGGGCGAGGTGAGCGGGTCGAGCCCCGGCTGCGCGCCGTAGGGCAGCGACACGTTGGCGATCCGTTCCTGCAGGCGCTGGCGCGACCAGTAGTCCTCGGTGCCGTCGCGGAAGACCACCGTGATGAGCGAAAGGCCGAAGGTGCTCTTCGAGCGCATCACGTACATGCCCGGCGTGCCCATGATCTCGCGCTCGAGCGGGATCGTGATCTGCTTCTCGACTTCCTCGGCGGCGAGGCCCGGCACCTGCGTGATCACCTGCGAGGTCGTGTCGGCGATGTCGGGGTAGGCCTCGAGGGGCAGCTGCTTCCACGAATAGACGCCGTAGATCGCGACGAGCACGAACACCACCCACACCACGTGGCGGCGGTAGATGCACGTCGTGACGAGTGCTTCAATCATTCAGCAGCACCCCGTCCTTCACGACGATGCGCTCATCGGCCTTCAGGCCCGTGAGGACCTCGGCGCGGCCCTCGACCACAGGCCCCGCCGTCACTTCGCGCGCCTCGTAGGTCCAGGGCGCGAGCTCCACGAAGACCAGCGTCCTGAATCCGCTTTGCACGAGCGCGGTGGCGGGCACGACGACCGCAGGATGCGCATCGCCATGCAGCACGACGCGCGCGAACATGTTCGGGCGGAGCAAGCCTGCCGCGTTGTCCACCACGATGCGGACCTTCAACGTTCGCGTGTCCGGGTCGAGCATGCGGCCCACGTCGCGGACGTGTCCGTCGATGGGCCTCTTCTCGTAGGCGTTCAACGTCACGTTCGCCGGCTGCCCCGCGTAGACCTGCTCGATGTCCTTCTCCTGCACGCTCGCCGTGACCCAGACGCTCGAAAGGTCGACCACGGTCATGAGCGGCGCCGTCGTGTCGTTCCAGTAGCCGCCCTGGGCCGCGGCGAGATCGACGACGTATCCGGGAATCGGGGAGCGCAGCACGTACAGGCGCCCGGGTTTCTCGCCCTTCGCGACACCGAGTCCCGTGAGGCGCGCGTTGGCGCGCTCGGATTCGGCCACGGCCTGGGCGTAGTCGTTTTCCGCCTGCTCGAGGTCCTTGCGCGAGGCAAGATCATCGCCCACGAGCCTGCGCAGGCGCTCGACGTTGGCCTTCGTGAGCTCGAGGGATGCCTGCGCCTTGGACGCGTCGCTCTGCGCGGCGGCGAAGTCGGCGGAGTCGAGCGTGACGAGGGCATCGCCCGCGGCCACCTTGTCGCCGAGGACCTTGTCGAGCTTCACCACGCGGCCCGGCACCGGCGTGAGGACTTTCATCAGCCGCGCGGGATCGGCCTCGACCACCGCCGGCGCCGTGATGAGCACCTCGATGCTTCGCGAGGCCGCGGGCTCGATCCTGAGGGACTTTCGAAGCGGCGACTTCTCGGGAACTCGGATGCGATTCTGCTCGTGCACCGTCGCCGACTTGGAGTCGTCGCCGCCTTCGGCTTTGCCCCCGCCCCCGCAAGCCGATGAAAGGATGGCGCAAGCCAGGGCCGCTGTGAGGCCGCGAAATCGTGGGTTCATCATTGAATTTGCTCCCCAGGCCGGCTTCGGGTTTTCGTGGATGATATTGGGGTGCCGGCGAGTCTGCCAGAAATGACGACCCGTTCAATTACACAACAGTGACACACGGTACGTGAAGGGAGCCCTCGCGACCTGCTTCGCGGGCGGGAGCTGCAACCGGCTCGATTCCAACACCGAGGAGCGGTGGTTCTCGCTGGGGCTGAGGGTGCTTTCGCCGCCTTTCATCCCATAGACTAGCGGCATGCACTTCGACCTGCCGGCGTTGATCGACGCCTACGGCTACATCGCCGTGGCGGTGGGCGCGCTC
>DATJVS010000170.1:0-17196 GCA_035501715.1 Usitatibacter sp.
ACGACGGCGAAGAGCCGTCCAACACTGAAAGTCAGGTTTTTTCATGCTGGCCCAAACCGCAACCAAACCCCCCGCCAACGAGAACAGCTTCGCCGCGCTCTTCGAAGAGAGCCTCGCGCGCCAGGAGATGCGCGTCGGTGAGGTGATCACCGCGGAAGTCGTTTCTGTCGACCCGAACGTCGTGATCGTCAACGCGGGGCTGAAGTCCGAAAGCACAATCGCAACGGAAGAATTCAAGAACGATCGCGGCGAGATCGAGGTGAAGCCCGGCGATTTCGTCTCGGTGGCGATCGAAGCGCTCGAAGACGGATTCGGCGCCACCAAGCTCTCGCGCGACAAGGCGAAGAAGCTCGCCGCGTGGACGAGCCTCGACGACGCGCTCGCCAACGGCACGATCATCAAGGGCGTGGTCTCCGGCAAGGTGAAAGGCGGCCTCACCGTCATGGTGAACGGCATCCGCGCCTTCCTGCCCGGCTCGCTCGTGGACCTGCGCCCGGTCAAGGACACCTCGCACTTCGAGAACAAGGAGCTCGAGTTCAAGGTGATCAAGCTCGATCGCAAGCGCAACAACGTCGTGGTCTCGCGCCGCGCCGTGATGGAAGAGACCGCCGGCGTCGAGCGCCAGCAGCTGCTCGAGACGCTGAAGGAAGGCGCCATCGTGAAGGGCGTCGTGAAGAACATCACCGACTACGGCGCGTTCGTGGACCTGGGCGGCATCGACGGCCTGCTGCACATCACCGACCTCGCCTGGCGCCGCGTGAAGCACCCGACGGAAGTGCTGTCGGTGGGCGACGAGGTCACCGCCAAGATCCTCAAGTTCGACGCCGAGAAGAACCGCGTGTCGCTGGGCCTGAAGCAGCTGGGCGAGGATCCGTGGATCGGCATCTCGCGCCGCTACCCGCAGGGCACGCGCCTCTTCGGCAAGGTGACCAACATCACCGACTACGGCGCGTTCGTCGAGATCGAGAGCGGCATCGAGGGCCTGGTGCACGTCTCCGAGATGGACTGGACCAACAAGAACGTGCATCCCGCGAAGGTGGTGAGCCTGGGCGACGAGGTCGAGGTGATGATCCTCGAGATCGACGAGGACCGCCGCCGCATCTCGCTCGGCATGAAGCAGTGCATGCCGAACCCGTGGGAAGAGTTCGCGATGAACCACAAGAAGGGCGACAAGGTGAAGGGCACGATCAAGTCCATCACCGACTTCGGCGTGTTCATCGGCCTGCCGGGCAACATCGACGGCCTCGTGCACCTGTCGGACCTGTCCTGGCAGCAGCCGGGCGAGGAGGCGGTGAAGTCGCTCAAGAAGGGCGACGAGGTCGAGACCGTGGTGCTGTCCATCGACGTCGAGCGCGAGCGCATCTCGCTCGGCATCAAGCAGCTGGAAGGCGATCCGTTCGGCAACTACGTCGCGACCCACGACAAGGGGAACGTGGTGAAGGGCGTGGTGAAGTCGATCGAGTCCAAGGGCGCCGTGATCGAGCTCGAGAAGGACGTGGAGGGGTACCTCCGCGCCTCCGAGATCGCCCGCGACCGCGTCGAGGACGTTCGCGCGCACCTGAAGGAAGGCGAGACGATCGAGGCGGTCATCGTGAACATCGACCGCAAGAGCCGCTCCATCAACCTGTCCATCAAGCAGAAGGACGCGGCCGAAGAGACCGCCGCCCTGCAGAAGCACGCCGCGGAGAGCAACGCGAGCGCCGGCACGACCAACCTGGGCGCGCTGCTGAAGGCCAAGCTCTCGGGCTCGAAGGACAAGGAATAAACCCATAGTGACTCCAGGGGGAGAACGCGCCATGACGAAGTCACAGCTCATCGAGCTGCTGAGCGCGAGGCATAGCCAGCTGGCACCGAAGGATGCCGAGCTGGCGGTGAAGACGATGCTGGACGCGATGGCGCACACTCTCGCGTCCGGCAATCGCATCGAGATCCGGGGCTTCGGAAGCTTCGGGTTGAACTACCGTCCGCCGCGAACGGGGCGCAACCCCAAGACCGGCGAGAAGGTGCAGGTTCCGCGCAAGTACGTGCCGCATTTCAAGGCCGGCAAGGAGCTGCGCGAGCGAGTGGACTACCACGAAGGCTGATGCGAACGTTCCCACCCACGACGGCGGACCTCTTCGGTCCGCCGTTTTTTTTCGCGCCGACCCGAGGCTGTAGAATGTCGGCACATTCCACGGCGGCCGACCGCATGCAAACCCTCGTCTGGATCGTGCGCCTCTTCATCGTGCTGGTGCTGGTGTGGTTCGCGGTGAAGAACGCGCAGGACGTGACCCTCACGGGCCTGCCGGGGCAGGCGTGGCAGGCCCCGCTCGTGTTCGTGCTGCTCACGGTGTTCGTGGCCGGCGTGGTGATCGGACTCCTCGCCTGGGTACCCACCGTCGTCCGCCAGCGGCGCGAGATCGGGCGCCTGAAGAAGGCCGCCAGCGCCACGGCCGTGGCCGCGGCGGCGGCGCAGTCTTCCGCATCCGCCGGAGGCGAGCCCCCGCATGGAATTTGAGTTCTGGTGGCTGCTTGCCCTGCCGGTCTTCTTCGGCATGGGCTGGGTCGCGGCGCGGGTGGACCTCAAGTCGCTGCTCTCGGAGTCGCGCGCGCTGCCCTCGTCGTACTTCCGCGGATTGAATTTCCTGCTGAACGAGCAGCCCGACAAGGCGATCGAGTCGTTCCTGCAGGTGGCCAAGGAGAATCCCCAGACCGTGGAGCTGCAGTTCGCCCTGGGAAGCCTCTTCCGCCGCCGCGGCGAGGTCGATCGGGCGATCCGCATGCACCAGGACCTCGTGAACCGCGAGGACCTTCCGCCCGAGGAGCGCCGCCACGCGTCCTTCGAGCTCTCGCAGGACTACTTCAAGGCGGGCCTGCTCGATCACGCGGAAGGGGTGCTCGCGCGCATGGCCGAGGCCGATCCGTCGCCGGACGTGCATCGCCATCTGCTCGACATCTACATCCAGGAGAAGGACTGGGAGAAGGCCGTCGAGGCGGCCAAGAAGCTCGAGGTGAGCGCGCGGCGCAACTACCAGAAGGAGATCGCGAACTACTACTGCGAGCTCGCGATCACCGCCCACATCCACGGGCGCCACGAGGAATCCGGATCGATGCTGGACAAGGCGCTCGCCGCCAACCGCAAGTGCGTCCGCGCCAACCTGCTGCGCGGCGAGTGGCTTGCGCGCGCCGGCCGGCACGAAGAGGCGCTCGAAGCCTGGAAGGCGATCGAGTCGCAGGATCCCGCGTACCTCGGCCTCGCCGCCGAGGGCATGGTCGAAAGCTACAAGGCGCTGGGCCGCCCGGAGGAGGGCCTTGCGCTGATGCGCGGGCTGCAACATCGATACCCCGGCCTGGACTTCCTCAACGTCGTGTACCAGACGACGGCCGAGATCGAGGGCGACGATGCGGCCTACCGCCTCGTGCGCGACGAGGTTCGCCGCAATCCCACGCTCGTGGGCCTGGACCGGCTCATCGACGCGGAGCTCGCGCGGGCGAGCGCCGATCGCCGGCAGGACCTGCAGCTCATGAAGAACCTCGTGCATTCGCACGCGCAGGCGCTCGCCGTGTACCTCTGCGAGAACTGCGGATTCAAGGCCCGTCAATTCTTCTGGCAATGCCCCGCGTGCGGCGGATGGGAGACGTTCCCCCCGCGCCGCACGGCCGAGCTCGACAGCCCGGGGCGCCACCTAGCGAGGATGCAAATTGGACAATAAGCGGATCATCGTTGCGCTGGATGTGCCCGATGCCGACGCGGCGCTCGCGCTCGCCTCGCGCCTCGACCCGAAGCTGTGCCGCGTGAAGGTCGGCAAGGAGCTGTTCGTCGCCGCGGGCCCCGCGGTGGTGACGCGCCTGCAGGACCGCGGCTTCGAGGTGTTCCTGGACCTGAAGTTCCACGACATCCCCAACACGGTCGCGGGCGCGTGCCGCTCGGCCGCGCGCCTGGGCGTGTGGATGCTGAACGTGCACGCGAGCGGCGGCGAGGCGATGCTGCGCGCGGCGCGCGAGGCGGCGCAATCGGCGGCGCATCCGCCCCTGGTGATCGGCGTGACGGTGCTCACGAGCCTCGCCGACGCGGACCTCGCGCGCGTGGGTTTCGAAGGCGACGTGAACCGCAACGTCGAGCGCCTCGCCCGCCTCACGCATGCCTGCGGCCTCGATGGCGTCGTGTGCTCGGCGCAGGAAGCGAAGATGGTCCGCAAGGCCACGAGTCCGCAGTTCGTCCTCGTGACGCCGGGCATCCGGCTCGCCAGCGACGCGGTGCAGGACCAGGCGCGCGTGGTGACCGCGGCCGACGCGGTGCGCAACGGCTCCGACTACCTCGTGATCGGGCGTTCGGTCACCCAGGCCGCCGACCCCGTGGCCAAGCTCGCCGAGATCCGCGAGTCCCTCGAAGGAGCGCCGGCGTGAAGGCAAGCATCATCGGAACCGGCTACGTCGGCCTCGTGACGGGCGCGTGCCTCGCCGACGTGGGCAACCACGTCATGTGCCTGGACGTGGACAAGCGCAAGATCGAGAAGCTCCGCGGCGGCGAGATCCCCATCTTCGAGCCGGGCCTCAAGGAGATCGTGCTCAGCAACGTGGCGAGCGGGCGACTCTCGTTCACCACCGACGTGAAGGAAAGCGCGCTCTACGCGAAGCTGCAGATGATCGCCGTGGGCACCCCTCCGGGCGAGGACGGTTCCGCGGACCTCCAGTACGTGATCGCCGCCGCACGCGGCATCGCGACCCACATGGACGGGCCGCGCGTGATCGTGGACAAGTCCACGGTGCCCGTGGGCACCGCCGACAAGGTGCGCGACGCGGTCGCCGACACGTTGAAGAAGCGCGGCGCGTCGATTCCATTCTCGATGGTCTCCAATCCGGAGTTCCTGAAGGAAGGCGCGGCGGTCGAGGACTTCATGCGCCCGGACCGCATCGTGATCGGCGCCGAGGATCCGGATGCGATCGCCACGATGCGCGAGCTCTACGCGCCGTTCCAGCGCAACCACGACCGCCTGCAGCTGATGGACATCCGCTCGGCGGAGCTCACCAAGTACGCCGCCAACGCCATGCTCGCCACGCGAATCTCGTTCATGAACGAGCTGGCGCTCCTGGCCGAGAAGCTGGGCGCCGACATCGAGCACGTGCGAATCGGCATCGGCTCGGATCCGCGAATCGGCTATCACTTCCTCTACCCGGGCGCGGGCTACGGCGGCTCGTGCTTCCCGAAGGACGTGACGGCGCTGCTTCGCACGGCGCAGGAGAACGGCCTCGAGCTGAAGGTCGTGCGCGCGGTGGACGACGCGAACGAACGGCAGAAGGGCGTGGTCGCGGAGAAGGTCGCGAAGCGATTCGGCTCCGACCTGAAGGGCCGGCGGTTCGCCCTCTGGGGCCTCGCCTTCAAGCCGAACACCGACGACATGCGCGAAGCGCCAAGCCGCGTGATAATCGCCGAGCTGCTCAAGCGCGGCGCCGCGGTGACCGCGTTCGACCCGGTGGCCATGGCCGAGGCGAAGCACATCTACGCGGGGGACAAGTCGGTGGGCTTTTCCGACACCGCGATGGGCGCGCTCGACGGCGCCGACGCGCTCGTGATCATGACCGAGTGGAAAGCGTTCCGCAGCCCCGATTTCGATGCGGTCAAGCGGGCGCTCAAGTCGCCGGTGATCTTCGACGGGCGCAACCTCTACGAGCCCGCCGTGGTCCGCTCCCACGGCCTCGAGTACTTCCCAATCGGACGGCTCGCCTCGCGATGACGGCACTGCCGGATTTTTCAAGGGTGCGCGTGCTCGTGGTGGGCGACGTGATGCTCGACCGCTACTGGTTCGGCAATGTGAACCGGATCTCTCCCGAGGCGCCGGTGCCGGTGGTGCACGTGCAGCGCACCGAGGAGCGCCCGGGCGGCGCGGCCAACGTGGCGCGCAACATCACCGCGCTCGAAGGCGACGCCACGCTACTCGCCGTGGTGGGCGAGGACGAGGCGGCCGCTTCCCTCGAGCGCCTGCTCGCCGCGGACAAGGTGAAGTCGTCCCTGCACCGCGACCCGGAGCTTTCCACGACTGTGAAGCTTCGCGTGATCGGCCAGCACCAGCAGCTGCTGCGCATCGACTTCGAGCGCCCGCCCTCCCACGAGGCGCTCTCGGCCAAGCTCGACGAATACGACAGGCTCGTGGACGCCGCGGACGCCGTGGTCCTTTCCGACTACGGCAAGGGCGGCCTCGAGCACGTGCAGAAGATGATCGCGAGGGCGCGTGCCCGCAGGAAACCGGTGCTCGTGGACCCGAAGGGCGACGACTACTCGCGCTACCGGGGCGCCACGCTGCTCACGCCCAACCGCAGCGAGTTCCGCGAGGTGGCGGGGCGCTGGAGCGACGAGGCGGACTTCGCGCGGCGCGCGCAGAAGCTGCGCATCGACCTCGACCTCGAGGCCCTCATCGTCACGCGAAGCGAGGAGGGCATGTCGCTCTTCACCGCGAAGGAAAGCCACCACGAGGCCACGCAGGCCCGCGAGGTATTCGACGTGAGCGGCGCCGGCGACACGGTGATCGGCGTGCTCTCGCTCATGGTCGCTTCCGGCGCCGACCTTCCCTCGGCCATGCGCGTCGCCAACCAGGCGGCGGGAATCGTCGTGGGCAAGCTCGGCACCGCGGTGGTCCATCGCGACGAGCTCGCGGCGAGCCTGGGGAGCGCCTAGATGGCCCTGATCGTCACCGGCGCGGCCGGATTCATCGGCTCCAACCTCGTGAAGGCGCTGAACGCCCGCGGCGAGAACGACATCGTCGCCGTGGACAATCTCTCGCGCGCCGAGAAGGTCGCGAACCTCTCCGACCTCGAGATCACGGACTTCATCGACAAGCGCGACCTCGCCGCGCGGCTCGCGGCGGGCGACTTCGGCTCGAAGGTGGCGGCGGTGCTGCACCAGGGCGCCTGCTCCGACACCATGGAGACCGACGGCCGCTACATGATGGAGAACAACTACGAGTACTCCCTCATGCTGATGCGCTGGTGCCTCGCGCGCGGCGTGCCCTTCATCTACGCCTCGTCCGCCTCGGTGTACGGCGCCGGGCGCGTCTTCAAGGAGTCGCGCGAGCACGAAGCCCCGCTCAACGTGTACGGCTACTCCAAGTTCCTCTTCGACCAGGCGGTGCGCCGGGTGCTCGCGGCGAAGCCGAAGACGCAGGTCGCGGGTTTCCGCTACTTCAACGTGTACGGCCCGCGCGAGGCCCACAAGGGGCGCATGGCCTCCGTTGCGTTCCACTTCTACAACCAGTACCTCGCCGAGGGCCGCGTGAAGCTCTTCGAAGGCAGCGCGGGCTATGGCCCCGGCGAGCAGGTGCGCGACTTCATCTGCGTCGAGGACGTGGTCCGCGTGAACCTCTTCTTCCTCGACCATCCGTCGGCCTCGGGAATCTTCAACGTGGGCACGGGCCGCGCGCAGAGCTTCAACGACATGGCGCTCGCCACGGTGAACGCGATCCGCCAGTCGCGTGGCGAGAAGGCGCTCACGCTGGCCGAGATGCGCGCCGCCGGGGCGATCGAGTACATCCCGTTTCCTGCGCAGCTCCTGGGCAAGTACCAGAGTTACACGCAGGCCGACATCGGCGCGCTGCGTGCCGCCGGCTACACGAAGGAGCTCATGGACGTGAATGACGGCGTGGCGCGCTACGTGCAGGCCCGCAAAGGGGCGTCGAACCCATGATGGCCCGCGCGATCGGACTCGCCGGCGCCGCGGTGCTCGCCGCGGCGTGCGCCGTGACGCAACCGGCGGTGGCGCCCGCTGCGGCGGCGGCTTCCCCTCACGGCGTAGCGCTCATGAACCCGGCCTTCAAGGAAGCGGCGCGTGCCGGCGAGCGTTGCGCGGCGGGTTGGACCTGCTCCATGCACGACGACCCGCGTTCGTTCCGATTCTTCCACGAGCAAGGCGAGGGAGCGCAGGGCTATTGCATCGAATCCGTCGGCCGCGAGCCCTGGGCGCGCGTGAGCCAGGCGATCGAGTCGGGCAAGGTCGCTCCGCTTCACGGGCGCCATGTGCGCCTGTCCCTTTCGCTCAAGCTGGACGGCATGGCGCTCGGCGAAGCCGGCCCGCTCATCGTGGCCCAGGGCGGCTCCGGCCAGGTGCTTCGCAAGGGCGATCGCCTCGTGGGGCCCAAGGCGGGCTGGCAGCGGGTGGAGGTCGAGATGGAAGTACCGCCGGATACCCTCCTGCTGGAAGTCGGCGTGCTCTTCCAGGGAAAACCGGGATTCGCTTCCGGGGGCGGCATGGGCCGGATCTGCGTGGGAGACGCCCGCCTGGAAGTCATCGCCCCTCCCGGGGCTGTATAATCGCGGGTTGCAGGTTTCCGCCGTGGCCACGCGGCGTTCGAAAAGCCCCACTACAACATTCGCTGGAAGGGAGAGGATCGTGAAGAGATTCGCACTGCTGCTGGCGGCGCTGATGGCCTACGTGGGCTTCGCGCTCGCCGCCGTGAACATCAACACTGCCACCAAGGAAGAGCTCGAGACGCTCGAGGGCATCGGCCCCGTGAAGTCCCAGGCCATCATCGACTACCGCGCGAAGCACGGGCCGTTCAAGTCCCTCGAGGACGTGAAGAACGTCGAGGGTATCGGCGACAAGACCTTCGAGAAGATGAAGCCCGACATCTCCACGAGCGGCAAGACCGTGGTGAAGCCCGAGGCGTCCAAGGAGAAGTCCGAGACCAAGGTCGCGCCGAAGACCGAAACCGCCCCGGCCGCCAAGCCCGCCGCCGCCCCGGCACCCGCGAAGGCCGAGGCGAAGAAGGAAGAGCACAAGCCCGCCGCGAAGGAAGAGCCCAAGGCGAAGAAAGAGGAGAAGAAGGCCGAGGAGAAGAAATCGAAGAAGGAAGAGCCCAAGGCGAAAGCAGAGCCCAAGGCGAAGAAGGAAGAGCCCAAGAAGGAAGAGGCGAAGAAGGAAGAGCCCAAGAAGAAGGAAAAGGCCGACGAGAAGAAGTCCAAGAAGGACGAGGCCAAGAAGGACGAGGCCAAGAAGGAAGAGCCCAAGAAGGACGCCAAGAAGGCGGACGCCAAGAAAGCGGACGCCAAGAAGGAAGAGCCCAAGAAAGACGACGCGAAGAAGGACGACGCGAAGAAGTAGTATCGTCCCTGGTGCAACGCGAAGCCCCGCCGCGCGCGGGGCTTTTCATTCCGGCCATGACCACCCTCGAACGATTCGTCGGCAACACGCCTCTCGTCCGCCTGCAGCGCATCCCGTCCGGGACCTCCAGCGTCCTGCTCGCGAAGCTCGAGGGCAACAACCCCGCGGGCTCCGTGAAGGACCGGCCGGCGCTTTCCATGATCATGGGCGCCGAGCGCCGCGGCCGCATCAAGGCGGGCGACACGCTGATCGAGGCCACCAGCGGCAACACCGGGATTGCGCTCGCGATGGTGTCGGCGATGCGCGGCTACCGGATGGTGCTGGTGATGCCCGAGCACCTTTCCGTCGAGCGCCGCCAGACCATGGCGGCCTACGGCGCGCAATTCGTGCTCACGCCCGAGAAGGGCGGCATGGAGCTCGCGCGCGACACAGCCGAGCGCATGCGCGACGCGGGCGAGGGCGTGATACTCGACCAGTTCGCCAATCCCGACAATCCGCTCGCGCATTACGTGGGCACGGGCCCCGAGATCTGGCGCGACACCGAAGGCAAGGTCACGCATTTCGTGGCGACCATGGGCACCACGGGCACGATCATGGGCTGCTCGCGCTTCCTCAAGGAGAAGAACCCCGCGATCCAGGTGATCGGCGTGCAGCCGAAGGACGGCGCGTCGGTGCCGGGCATCCGCAAGTGGCCCGAGGCGTACCTGCCGAAGATCTTCGAGCGGCCGCGCATCGACCGCGTGATCGAGGTCTCGCAGGAGGAGAGCGAGGAGATGACGCGTCGCCTCGCGCGCGAAGAGGGCATCTTCGCCGGGATCTCCGCGGGCGGCGGCATGGCGGCGGCGCTCAAGGTATGCACGGAGTCGAAGGACGCGGTCGTCGTGTCCATCGTCCCGGATCGCGGCGATCGCTACCTTTCGACGGGCGTGTTCCCCGCCTGATGACTCCCGTCCTCGTCTTCGACATCGAGACCGTCCCGGACGCCGAGGGGCTGCGCAGGCTCTGGGGGCTCGCCGCATCCGTGAGCGACGATGGCGTGGTCGACCTCGCGACGCAGCGCCGGCGACAGGCCTCCGGCAGCGATTTCCTGCCGCCGCACCAGCAGCGCATCGTCGCCATCTCGTGCGCGTTGCGAAGCGACGAGGGCCTTCGCATCTGGTCGCTGGGCTCGCCGGGCGATTCCGAGGCGGAGATCGTGAGGCGGTTCTTCGACGGCGTGGGCAAGTACACGCCGCAGCTCGTTTCCTGGAACGGCAGCGGTTTCGACCTGCCGGTGCTGCACTACCGCTCGCTCATCCACGGCGTGCCCGCGCCCGTGTACTGGGACCTGGGCGAGGGCGATCGCGAGTTCAAGTTCAACAACTACATCTCCCGGTTCCACACGCGCCACATGGACCTCATGGACATGATCGCCGGGTACCAGAACCGCGCCTTCGCGCCCCTCGACGAGATCGCGCAGCTCTGCGGCCTGCCGGGAAAGATCGGGATGGAAGGCTCGCAGGTGTACGCCGCGTGGAAGCGCGGCGAGATCGACGCGATCCGCGCGTACTGCGAGACCGACGTGGCCAACACGTACCTGCTCTTCCTTCGCTTCCAGCTGATCCGCGGCGCGCTGGACGAAGGCGGCTATGCCCGCGAGATCCGCGTGGCGCGCGACTGGCTGGGCGCGCAGGACGCAGCGCACTGGAAGGAGTTCAGCGCGGCATGGAAGTGATCAGCGCGAGCGGCGGAACGGCGTGCGCTCGTTCAGCTCGTCCACGTACGCGGAGATGTGCGAGCCTTCCTCTGCGAGGAATTCGTCCACGGCGCGATTGAACGCCGGATGCGCGAGCCAGTGGAACGAGCGCGTGGCCTCGGGCAGGAAGCCGCGCGCGTGCTTGTGCTCGCCCTGCGCCCCGCCTTCGAAGAGCGCGAGGCCGCGCTCGATGCAGAACTCCATGCCCTGGTAGTAGCACGCCTCGAAGTGCAGGCCGGGCACGTACTCGACGCTGCCCCAGTAGCGGCCGTAAAGCACGCCGGCGCCGAAGAGGTCGAGCGCCGCGGCCACCTTGCGGCCGTCGCGCCGCGCGACGAGCAGCAGCACCTGGTCGGGCATGCGCTCGGCGATCATGCCGAAGAACGCGCGATCCAGGTACGGCGTGGAGCCGTGCTCCCGGTACGTGCGCCTGTAGCATGACGTGAAGAAATCCCAGTCCGCCCCCGTCGCCTCGCGCCCCGTGAGCCGCTCGAAGGTGACGCCCGCATCCGCCACGCGCCGCCGCTCCTGGCGGATCTTCTTGCGCTTGTCGTGCGAGAGCGCCGCCAGGAACTCCTCGAAGCTCGCGTAGCCGGGATTGCGCCAGTGGAACTGCACGCCGGAGCGCTCGAGCATGCCGTGCGCGCGAAGGGCCGCCGCGTCCTCGGCCGCCGGGAAGAGCACGTGCAGCGACGAGACCTTCGATTCCCGGGCGAGGGCGAGCATGATGGCCGCGAGCGCAGCGCGCCCCGACGCGTCGCTTGCGAGCAGGCGCGGCCCCGTGGCCGGCGTGAAGGGCACGGCGCAGAGCAGCTTCGGGTAGTAGGGGACGCCGTGGCGCTCGTAGGCATCGGCCCATCCCCAGTCGAACACGTATTCGCCGTACGAGTGCGACTTCACGTAGAGCGGCGCCGCGGCGACCAGGCGATCGCCGTCCCAGAGCGACGGATACTGGGCCCGCCAGCCGGCGCGGGGCGCGGCGCATCCGGTGCGGTGGAGCGAATCGAGGAATTCGTGGGCGAGCGTCGGGTTGCCCGAGGCGAGCGAATTCCACTGCGCGGCGTCGACGTCCTCGAGCGAATCGAGGATCCGAAGGGTCGGAGGCATGGTGCATCTATAATCCGGTTTCCCAATTCTAGCCGCGCTCCGCCGCCACAAGCCCCTCCATGAAGATCGCCGTCGCGCAGATCAACACGACCGTGGGCGATTTCGAGGGCAACGCGGCGAAGATCCGCGCGGCCGTGGACACCGCGAGGGCCGCCGGCGCGCGCCTGGTGGTCACCCCGGAGATGTCGCTCTCGGGCTATCCCGCCGAGGACCTGTGGCTGCGCGACGATTTCTGCGACGCGTGCACGGCGGAGCTGATGAAGCTCGCGCCGTACTGTCTCGACGTCGCGGCGATCGTGGGCTTCCCGCAGCGCGAGGGCCGCACGCGCTACAACGCCGCGGCGCTCCTGCGCGGCGGCCGCGTCGAGCAGGTGTACTTCAAGCAGAAGCTGCCCAACTACAAGGTCTTCGACGAGAAGCGCTATTTCGAGGCGGGCAACCGCCCCTGCGTCTTCGAGGTCGAGGGCCGCAAGATCGGCCTCACGATCTGCGAGGACCTCTGGTTCCCGGAGCCGGCCGCGCAGGCGAAGGCCGCGGGCGCGCAGGTGCTCCTGTCGATCAACGCTTCCCCCTTCCACCGGGCGCAGCAGGCCGAGCGCTACCAACGCATGGGCGCGCGCGTGAAGGAGGTGAAGCTGCCGCTGCTCTACGTGCACGGCGTGGGCGGGCAGGACGAGATCGTCTTCGACGGCGCATCCTTCGCGCTCGATGCCGAGGGCATGCTCTGCTACCAGGGCGAGACATTCCGCGAGTCGGTGGACGTGGTCGAGCTCGAGGGCGAGACCTTCTCGGGGACGAAGGCGCCGCCGCTCACCGAGGAGGAGACCATCTACCGCGCCCTCATGACGGGAACGGCCGACTACGTGAACAAGAACCGCTTTCCCGGCGTGCTGCTGGGGCTTTCGGGCGGGATCGACTCGGCCCTGGTGCTCGCGGTCTGCGTGGACGCGCTGGGCGCCGACCGCGTGCATGCGGTGATGATGCCATCGCGCTACACCGCGTCCATGAGCCTGGAGGACGCGCACGCGATGGCGATGACCCACGGCGTGAAGTACACCGAGATCCCGATCGATCCGCTCTTCGACGCGTTCCGCGCGCTGCTCTCGCCCTCGTTCGTGGGCATGCCCGAGGACAAGACCGAGGAGAACCTGCAGTCGCGCATCCGCGGCACGCTGCTCATGGCCCTGTCGAACAAGACGGGCTCGATCGTCGTCACCACCGGCAACAAGAGCGAGATGGCCACGGGCTACGCCACGCTCTATGGCGACATGGCCGGGGGCTTCGCCGTGATCAAGGACATCGCCAAGACGCTCGTCTATCGGCTCTGCTACTGGCGCAACGACAAGGCCGTGGTGATTCCCCAGCGCGTGATCGACCGGGCGCCGTCGGCGGAGCTCGCCCCCGACCAGACCGACCAGGACACGCTGCCGCCCTACGAGCTGCTCGACGCGGTGGTGGAGCGCTACATGGAGCGCGACCAGTCGCCCGAGCAGATCGCCAGCGCGGGCTTCGACCTCGCCACCGTGCGGCGCGTCGTTCGCATGATCCAGGCCAACGAATACAAGCGCCGCCAGGCGCCGCCGGGCGTTCGCATCACCCCGCGCAGCTTCGGCAAGGACTGGCGTTATCCGCTAGTATCGGCGTTCAGGCCGAAGTGATGACCCGCGGGCAAAATCCATGAAGAAGATCGAAGCGATCGTGAAGCCGTTCAAGCTGGACGAGGTGCGCGAGGCGCTCTCCGAGATCGGCGTCACGGGGCTCACGGTGACCGAGGTGAAAGGCTTCGGGCGGCAGAAGGGCCACACGGAGCTGTATCGCGGCGCCGAGTACGTGGTGGACTTCCTGCCCAAGGTGAAGATCGAGGTCGTGGTCGCCGACAGCCTCGCCGAGAAGGCCGTGGACGCCATCGTGAAGGCCGCCCACACCGGCAAGATCGGCGACGGCAAGATCTTCGTGTACGACGTGGGGCAGGTGGTGCGCATCCGCACCGGCGAGACGGGCGAAGACGCCGTTTAGCCCCGCCCTAGGCTCGAAAAAACCTTTCCTGTATCCTTGGGGGCACAAAAGGCCCAGGGAACAAGAAATGCTGCTAGCCGCCTTCTACGTCTTCGCGATCGCCGCAATCATCCTCCACTACACCGGCCACCTGAAGCGCTGGAACTGCGAGTGGATCCTGATCGTCCTCGCGATCGCGGTCTTCCCCGCCGTCCTCTTCCTCTAGCGCCTGCCCGCCCGGGCAAGCCTCGCCGCCGGGTCCTGGCGGTAGAACGCCTTGAACTGCCGGTACACCTCGGGATAGGCGGGCCCCAGGATCTCGGGCGTCTCGAAGAAGGCCTCCGAGCCCACCGCGAAGAACTCCGCCGCGCTCTCGGCCGCATACGGGTCGATGGGCAGCGCGTCCAGCGCCTCCTGCATCTCTTCGTCGTCGGGCAATGACTCCGCGGCGTCCACCCGCGCGCAGAAGTCCTCGTAGGCCACGGAGAGGGCGCGCTTCCACGCCTTCGGGTCCATGTCCGCGTGCAGCGGGGGAAATCCGTTCGGGTCGCCGTTGCGCATGTCGAGCTTGTGGGCGAACTCGTGGATCACCACGTTGTAGCCGGCTACGCGCGCATCCTCGTCGCCCGTCATCGCGACGTCCTCGTACGAGAGGATCACGGGCCCGCCCAGCCACGCTTCGCCCGCCATCGGATCCTGCGTGAGGTGCACCACGCCCGCCTCGTCCATCATCTCGCGCTCGGGCGCGAATTGCGCCGGATAGACGATCACATCGGTCCAGCCGTCGTACCACTCGATGCCCAGCTCCAGCACCAGGATCGCGGCCTGCGCGGCGATGTCGAGTTTCATCGACGCGGTCACCTCCAGGCCGTGCGTGCCCGAGAAGCTCTTCCGCGCGATGAACGCCTCGGAAATCGCGGCGAGGCGCTTGCGCCCGGCGGCGTCGAGGCCGCGCATGAAGAGCCACTCCCGCATCAGGACGGCGCGGCGGCCATTCGCTTGACGGAACCCGATCCCAGCACGGACTTGTTCACGGACGGATCGCCGAAGTAGCGCACGTCGCCCGAGCCCATGATGCTCACGTGGATGGAATCGCGCGCCCACAGGATCGCGTCGCCCGAGCCGGCGATGGACACCGAGGAGTCGCGCGATTCGAGCTTGCCCGCCTTCATGTCGCCGGAGCCCGCGATCGAGGTGTGCACGACGTCGGCCTTGCCGGCGACCTGGAGGTCGCCCGAGCCCGCGATGGAGACGTGCAGGTCGTTCGCCGCGAGCGTCTCGATGCGCACGTCGCCGGAACCCGCGATCGACACCTTGAGGTCCTTCGTGTTGAGCGACGCTGCGCGGATGTCGCCCGAGCCTGCGCTGGACAGGGCGTCGATCGCCTTCGCGGAAACGTGCGCGACCACGCGCGACATGTCCGGGCCCGCGAACCACGAGTGGTCGCGGTTGCGGATCTTCAGGCTGCCGTCCTCGACCACGGTCTCGATCTCGGCGAGGGCGGCCTCGTCGCCGTCGAGGGTGAGGCTCTCGGTGTCGCCCTGCACGAGCTCCAGCTTGATCGGCGCGGAAAGCGCCACGGCGTGGTAGCCGGACACGGCGCGCGTCTCATGGCGCTGGGCCGCGGCGGCCATCGCGATGCAGGCGAGCATCAGGGCGACGGGGGATGCGATGCGAATGAAGGGTCTCATGTTCCTGGGCTCCTTGGGTCGGACTTCCCCTTGGATGCGCCCGGGGCGCCGCGCGGATTCGTCCTACGCGCCGATGCCCAGGGCACGACGGATCTCGAGCGCCACCGCGAGGGCCCGCTCCACGGTGGGCTCGCACACCGTGACGTGCCCCATCTTGCGCCCGGGCCGCGCGTCGCGCTTGCCGTAGAGGTGCAGGTGCGCGCCGGCGTGCCTGAGGACCTCTTCCCAACGAGGCTCGCCGCCGCGCCAGATGTCGCCCAGCAGGTTCACCATCACCGCGGGAGTGTGCTGCGACGGGTCGCCCAGCGGCAGCCCGCAGAGCACCCGCACCTGCTGCTCGAACTGCGACGTGCGGCAGGCGTCGATCGTGTAGTGGCCGCTGTTGTGCGGGCGGGGCGCCATCTCGTTCATGAGCAGCTTGCCGCCTACCACGAACATCTCCACGGCGAGGACGCCGACGTAGTCGAGCTCTTTCGCGATGCGCGTGGCGAGCGACGTGGCCTCGGCCGCCAGGGAATCCGGAATTCGCGCCGGCGCGATCGTGACGTCGAGCACGCCGCGCGCGTGCGTGTTCTCCGCGACAGGGAACACCGCGACCTCGCCGTCGCCGCTTCGGGCAAGGACGACCGATACCTCGCGATCGAGCACGAGCAATTCCTCGAGCACGCACGGCACGCGCTTCCACTCGTTCCACGTGGCGGCGAGCGCGTCGCGCGAATCGATGCGCGCCTGCCCCTTGCCGTCGTAGCCGAAGCGCGCGGTCTTGAGCAGCGCCGGGAGCTTCACGGCGAAGAGCGCGCGATCGAAGTCGGCTTCGGTCTCGATCGCGGCGAAGGCGCCCACGGGAAAACCGCGGTCGCGGAAGAAGCCCTTCTCGCGGCGGCGGTCCTGCGCGACCGCCACCGACGAGCCCGAGGGGCGCACCACCGTGCGCGCCGCGAGGGAATCGAGCGCCGCGGCCGGGGCGTTCTCGAACTCGGTGGTGACCGCGGCGCACTCGGAGGCGAGGCGCTCGAGCGAGGAGGGCTCCGTGTAGTTGGTGACGATGTGCGCGGTGGCGAACTCCGCCGCGGGCGAGAGCGGGTCGGGATCGAGCACCGTCACGCGATAGCCCAGCGTACGCGCGGCCACGGTGAACATGCGGCCCAGCTGGCCGCCACCGAGCAGGCCGAGCGTGGCGCCGGGGGCGATCACAGGACGTCGGGCAGTTGCATCCCGGCCACCTGGTCGCGCAGGCGCTCGCGATATTCGGCGAGCTTGCGGACGAGCTCCGGGTCGGAAGCGGCGAGCAGGCTCACGGCGAAAAGGCCCGCGTTGGCGGCGCCCGCCTCGCCGATGGCGAACGTGGCCACGGGAATGCCCTTGGGCATCTGCACGATGGAGTAGAGCGAATCCTGCCCCGCGAGGTGGCGCGACGGGACCGGCACGCCCAGCACCGGAATCGTGGTCTTGGAGGCGATCATGCCCGGCAGGTGCGCCGCGCCGCCGGCGCCCGCGATGATGCACGCGAGGCCGCGCTCGCGCGCGCCTTCGGCGTATTCGAACATCGTGTCGGGCGTGCGGTGCGCCGAGACCACCCGCGCCTCGAACGCCACGCC
>DATJVS010000171.1:0-8132 GCA_035501715.1 Usitatibacter sp.
TGGCCGACAGGGGCGAGCTGCGCGTCACCGGATCCACGACGGACGCCGGGCAATCGGCGCGGGTCGTCGCGAAGCTCGAAGCGCTGCCCGAATCGCCCAGGGTGTACGCCTTCCTCGACGCGATGAGCGGCTAGGCCGCTACTTCGCGGGCTTCGCCGCCCCGCGGCCGCCTCACGGGCTTCGGATACGCGTGACGTTCCACGCGATGGCGCAGGATGCCAGGATCATCGCCGCGGCAAGAAGGTACGGCATTCCCGGCAGGTGCAGCGGCGCATCGGGCGCGATGAAGTACGAAAAGGACGTGGTGAAGATCATCGGGCCCACGAGGCCCGCGATCGCGGTCAAGCTCGCGTTGGCGCCCTGGAGCTTGCCCTGCTCCGAGCCGGACACGTGGCGCGTCATCAATGCCTGAAGCGACGGATTCGCGAATCCCCAGAGGGCCATCACCGGAACGCCCACGAGGAAGGCGAGCCCCGTGGGCGCGAGCCCATAGATGGCGAAGCCCACGAAGCCGAATCCCAGGCCCAGCGCGAGCGCGCGGCGCTCGCCCAATCGAGAGACCACGGGCCTGATGAGCGCGCCCTGCACGACCATCGAGCAGATGCCCACGCCCGCGAGCACGAGCCCTACCTGCAGCGCGTCCCATCCGTAGCGATAGCCCATGTAGAGCACGGCCATCGCGGGAAGCGCCACGTGCGCGAGCTGCATGAGAAAGTAGGAAACGGAAAGCCCCGAGAGCTCCGGATGCGATCGCAGCAACTCGAGCGAGCCCACGGGATTGGCCTTGCTCCACTCGAACTTCGCTCGACGCTCGGGCGGGAGCGATTCCGGAAGGATGAAATAGCCGTAGGCCGCGGCGACGAGCGCCATCGCGCCGGCCACCTTGAAAGGCAGGCGCGGATCGACCTGCCCGAGGATGCCGCCCAGCGCGGGCCCGAGCACGAAGCCCAGGCCAAAGGCGGCGCCCACGTAGCCGAAATATTGCGCGCGCTTCTCGGGCGGCGCGACATCCGCGATGTATGCGAATGAAGTCGAGAAGCTCGAAGCCGTGGCCCCCGAGATGATGCGCCCGAGCAGCAGCCAGGCGAGCGACGGCGCCCACGCCATGAGGAAGTAGTCGCATCCGAGGCCGAAGCACGAGATGAGGATCACCGGGCGGCGGCCGAAGCGGTCCGACATCGCGCCCACCACCGGCATGCACACGAACTGCATGAAGCCCCATGCCGTCATGAAGAGGCCGAAGGTGTCCGCCGCGCGCGCCGTATCGCCGCCTTCGAACGCGACCACGAGCCTGGGCAGCACCGGGATGATGATGCCCAGCGCCAGCACGTCGATGAGGACGGTGACGAAGATGAACGCGATCGCGGCGCGGCGCACGGGCATCGGCTAGATGAATCCCCGGCACCTGGGCGAGCCGCAGCGGCAGCGAAGCTTGCCCTCGTGATGCGAGCGCCCGTAGTCGTTCGTGAGCTCTTCGCCCTTCGCGATGTCGCGCAGCGCATAGAACTCGGCGCGCGTCGCGGTGAAGCGCGTGAAGGTGTTGGGATCGCAGGAATGGTTGATGAACCTGAAGCCGCGCTTGCTCTTCGTGGCGTCGAGCGCATGGCGATCGAGCTCGACGATGGCCACGATCCTGCGGCCGGCGGCGCGCCGGCGCGACTCGCGAAGCCCGACCACCTCTCCCTCGAACTCGCCGATCTTCGCCCCTCGCGGGATGCGCGTGCCGCTGTACAATCCCCGCCCGACGATGGCGCTGGGGCGCACCTCGAGCGCCTCGTAGAACCTGCGCCAATCGCGTTTCATTCCGCCATAATCGCGGAACCCCGAACCTCCTGACAAGATGATCGTGACGAAGAAGGCCTTGCTCGCGGCGGCGCTGGCGTCCCTGGCCCTTCCCGCCGCCGCGCAGATCGCCGCACCCGACAAGTGGCGCAAGGAAACATTCGACTTCCCCCTTCGCTTCGCCAAGGGCATCCCCTACCAGGGCAAGGAGTACGTGAGCTTCTCGCCCCAATGGACGCATTTCGAGGAGGGCGACGGCTTCAGCTACGTCTTCATGTGGGACCTCAAGACCAAGCCCTTCAACGCCGACGACCTCGAGGACTACCTCGAGACCTACTTCACGGGACTCATGATCAACGTGGGCCGCCAGCGCGACCTCGCGGGCAAGGAGATCCAGACGCATGCGGCCGCGCACCCGCTGCTGGGCGTGAAGGCCTGGACAGAGGCCTGGGGCGTGGAAGTGCGCACCTGGAACGCGTTCTCCAGGGGCGAGCCGCTGCTGCTCTACGGCGAAGTGTCGCAGCGCGAATGCGGCCCGCACATGCAGGTGTTCTTCGCGATGTCCATGGCCGAACGCGACAAGCCGGTCTGGGACACACTTCGCAACATTCGCAAGGCCACGGCCTGCTGAATCCAACGCGCAACCCGCCCGCGTCTCACGGTGGGGAAAATCCCGCACGAGGAAAGCCGCATGCAGCTCACGATCCGTAACATGTCCAAGCGCTACCCCAACGGAGTGCAGGCGCTCGACAACGTCTCGCTCACGGTCGAGCCCGGGATGTTCGGGCTGCTGGGGCCTAACGGCGCGGGCAAGTCCACGCTCATGCGCACGCTCGCCACGCTCCAGGAGGCCGACGGCGGGAGCGCGAAGCTCGACGACATCGACGTGCTCAAGGACAAGGACGCGGTGCGGCGCATCCTCGGCTACCTGCCGCAGGACTTCGGCGTCTACCCCAAGGTCTCGGCCGAGGACATGCTCGACCACTTCGCGCGCCTGAAGGGCATCACCAACTCGCGCGAGCGCAAGGCCACGGTGAGCGCGCTGCTCGAGCGCACCAACCTCGCCTCGGTGCGCAAGCAGAAGCTGGGCGGATTCTCCGGCGGCATGCGCCAGCGCTTCGGCATCGCGCAGGCCCTCATCGGCAACCCGCGGCTCATCATCGTGGACGAGCCCACGGCGGGGCTCGATCCGGAGGAGCGCGTGCGGTTCCTCAATCTCCTCGCGGGCATCGGGCGCGACGCCGTGGTGATCCTTTCCACGCACATCGTGGACGACGTGGCGGACCTCTGCCCCAACTTCGCGGTGATCAGCAAGGGACGCGTGCTGCTCACGGGCGCGCCTGCCGAAGCGGTCGCGAAGATCAAGGGCAAGATCTGGCGGCGCGCGGTGCCGCGCGAGGAGCTGGACTCGGTGCAGAAGGCGCTTCCCGTGATCTCCTCGCGCCTGCAGTCGGGCGAGACCGTCGTGCGCGCTTACGCCGATTCGGCCCCGGACGCCGGATTCGAAAGCGTGGAGCCCGAGCTGGAGGACGTGTACTTCAGCGCCGTCACCGGGCACCTCGATCCCGCCCCGCTGCAAGCGGCGGCCTAGATCATGGGCACGCTCCTCGCGATCGCCCGGTTCGAGTTCCGGCAGCGCTTCAAGCGCATCTCGACGCACGTCTATTTCCTCATCTTCGCGGCGATCGCCGCGCTCTGGATGTGCATGGCGGGCGGCGTGTTCCAGGGCGCGAGCGTCTCGTTCGGCACGGAGAAGGTGTTCATCAACTCGCCCTTCGCGCTCGCGCAGACCGTGGCGGTGCTGGGCTTCCTCGGCGTGGTGGTCGTCGCAGCGGTGATGGGCCGCGCCGTCCAGCAGGACTTCGAATACCAGAGCTTCCATTTCTTCTTCACGAGCCCGATCCGCAAGTCCGACTACTTCCTGGGCCGCTTCGTGGCGGCCGTGGCGGTCTGCGTCTACATCTTCGCCGGCATCATGGCCGGGGTGCTGATCGGCACGCACATGCCCGGCGTGCTGCCCGAGCGCGTGGGGCCCTGGTCGCTGCGCGCGATGGCGCAGCCCTACCTCGTGAACCTGCTGCCCAACGTCCTCTTCCTGGGCGCCGCCTTCTTCGGGCTCGCCGCGCTCACGCGCCGGATGATGCCCGTGTACATCGCGGGGATCATCGTGCTCGTGGGCTACCTCGCCGCCACGCGCCTCATCGCCGACATGGACAACCGCACGCTCGCGGCGCTGATCGATCCCATCGGCTCGTCGGCCATGAGCACCATGGCGAAATACTGGACGGCGGCCGAGAAGAACACGCGGCTCGTTCCCTTCACGGGCGAGCTGCTGTGGAACCGCGCGCTCTGGACCGCGGTGGGCTTCGCGATCATGGCGTTCTGCTACGCGCGATTCTCGATGGGGCAGCTGCAGTCCGAGGGAAAGGGCGGCACGAAGGAGAAGGCCCAGCCCGCGCCGCGCCAGGCGCCGGCCACCGTCGCCCTTCCCAGGGTTTCGCAGGACGTCTCCATCGGCGCGTACCTGCGCCAGCTTCCGGGCCTGGTCGCGCTCTACGCGCGCGAGACCGTGAAGAACGTGTACTTCGTGGTGATCGTCTTCACCGGCGTGTTCTTCGTCTTCGCCAACGCGTCGGTGATCGGCACCATCTACGGCACGAACACGTATCCGGTGACCTACCAGGTGCTCGACTTCGTGTCGGGCACGTTCGCGCTCTTCATGCTGATCGTGACGGCGTTCTACGCGGGCGAGCTCGTGTGGCGCGAGCGCGACGCGCGCGTGGCCCAGCTCACCGACAGCTCGCCGATGCCCACGTGGCTTCCCTTCATCGCGAAGCTGCTCACGCTCTTCGCGGTCCAGGCGCTCATACAGGCCGTCGTGATGGCTTGCGGCCTCATCGTGCAGCTCTTCAAGGGCTACACGCACTTCGAGCTGAACCAGTATGTCTATCGCCTCTTCGCGCTGCAGCTGCCCAGCTACTGGACCATCGCCGCGCTCGCGCTCTTCATCCACGTGGTGGTGAACAACAAGTACATGGGCCACTTCATCGTGGTCCTCTACTACATCGCGGAGATCATCGCCAACGCGCTGGGCTACAACCATCGCCTGTACCTCTTCGGCGAGGAGCCCGGCGTCGTGTACTCGGACATGAACGGCTACGGAAACTTCATCCCGGCGGTCCGCTGGTTCCAGGCCTACTGGGGCATGGCGGCGATGCTGCTGCTGGTCGCCTCGCTCCTGCTCTGGGTGCGCGGCGTGGATTCCGGGCTGAAGGTGCGCCTCGCCGTGGCGCGCGCGCGGTTCTCCCCGCCCATGAAGATGGTGACGGCGGTGGCCGCCCTCGCGATGGCGGGGCTGGGCGGCTGGATCTTCTACAACACCAACGTGCTCAACATCTACCGCAGCGAGTTCGCGCAGCAGGAGCTGCAGGCGGTGTACGAGAAGCAGTTCAAGCCGCTGCAAGCCAGGCCCCAGCCCAAGATCACGGGCGTGAAGATCGCGGTGGACATCTTCCCGCACGAGCACCGCGCCCGCTTCAAGGGGACCTACAACGTCGCCAACAAGAGCAGCGAGCCGATCTCCGACGTGTACGTGCTCGTGCCCGAGCAGGCGAAGATCCACGAATTGAAGGCGGGCATCGACTGGAAGGAGACCGAGTCGCACCCCGAGCTCTACTGGCACCAGTTCAAGCTCTCGAAGCCGTTCGAGCCGGGCGCCACGATGACTGTGGACTTCGACCTCGAATACGCGCCGAAGGGCTTCGGCAACGGCGGGCCGAGCAACCTCGTCGTGGACAACGGCACGTTCATGAACAGCTTCTACGTGCCGCACTTCGGCTACTCGGACGCGCTCGAGCTCTCGCAGGACAGCGACCGCAAGAAGCACGGCCTCGCGCCCAAGGAGCGCATGCCCGACCTCGACAACGTGGCCGCGCGCCAGCGCAACTACATCTCGTACGACGGCGACTGGATCTCCTTCGACGCCACCGTGAGCACCGTGCCCGACCAGATCGCCATCGCGCCCGGCTACCTCCAGCGCGAGTGGACCGAGAACGGCCGGCGCTACTTCCACTACACCATGGACCGGCCGATCCTCAATTTCTACGCGTTCCTCTCGGCCGACTACCAGGTGAAGCGCGACGTGTGGCACCCGAAGGCCGAGAACGTGCCCATCGAGATCTACTACAACAAGGGACACGAGTACGACCTGGACTCCATGGACCAAGCGGTGAAGGATTCGCTCGACTACTACACGAGGAACTACAGCCCCTACCAGCACCACCAGGTGCGCATCCTGGAGTTCCCGCGCTACGCGCAGTTCGCGCAGTCGTTCCCGAACACCATCCCCTTCTCCGAGAGCATCGGCTTCATCGCGCGGGTGGACCCGAACGATCCCAAGGACATCGACTACCCGTACTACGTGACGGCCCACGAGGTGTCGCACCAGTGGTGGGCGCACCAGGTGATCGGCGCCGACACGCAGGGGGCGACGCTCATGAGCGAGACGCTCGCGCAGTACTCGGCGCTGATGGTCATGAAGAAGAAGTACGGCGACGCGAAGATGAAGCGCTTCCTCAAGTACGAGCTGGACAACTACCTGCGCTCGCGCGGCATCGAGCGCAAGAAGGAGCTGCCGCTCTACAGGAACGAGAACCAGGCCTACATCCACTACAGGAAGGGCAGCCTCGCGATGTACGAGCTGCAGGACGCGATCGGCGAGGACAACGTGAACCGCGCGCTCGCGAACTACATCAGGAAGGTCGCGTTCCAGGAGCCGCCGTACACGATCTCGCGCGAGCTGCTCGCCGAATTCCGCGCGGTGACGCCCGAGGACAAGCAGTACCTCATCACGGACCTCTTCGAGTCCATCGTGCTCTTCGAGAACCGCGCGATCGAGGCGAGCGCGAAGAAGGACGCCTCCGGCGGCTACGACGTCACCTTCAAGGTCGAGGCGAAGAAGCTGAAGGCCGACGAGAACGGCGTGCAGAACGAGGTGCCGATGGACGACTGGGTGGACGTGGGCATCCTGGGCGCCGACGACAAGCCGCTCTACCTCGAGAAGAAGCGCATCCGCAACGGCGAGTGGGAGTTCACCGCGCACGTGACGGAGAAGCCCCTGAAGGCCGGGATCGATCCCATCAACAAGCTGATCGACCGGCGCCCCGAAGACAACACGATAGCGGTGTCGATGAAATAGGTCCCGCGTCCCGATTCGGGGGAAATTCGTCCTTCAGGACATTCGTCAGGACGCTACGATGGCCTGCTTGAATGGCTCGATCCGTACGGAGCAGATGGCTATGAATACCGCCGCGCTTGAGCGCACGGGGATGGGGCTCGACTTCGTGCAAGCCCTCGTTGCCGGCGAGACCGCCAACGTGCCCATGGGAGACACGCTCGGCTTCCGCGTCACGGAGGCCGGGCACGGCCGGGCCGTGGTGCGGGGACGGCCGGATGCGCGCTCCTACAACCTCATCGGCACCGTGCACGGCGGTTGGGCCGCCACCGTCCTCGATACGGTGCTTGCGCTGTCCGTGTTCTCGACGCTGGACGACAGGCACGACTTCACGACGGTCGACATCAAGATCAACTTCCTGCGCCCGATCACGGCGGCGACCGGCGAGGTGCGCGCCGAGGGACGCGTCGTGCATGGAGGGCGGCGCATCGTCCTGAGCGAGGCCCAGCTCACCGACCCGCAAGGCAAGCTGCTCGCATACGGGTCCGGGACTTGCCTGATCATTCCGCGCTGAAGCGCCTCAGGTAACGACGATCTTCCCCGACATGCCCTCGTGGCCTTCGCCGCAGAAGATGTCGCAGAGGAACGGGAACGTGCCCGCCTTGTCCGCGGTGAACTTCACGCGTGAGACCTGGCCCGGGATGATGTCGGTGCGCAGCTTGTAGTCGGGCAGGTTGAAGCCCATCACGACCTCGGGCGCGCTGAACTCCAGGATCACCGTCTCGCCCTTCTTCAGCGCGATGTCGTTGGGCAGGAACACGAACTTGCGCGCGACCACCTTGATCACGCGCTCCTCGGCGAGCGCCTTCACGCTCACACCCACGCCCGCGGCGAGGAGCACGGCTCCTCCCGCGAGCAGGTTGCGTCGCTGCTTGTTCATCGTCTAGGCCTTTACCGGGATTTCCTTGAGGTCGTACCTGGCGGGCTTCTCGGCCTCGACTTCGCGCCAGCCCAGGCCGCGATAGGGATTGGCCGGGTCCCACTTGATGGGATCGCGCTTGGGCTGCGACATGGGCGCGGGCAGCGGGAAGATGAGCGACTTCGCGGAGTGGTGCGCGATGTGGCCCGTCATGTGGTGATTCTCCTGGTGGATGTGGCCGTAGAAGACAGTCACGTT
>DATJVS010000172.1:0-2850 GCA_035501715.1 Usitatibacter sp.
GCCGTCGTCGAGGCCTACAAGCAGCGTTTCCACCAGGAGTCGGTGCTGCGCGTGAGCTCGCCTTCGTGCGTCTCCTTCTGAGGCCGTGGCGCGAAGCGAGCCGCTCTTCACCGCCGGAGAGTACCGGTGCGACTTGATGGCGCCGGACGAGGTCCCGCGCCTGCAGCAATTCTTCGAAGCGAACCCGGAGTATTTCCTCGCGGTGGAGGGCGCGCCGCCGGGTCCTGATGCCGCGCGCGAGGAGTTCGAATCGCTGCCGCCCGCCGACTTCACGTTCGAGCGCAAGTACACGCTGGGATTCTCCGATGCGCGGGGATCGCTCGTGGCCAACGCGGACGTCGTCTCGGACCTGCTCGCGAAGCGCGTCTGGCACGTGGGACTCTTCGTCGTCGCAACGCGCCTGCATGGCGCTGGCGCCGCGCGCCCGATGTACGAGGCATTGGAACGATGGATGCGATCGAGCGGCGCGCGTTGGTCGAGATTGGGCGTGGTGATCGGCAATGCGCGCGCCGAGCGTTTCTGGGAACGCATGGGATATGTCGAGGTGCGCAAGCGCCGCGCGGTGCCCATGGGAAATCGCACGAACGACCTGCGCGTGATGGTCAAGCCGCTCGACGGGACGCTCGAGGAATACCGGTCGCTCGTTGCCCGCGACCGGGAGGATTCATGAGCCCATCGCGCGGCGCATGAGCGCGTTGGCCGCGAGCACGAGCGCCGCGCCCGCGATCGTCGCCACGAGCCGGTCCACGAGGAGCGATGCGCCCTGGCTGCGGCCCGCCTCGAGGATCACGAGGATCAAGGGGGTCGTGACGACGGTGTAGGCGAGATAGTTGTTGGCGCGAAGCAGCGGGCGGGCGAGGGCGAGAACGGCGATCACGACGCCGGGCCAGGCGGCCGCGACCCCCGAGACTTCGAGGATCTCCGTCGCGATCACGCCCAGCAGCGTGCCCACCGCGCGCTGCGTGATCTTCACGGGGAAGGCTTCGAGCGTGCGCTCGGTGAGCAGCACCACGGCGATGGCGATCCAGTTCAGGTGATGGTCGGGCCAGATCGCCTTCAATGCGACCGCGACCGCGAGGCACGCTCCCAGGCGCAGCGCGTATTGCCATCCGGCGAGCGTGCGCAGCGTCTTCAGCCAACGGGCCTTCAGTTGCATGAACGTGTGCGGTGCGGGGCTCTTCGCTTCCTGCGGGCCGCGGCTCCTGCGCGCGATCGCGCCGATGGCGAGGTTCACGAGCGCGCTCCACGTGGCGCCCGCGGCCACCATGAGCGCCGCCGCCCACGGATCGCCGCCGCCTTCCATCATGCCCACGGCGATGATGAGGAAAAGCACGAAGCGCGTGGACGCGATCGCGGCGGGCATGCTGAACCCGCCGGCGAGCGCCGCGGCCACGGCAGCCACGACGAGCGCCAGCCTTCCCGCGGTGAACGCCGTGATGTCGAGCGCCGCGAGCATCGCGGCCGTGGCGGCGGCGATGGCGAGCGCGATATCGATCGCCTGCTCGCGCACGCTCGCGAGCGTTCCGAGCCCGCCGATCATGAGCCCGCCCACGGATGCGGCGAGCCCTTCCTCGAGATGTCCCGTCGCGTGGCCCACCGCGACGGGGATCGCCATCGCGAGCGCCGCCGCGGTGGCGTGGGGCCAGTCGGGCCGCGAACCGGACCACTCGAGCGTTGCGGCGAGATGCTTCTTCGACATGGCCGGACGGCCCTCAGCTTGTAGAATGGCAAGACTTCAGGGAGAACTCCACATGCGCACCATCCTCGCCGCTTCGTGCCTGCTTGCCGTGCTCGCCGCAGCCATTCCCGTTCCCGCATCCGCGTATCCCGCCGGCGCCTGGCGCACGCGCAACACGGGACTCACCTCCGATGGACAGTGCGCCCGCCGCGCGTTCAAGGCGATGAAGGCCGCCAACCTCGAGGCGAAGGCGAGCGGCGATACGGGCGTCCTCGGGACCGGGCACGACATGATCTCCTACGTGATCTGCACCAACGGCGGGCGCTTCGCGGTGATCTTCTGCTCTTCCGACCGGCCCGACGGCGGCCGGCACAACGGCGAGGTCTGCGACATCGTGGCGCGCTACATGGAGAGCTGAGGCCCGGCTACCCAGGAATCGCGAGGCCCGGGCGGGCCGCGAGCAGCACGCGCCGGAAATCCTCGCGGATGCGCGCGAGCGCTTCGTGGCTGTCGGCCTCGAAACGCAGCACCACGACGGGCGTGGTGTTGGAGGCGCGCATGAGGCCGAAGCCGTCGGGATACTCCACGCGCAACCCGTCCAGTGTGATCACGTCGGTGGCGCCCGCGAAGCGCGCGGTCTTCTGCAGCTCCGCGATGAGCGCGTGGTTCTCGCCCTCGCGCTCGAGCTTGATGTTGAGCTCGGGCGTGGCGATGGAATCGGGCAGCGACTCCAGGACCTGCGAAGCGTCCGGCTCGCGCGACACGATCTCGAGCAATCGCGCGCCCGCGTAGAGGCCGTCGTCGAAGCCGTACCAGCGGTCCTTGAAGAAGACGTGGCCGCTCATCTCGCCGGCGAGCGGCGCGCCCGTCTCCTTCAGCTTCGACTTGATGAGCGAGTGCCCCGTCTTCCAGAGCAGGGGCTTGCCTCCGTGCGCGCGGATCCAGGGAAACAGGTTGCGCGTGCATTTCACGTCGAAGATGATCTCCGAGCCCGGATTGCGCCCGAGCACCTCGGCGGCGAAGAGCATGAGCTGGCGGTCGGGGAAGATGATCCTGCCGCCCTTCGTGACCACGCCGAGGCGATCGCCGTCGCCGTCGAAGGCGAGGCCCAGCTCGGCCTTGCTCGTGCGCAGCTTGGCGATGAGGTCCTCGAGGTTCTCCGGCTTCGACGG
>DATJVS010000173.1:0-13151 GCA_035501715.1 Usitatibacter sp.
CGTGCTGACGCCCTCGGAGCCGCTGGACGGCATCGCGGTGAAGCACGTGCGAAGCCTTCCCTGGACCATCCGCTTCCTGCTTCGCTCCGTGGGCGCCATGCGCCGCGGCGGCGCGAACCTCGCGAGCTACCTTCTCTTCGAGAAGGGCTACTGCAACGAGCTGATCGAGCTGGGCTACAACGACACGATCAAGCGCCGCGACGAGGTGGAAGCGTTCCTCGCGGGCGGCATGTCGCCGGTGCCCGGCGCCTACGCGCGCACCGTGAAGTTCATCGTGCCCCGGAGCCAGGCATAGCGAATGTCGCGTCCGAAGCCGCACGCGCTCAGCGATTACCGCCACTCCCGCGTGCTCACCACGCGCTGGATGGACAACGATCCCTACGGGCACATGAACAACGTCGTGTACTACTCGTTCTTCGACACGCTCGTGAACGCGTGGCTGATCGAGCACGGCGCGCTGGACGTGGAGAAAGGCGATGTCGTGGGCTTCGTCGTGGAGACGGGCTGCCACTACTTCGCGCCGCTCGCCTACCCCGAGCCCGTCACCGCCGCGATCCGCGTGGCGCACGTCGGCCGCTCGAGCGTGCGCTACGAGCTGGCGCTCTTCGCGAGCGCGTCGGCCACGGCGGCCGCGCAGGGCCACTTCGTGCACGTGTACGTGGATCGCGAAGGGCGCCGCCCGGTGCGCGAGCTTCCCGCGGCGCTGCAGAAGGCGCTGAAGCCGCTTCTCGTTGCATCCCCACCGAAGGAGGAGACATGAAAGCAAGAATCGCATTGGCAGTCCTCGCCGCATCGGCGGCTGTGGCGGTGGTCGCGCAGGCGCCCGGCATCACGCGCGCCATTCTCCAGAAGGGCGAAGCATCGGCCGTCGAACGCGACGTGGTGCTGGCCCGCGCGGAGATCGCGCCCGGCGGCGCCACGGGGCGCCACACGCATCCGGGCCCCGAGATCGGCTACGTCCTGGAGGGCACGACCACGCTCGAGATCGACGGCCAGCCGCCGCGCCAGCTCAAGGCCGGCGACAGCTACGTGATCCCCGCGGGCACCATCCACAACGCGAAGGTGATGGGCGACAAGCCCGGCGTCGTGCTCGCCACCTACGTGGTCGAGAAGGGCAAGCCGCTCGCCTCTCCAGCGAATTAGAAATTCCACGCTCCGCTCTGCCCAAAGCCGGGAAAGACACGGAGGGCACGGAGTAGGCACGGAGGCCGCGGAAAAAGGCAAGACCTTGATGGCGTTTCGTGCCCATTTCAAGCGCAGGCACGAAGCACGTGGATGTTGGTTTCCTCCGTGGCCCTCCGTGCCTTCTCCGTGCCCTCCGTGCTTTCGCTGCTTGAATGAGAGCGGAGCGTAACGGGCGGTTCAGGGCAGCAGGATCGAAGACTTCGCCGGCGCGCCGCCCAGGGCGCGCGAGAGGAAGTCGCCGATGAGCTCCACCTCTTCGGCGCACACGGCGTGGGGCATGGGATAGGTCTCCCACTCCACGTCGTAGCCGCGCGCCTTGAGCGCCTGCTGCGAGGCGTCGCCGAGCTGGATCGGGATCACCGGGTCCTGCGTGCCGTGCACCATGAGGATCGGCGTGCGCCTGTTGGCGGCGGAGGCCTCGCGCTCGAGCGAGCTTTCGAGGGCGAGGTAGGTCGAGAGCGCCACGATGCCCGCGAAGCGCTCCGGGTACCGGAGCCCCGTCTGCAGCGCGATCACGCCGCCTTGCGAGAAGCCCGCGAGCACGATGCGCGAAGCGTCCACGCCGCGCGCCTTCTCGGATGCGATGAGCTGCTCCACCAGCGCCTGCGATTCGCGGATGCCGCCTTCGTCGGGCACGCGCGCCAGGTCCATCTGCGCGATGTCGTACCACGCGCGCATCTGCATGCCGTTGTTGATCGTGACGGGGCGCACCGGCGCGTGCGGGAAGATGAAGCGAAGCGCGGCGTCCCCGGGAAACGGCAGCTCGCGCACGATGGGAACGAAGTCCCATCCGTCGGCCCCGAGGCCGTGCATCCAGATGACGGTGCCCGCGGGGTCGGCTCCCGTGGAAAGCTCTACGAATTCCAGTGGCTTCACGCCTTGCTCCTCGGCGCGCGGATCGCGGCCTTGGGCCGGAAGGCCTTCACCACGTCCTCGCGCGTTTCGATGTAGGGGCCGCCGATGAGGTCGATGCAGTAGGGGATCGCGGCGAAGATCCCGGCGACGATGGGTTTGCCCTCGGCCGATTTCAATCCCTCGAGCGTCTCGCGGATGGACTTGGGCTGTCCCGGGAGGTTGAGGATCAGCGCCTTGCCGCGGATCACCGCCACCTGGCGCGAAAGGATCGCGGTGGGCACGAACTCGAGGCTGATGCGGCGCATCTGCTCGCCGAAGCCCGGCATCTCGCGATCGGCCACCGCGAGCGTAGCCTCCGGCGTCACGTCGCGCGGCGCGGGCCCCGTGCCGCCGGTGGTGATCACGAGGTCGCAGCGGGCGACATCGACCAGCTCCTTCAACGCGCCCTCGATTGCGGCGCGATCGTCGGCCACGAGGCGGCGCTCGAACTCGAGCGGGTTCACGAGCGCCGCGGACAACCACTGCTCGAGGGCGGGAATGCCTTCGTCCTTGTACACGCCCTGGGAAGCGCGGTCGCTCGCCGATACGAGGCCGATGCGCACACGATCGTGCATGGCGTCGCTCACGGATGCCTCCTCGCATGGTCCTGCACGATGGCGTTCAGCACGTGGAAGAGCTCGCGGTAGTTGCGCGGGGGCTTCGAGGCGCCTTGCTCCTCGCGCGCGTCGGTGGCCAGCTCGCGCAGGCGGTGCGGGTCTGCTTCCGGAAATTCCTTCACGAAGCGCGCGATGGCCCCGGGATCGGCGAGGATCTCGGCGCGCCACTTCTCGGCCACGTGGAAGAGCGCGGTGTGGCGCTTGCCGGGCGCCTCCAGGCGCGCGAGCTGCTCGGCGATGGGCCCGGCGTCGATCTCGCGCATGATGCGGCCGATGTATTGCATTTGGCGCCGGACGGCCTCATGTTTGCTGAATCGCTTGCACTCGAGCACGGCATCGCGAAGCGGCTCGGGCAGGTCGAGGCGCGCGAGCTGTTCGGTGGAGAGCTTCACGAGCGCAGCGCCCACGTCCTGCAGGTCCTTCATCTGCCGTTTCCGGCGTGTCTTGCTGATAAAATCGCCTTCTTCCATCGCCGTATCATGCCAGACCATCCCGTTTCCTCCCTGCCGCTCGCCCGTGAGGCGATGGCCGACGTCGCGCGCCGTTCGCTCGAATACGCGAAGCGCAAGGGTGCGTCCGACGCGGACGTCGAAATCTCCGCCGCCGTCGGCCAGGCGGTGACAGTTCGCCGCGGCGAAGTCGAGACCGTCGAGTACAACCGCGACAAGGGCCTGGGCATCACCGTCTACTTCGGCCATCGGCGCGGCAACGCGAGCACCTCCGACCTGTCGCCGGACGCGATCGAGCGCACTGTCGATGCGGCGTGCGCCATCGCGCGCCACACCGCAGAGGACGAAGCCGCGGGCCTGCCCGATGCCGACCGGCTCTACGTGGGCGAAGCCCCCGAGCTCGATCTCTTCCACCCGTGGGGGCTTACGGTGGAAGAGGCGATCGAGATCGCGCGGCGCACGGAAGCCGCGGCGCTCGCCGTGGACAAGCGCATCACGAACTCCGAAGGCGCCACGGTCTCCGGATACGACACCGACTTCATCCTCGCCAACACGCGGGGCTTCCTCGCGGGATTCGCGAGCTCCAAGGCGAGCATCGGCTGCAGCGTGGTCGCCGAGGATGCGCGCGGCATGCAGCGCGATTACTGGTACACGACGCATCGCGATCCGGCCCGCCTCGAAGGCGCCGAGAGCGTGGGCCGCACCGCGGGCAGCCGCGCCGTGCGCCGCCTGGGCGGCCGCAGGCTCGCCACGATGGAAGTGCCCGTGATCTTCGATTCGAACATCGCTTCGGGCCTGATCGGACATTTCGTCTCCGCCGCGACGGGCTCGGCCCTTTATCGCAAGTCCTCGTTCCTCATCGACCGGCTCGGCTCGCAGGTGTTCTCGCCCGCGGTCGAGATCTTCGAAGACCCGTGGATTCCCGGCGAGCTCGCGAGCAGCTACTACGACGCCGAAGGCGTGGCCACGAGGCAGCGCAAGGTGGTCGAGGCGGGCACTCTGCTGGGCTGGTTCCTCTCCTCGCACTCGGCGAGGAAGCTCGGGCTCGAGACCACGGGCAACGCGGGCGGCAACCACAACCTCATCGTGAAACCCGGCGCCATGGACCTCGACCAGCTCGTGAAGCACATGGGGCGCGGCTTCCTCGTGACCGAATTGATGGGGCAGGGCGTGAACACCGTGACCGGCGATTATTCGCGCGGCGCGTCCGGCTTCTGGGTCGAGGGCGGCGAGGTGCGCCACCCGGTGGAGGAAGTGACGATCGCGGGAAACCTCCTCGAGATGTTCCGCGGCATCTCCGCCGTCGGGCGCGACGTCGCGGTGCGCGGCTCGAAGCACTCCGGCTCGATCCTCGTGGAGCGCATGACGATCGCGGGCGATTGAGGTAGGCTCCCTTCTTTCGAGCTTCTACAAGAGGAGGAGGGAGCATGGAACGCAGGAAATTCATTGGAACCGCGGGCGCCGGCATGGCGGGCATCCTCGCGGCGGGATCGGCGCCGGCCTTCGCGCAAGGCGGGCCCGAGATCAAGTGGCGCCTCGCATCGAGCTTTCCCAAGTCGCTGGACACCATCTACGGCGCCGCGGAAGTGATGTCCAAGCGCGTCGCATCGTCCACGGGCGGGAAGTTCCAGATCCAGGTATTCGCGGCGGGCGAGATCGTTCCGGCCTTCGGCGTCGTCGACGCGGTGCAGAACGGCACCGTGCAGGCGGCGCACACCGCGCCCTACTACTTCTGGGGCAAGGACGCGGCGTTCGCGCTGGACACGGCGATCCCGTTCAGCCTGAACGCGCGCCAGACCATGGCGTGGCAGGAATTCGGCGGCGGCAACGAGCTGTTCGAGGAGTTCTACAAGGCCTACAACATCAAGCGCATCGCGGCGGGAAATACGGGCGCCCAGATGGGCGGCTGGTTCCGCAAGGAGCTCAAGACCCCCGCCGACTGGAAGGGCCTGAAGTTCCGCATCGGCGGCTTCGCCGGCAAGGTGATCGAGAAGATGGGCGGCGTGCCGCAGCTGCTGCCCGGCGGCGACATCTATCCCGCGCTGGAGAAAGGCACCATCGACGCGGCCGAGTGGGTCGGCCCGTACGACGACGAGAAGCTCGGCTTCAACAAGATCGCCAAGTACTACTACTACCCGGGTTGGTGGGAGGGCGGCCCGCAGCTCGTCTGCTACTTCAACCAGGGCGAGTGGGGCAAGCTGCCGAAGGAGTACCAGAGCATCGTCGAGGCGGCCTGCGCGGAAGCCAATACCTGGATGCTCGCCAAGTACGACGCGGTGAACCCGGCGGCGCTGAAGCGCCTCGTGGCGGGCGGCACGCAGCTGCGCGCGTTCTCGAGGGACGTGATGGTCGCCTCGTACAAGGCGGCGCTCGAGGTCTACGCGGAGACTTCGGAGAAGAGCCCGGCCTTCAAGAAGATCTACGAGAGCATGGTGAAGTTCCGCGAGGACCAGCTGCTGTGGTTCCGCGTGGCCGAGAAGGGCTACGACGACTTCATGCACACGATCCAGAACATCAAGTGAGTCGCCGCGGAACCATCCGCGCAACCAAGGCCCGCTTCGGCGGGCCTTTTCATTTCTGCGGATCCTCGCCCTGGAGCTGCTTGTCGAGGAGCTCGCGCATCGCGTCGTCGGAGAGCGGCGCCTGCGATGCCGCCGCTGCGGGAGCCTCGCGCCACAGGATTCCGGGCGCAACGGCCACGAGCGCCAGCACCAGGAGCTGCGCCGCCACGAAGGGCAGCAGCGCGCGCGCGAGCGCGGCGGTGCCGGCGTGCGTGCCGGTGCGCGAGCGCGCCATGAGCACCGCATAGCCGAAGGGCGGAATCAGGAAGCTCGCCTGCAGGATGAGCAGCATCAGCACCGAGACCCAGGGCGCGTCGGGCGCGGCCACGAGGAGCGCGGGCGCGACCAGCGGCACGACCACGAAGATCATCTCGAACGCATCGAGCACCAGGGCGCACGCGGCGATCCCGCCTAGCCCGAACGCGAGCACCACGAGCTTTCCGCCGCCCAGGCCCGCGAACCCCGCGGCGAGCCAGCGGTCGGTCCCGAACGCCCGCTGCACCAGCGTGAAGACCGTCGCGCCCACCAGCAGCGCGAAGAGCGATCCGGTGACTGTCATCGTCTCGCGGAGCACGTCGCGCAGGACTTCGCGGCGCAGGGCCCCGGTGGCGAGTCCGTGGACCGCGAGCGCCATGCCGCCCGCGGCCGCGGCTTCCACCGCGTAGAGATAGCCGAGCGCCACGCCCGCGAGCAGCGCCACGATCAGCGAGGCGGCGAGCGCGGCCGTGATCCAGTCGGCACGCGAGCAGCGCTCGGCGGCGGCGGGGCTCGCGGCGCCCCGGCCCTGCCACGCGGCGATCCCGGCGCACAGCGCGAGGAAGATCGCCGCGGGAACGAGCGCCGCGTGGAATACGTCCTGCGTATTCACGATGCGCACGCTCGAGGCGAGGATGTGCGAAGCCTCCGTGTGCGCGCGCATCATCGCATCGCCCAGCAGGATCAGCACCAGCGACGGCGGAACCACGACGCCGAGCGTGCTCGCCACGCACACGAGGGCCACGTTGCGCTCCTCGGGATAGCCCGCCGCCGAGAGGCGCGGATAAAGGGTGCGCGAGAGCATCGCCACGCTCGCGCCCGCCGAGCCGCTCATGGGAGCGAGCAGCACCCCGAGGAAGAGGCCCGCCAGCGGGACGGCGCGGCGCGTGGGAGCGAATGCCGCGCGCGAAGCGCGGAAGAGCGTGTCGGCGAGCGCCGTGCGATTGATGAGCACTCCCATCAGCACGTAGAGCGGCAGCGCCTGGAGCAGGTCGTTCTCGAGCAGCCCCACGAGGCGCGGATGGACGGCCGAGAAGAGCGAGGCGTCGAAGGCGCCGGCGGCGATTCCCCCGGCGGCGAAGGCCAGCGACACGCCGACCAGCACGACCCAGGCGGGCAGCCCGGTGGCCACCATCGCCAGCGCGACCGTCGCCAGCATCCACAGTCCGCAGGACTCCATTACCGGGGCTCGCCACCCGCGGCGAAGAAATCCACGACGGCCTGCACGAGCACGAGGGCGGCGAGCAGCAGCGCCGCGACCTTCACGAGGAAGTAGCCGGGATCGAGGGTCTCGGGAAAGCGCTCGAGCTCCGCGATCGAGAGCCATGTCGAACCCGCGCCCGAGACGATCACGAATGCCGCGGCCGGCGCGACGATCGCGAGGCAGGCCGCGCGCCACAGGCGCTCGCGCCATCGCGGCGAATAGCGCCGCGCCAGCACGTCGGCCGCGAGGTGCGCCCGTTCGCGGGTCGCGGCCGTGAGCGCGACGGCGACGTAGAGCGCGAAGAGGACCTGCGCGAGATCGTTCGCCTGGCGCGAGCCGGCCTGCACGAGCTCCCGCAGCGGCCATTGCAGGAAGAGCAGGAGCGATACCGCGAGCACGAGGGGCGAAGCCAGGCGCGTGGCCCAGGCCAGCATGCGCTCGAGGGCGCGCACCGTCACTTGCCGCCCTTGAGGGCCTTCTCGATCTCCTCGGCCGCCTTGTCTTCGGGCGTCTTCGCCCCGGAGGACTTCGCGGGCGCCTTCGAGTCGGGGGCGGAAGGCGGCGCGCCCAGATCCTTCTGGAGGTCCTTCATCAGGTCGTCGGATTTCTCGCTCGAGGGCTCGTCGGCGGGAATCTCGATCTTCACCTTGTTGATGTCGCCCTCGGGCAGGCCGGACTTGTACACGAGCGACATCTGCGGGAATGCGATGAGCAGCGCCACCATGACGAGCTGGATCACCACGAAGGGGATCGCGCCCCAGTAGATCTGGCCCGTGGTGACGGGTGGGGTCATCTTGCGCGTGAGCTTGTCGACGTACGGATGCTGCGGGGCCACGCTTCGCAGGTAGAAGAGCGCGAAGCCGAAAGGGGGGTGCATGAACGAGGTCTGCATGTTCACGCCGAGCAGCACGCCGAACCAGATGAGGTCGATGCCCAGCTTGTCGGCGACCGGGCCGATCAGCGGCACCACGATGAACGAGAGCTCGAAGAAGTCGAGGAAGAAAGCGAGGAAGAAGATGAACAGGTTCACCACGATCAGGAACCCGAGCTGCCCGCCCGGCAGGCTCGTGAGCAGGTGCTCGACCCACACGTGGCCGTTCACGCCGTAGAAGGTGAGGCTGAAGACGCGCGCGCCCACGAGGATGAACACCACGAAGGTCGCGAGCTTGGCGGTGGTGTCCATCGCCTGGCGCAGCAGCTTGAAGGAGAGCCGGCGACGTGCGAGCGCCATCGCGAGCGCTCCGGTCGCGCCCATGGCCCCGCCTTCGGTGGGGGTGGCCCAGCCGAGGAAGATCGTTCCCAGCACCAGGAAGATGAGCGCGAGCGGCGGGATCAACGCGAACACCACCCGCTCGGCGAGCCTCGAAAGCAGGCCCAGCTTGAGCCCGCGATTGATGTAGGCCGCGAGCAGCGCGAAGCCCGCGCCCGCGCCGGCCATGAGCACGAGCCGCTCGTCGAGGGCCGCATCCGGATACTTCGGCACGTAGTAGAAGCGGTCGAAGACGATCGCGGCCGCCACGGACAGCGCCGCCAGCACGCCCACCGACGGAGTTCCGCTCGAGCCGCTCGCCTCCTTCAGCGTGCGCGCCTCGGGCGGCAGGGCCGGCGCCCATGCGGGCTTCACGAAGGCCACGCCGATGGCATAGAGCGAGTAGAGGCCGGCGAGGGCGATGCCCGGGATGAACGCGCCGGCATACATGTCGCCCACGGACTTGCCCAGCTGGTCGGCCATGATGATCAGCACGAGCGACGGCGGGATGATCTGGGCGAGCGTCCCGGACGCGGCGATCACGCCCGAGGCGAAGCGCCGGTCGTAGCCGTAGCGAAGCATGATGGGCAGCGAGATGAGGCCCATCGAGATGACCGAGGCCGCGACCACGCCCGTGGTCGCCGCGAGCAGCGCGCCCACGAAGATCACGGCGAAGGCAAGGCCGCCGCGCAGCGGCCCGAAGAGCTGGCCGATGGTGTCGAGCAGGTCCTCGGCCATGCCGCTTCGTTCGAGGATGAGGCCCATGAACGTGAAGAACGGCACCGCGAGCAGCGTTTCGTTGGACATCACGCCCCAGATGCGCTCGGGCAGGGCCTGCAGCAGCGAGGAGTCGAGCAGGCCCAGCTTGATGCCGAGCAGGCCGAAGAAGATGCCGTTCGCGGCGAGCGCGAAGGCGACCGGGTATCCGATCAGCAGCAGCACGATCAGCGCCGCGAACATGATCGGCGCGATGTTCTGGATGAGGAAGGCGGCCATCAGGCCTTGTCCTCGGCAAGCTTGCGGATCTCCTCGGCGAGCTCCGCCTCGGCCGCGTGCGGGTCGTGGCGCTTCACCGGGTCGGGCCCCTTGCCCGCGATGAAGGCGACGCGCTTGATCAGCTCCGAAAGGCCCTGCAGGACCAGCAGCGCGAATCCCGCCGGGATCAGGGCGCGCGCGGGCCACAGGATCAGTCCGCCCGCGCTGCCCGAGACCTCGCCGTCCACGTAGGAGTGCACGAAGTAGGGCCACGAGAGCCACATGATGAGCAGCGCCATGGGGAAGAGGAAGAAGAGCGTCCCGAGGATGTCGATCCAGGCCTGGGCGCGAGGCGACAGGCGCCCGGCGATCACGTCGATGCGCACGTGCTCGTTGCGCAGCAGCGTATAGCCCGCCGCGAGAAGGAACACCGCGGAGAAGAGGTACCACTGCGCCTCGAGGAACGCGTTGGAGCTGTAGTTGAATACCTTGCGCACGATGGCGTTGGCGGCGCTGATGAGCACCATCGCGAGGACCAGCCAGTAGACGCTCCTGCCGACAAGATCGTTGACGGCGTCGATGAGGCGCGAGAGGCGAAGCAGCAGTGTCACGGGAGTCTCCGCGAGGCGACGGCGATTGTCGGCCGATTATAGGGGAATAGCCCCGCGGACGAGGCTGTTCACGTCGGGTGGCCCCATCCGGGGCGGAAACATGGACCAACCGTGCTCGCCAGGACGACTGCCTTAGCCCTCATCGCTTTCATCGCATCCATCGCCACTCCCGCCTTCGCACAGAACGCAACCCACGGCCAGACGCTCTACCGGCAGACGTGCATCACCTGCCACGGGCTGCCGCCCGTGGGCGGGCCTGAGCTGGCGCCCAACAACCCCGGCTTGATCTCGCAGGCGATCAACGGCCTCGTGCCCGCGATGGGTTTCCTGCGCGGCCTCTATTCCTCTTCGGATCTCGCGGACATCGCGGCCTACATCGCGAGCCTCGAGAACGCGCCGCCGCCGCCACCACCGGGCCCGCCCGTGCCTGCCTTCAACTACGGCGACCTCTGGTACAACCCCAATGAATCCGGATGGGGCTTCAACATCGTCCAGCACGGGACGGGCACGCTCTTCTGCGTGATGTTCACTTACGCCGCGCCCAACGTGCCGACGTGGTACGTGGTGCCGGGAGGAACGTGGACCTCGTCGACCACGTTCACCGGCGACGTGTACCAGGTGATCGGCACGGCGGCCAACTTGCCGTTCGTGAGCGCGACCGCCACGAAGGTGGGCACCGCCACGCTGCTTTTCACGAGCCAGGGCACGGCGAACCTCACGATGAGCGTGGGCAACACGCAGGTCGTCAAGACCATCGAGAGGCAGCCGTTCTGATGCGCCGGCTCCTCGCGGCGCTCCTCATCGCGGGATCGCAGTCCGTGCTCGCAGTGGAGGCGGGCTCGCCGCCGCCGGAGATCGCGGGCCCGCGCCTGGACGCGCCCGGGCAATCGATCGCGCTTTCATCGCTCAAGGGCAAGGTCGTGTACGTGGACTTCTGGGCTTCGTGGTGCGCGCCGTGCCGCATCTCCTTTCCGGTGCTCGACGCGCTGTATCGCGAGAACCGGCCGCGCGGCTTCGTGGTGATCGGCGTGAACAAGGACGTCTCGGCGGCGGATGCGAAGAAGTTCCTGGCGAAAGTTCCAGTCACGTTCCCTCTCGTGGGCGACGCGAACGATGCGATCGCGAAGGCCTACGACGTGAAGACGATGCCGAGCGGCTACCTCATCGATCGCAAGGGCGTGGTGCACAAGGTGCATCGCGGCTTCACCCCGGAGACGGGCCCGGCGATCCGCGAGGAGATCGAGGCGCTCCTGAAGGAGCCATCGTGAGGCGTGCGCGCTGGATCGCGCTTGCCGCGCTGCTCCTCGCGGGCTGCGCCGACGTGGCGCCCTACCAGCGCGGCTATCTCGCGCGCGAGGCGATGGCGCTCGATCCCAATCCCGGCATGGCGAGGGCGCTCGAGAAGACGTATTCGGCGAAGGAGGCCGCGAGCGGCGGCGCTTCCGTGGGTGGAGGCGGCTGTGGCTGCAACTGAGGAGAATTCACCCCTCGGCGCGTTGATGAAGGCGGCCCTCGCGCTGCCGATACTCGTCGCGCCCACGCGCGCCGCGGCCGAGGGCAACGAGATCGGCTTCAACGTGCTGGGCTACAAGGAACGCGGCCTCATGAAGATCACCGAGCCCGTGCTCTGGGCGCGCGGCACGATCGGCGAGGCCTGGGACGTGGAAGGCAGCGCGGCCGTGGACATCATCACCGGCGCCTCGCCGCGCCTCGTGAGCAACGCGACCGGCTCGCCCGTGGCCACCATCAGCGGCGCCTCCATCAGCGACCGGCGCAATACCGCCGACGTGAAGGTCACGCGCCACTTCGGCGATTTCGCCCTCGGCGCCTCGCGCACCGTCTCCGACGAGAAGGACTACGACTCGAAGGCCTTCGGCATCCAGGCGCAGTGGGACCTGAACCAGAAGAACACCACGCTCGCCGCGGGCTACGGCAAGTCGAACGACCGCGTGGGCTCCACCGACAATCCCGACCTGCACGAGCCGCGCTACACGCAGGAGTACATGGTCGGCATCACCCAGGTGGTGACGCCCGTGGACCTCGTGCAGAGCACGTTGAGCTGGGGCCGGGGCGATGGCTACTACGACGATCCGTACAAGTTCACGGTCTCGTTCTATCCGGACGGCACCCTCGCCGCGGCGGGCGACACGCGCCCCGATCATCGCGACACGGTCTCGTGGCTCACGCGCTATCGCCGCTACTTTCCCGAGAGCAACGCCGCGCTCCAGGCCGACTACCGCTATTACCACGACGACTGGGGCATCACCGCTCACACGATCGAGGTGGGCTGGCAGCAGTCCTTCGGCGATCGGTGGGAAGTGCGGCCGGGCCTGCGCTACTACACGCAGCACCAGGCGGACTTCTATTTTCCGGTGATCCCGCGCCCGCAGCCGGCGATCCTCTCGAGCGACCAGCGCCTGGGCACGTGGGGAGGACTGTCTCCCACGATCCGCGTGGTCCTGCACCTGGACAACGCCTGGCGGATCGAGGGTACGCTGGGGTATGTGCAGAACTCCGCGAGCTTCCATTGGGGCGGTTCGGGCAGCCCCGCCTTCGAGACGCTGCGCGCCGTGTACGGCGTGCTGGGGATCAGCCGCCCGTTCTAGCGCCGCGCGCGCGCCATGACGCCGCACCGGTTCACGTTCCACGCGATGGCCGCGGAGAACGAGGTGCAGGTCTGGGGCGATCGCGCGCTCGCCGAGGCCGCGGCCCGGCGCGCCATCGCCGAAGTCGCGCGCATCGAGGCCAAGTACTCGCGCTACAGGCCCGACAGCGTCGTCTCGCGCATCAACGCGGCCGCCGGCGCCGCTCCCGTCGCGATCGACGAAGAGACGCGCGCGCTCCTCGCCTATGCCGATGCGTGCTGGCGCGAAAGCGGCGGGCTCTTCGACGCGACCTCGGGCGTGCTGCGCCGCGCATGGAACTTCGAGATCGCGCGCGTGCCGAGCGATGAGGAGCTCGCTCCCATCCTCGCGCGCGTGGGCTGGCAACGCGTCGAGATCGACGAGCGCGGCCTGCGGCTTGCGGTGGCCGGCATGGAGCTCGACTTCGGCGGCTTCGGCAAGGAGTACGCCGTCGATCGCGCGGCGCTGGTCCTGAAGGAGGCGGGCGCGGAAAGCGCGCTCGTGAATCTCGCGGGCGACCTCGCGAT
>DATJVS010000174.1:0-4468 GCA_035501715.1 Usitatibacter sp.
GACCGCATCGACGATCTCGACGAGAGGCGCCTGGGCACGGGGCCGTTCCGCGGCGTGCCGTTCCTCATCAAGGACGTGTTCGGGCACGAGGCGGGCCGCAAGATCGAGTTCGGCAGCCGCCTTTGCGCGGGCATGGTGTGCGAGAGCGATACGTACGTGGCCGAGCTCTTCCGCGCGTCGGGCCTGAACATCATCGGGCGCAGCAACGCGCCCGAGTATTCGATGGCGGGCACGGCGGAGAACGCGCTCTACGGCAACACCTCCACGCCGTGGCGGCACGGCTACTCCGCCGGCGGCTCGACGGGCGGCGGCATGGCGGCCGTGATCTCGGGCATGGTGCCCATCGCGCACGGCACGGACATCGGCGGATCGATCCGCATTCCCGCGAGCTTCTGCGGCGGCGTGGGACTGAAGCCCTCGCGCGGGCGCATCTCCTACGGGCCGCAGGTCGACGAGAACGGCTACGGGCTCGGAATGAATTTCGTGCAGGCGAAGAGCGTTCGTGATGCGGCCGCGATGCTCGACTGCATGGCGATCCCGCAACCGGGCGATCCGTTCGTGATCCCGAAGCCCGCCGAGTCGTACGCGTCGCTCATCCATGCGAAGCCGAAGAAGCTTCGCATCGGCTGGTCGGCGGATGCGTTGATGGGCTTCGAGGTCGATCCCGAAGTGCGCCGGGCAGTCGAGAACACGGCCTTCGCGCTCGCGAGCATGGGCCACGACGTCGAGGAAGCGAGCCCGAAGATGGACGGCCTCAGGGCGCAGCGGGCCATGATGGACATCTGGTTCTTCGGCTTCGACCTGCGCCTCGCGGGCTACTCGAAACGAAGCGGCCACGCGATCGGCCCGCACACGCTCGAGCCCGTCGTGTTCAGGATCTACGAGCACTCGCGCCGCATGAAGGCCGAGGCGTTCCTGGGCTCGATGGCGTACCTCAATACGGTGCGCCGTTCGCTCGGCGCGTTCTTCACGCGCTACGACGTGTGGCTCTCGCCGACGACCTCGCGCACCGCCGAGCCCTGGGGCAACTACAACCTCGGGCGCAGCGACGTCGAGTTCGAAGAGCTGCCCGAGAAGATCCTTCGTCCCGTCACGCAGTTCACGCTGCCGCACAACATCATGGGCACGCCCGCGATCTCGCTGCCCATGGCGATGCACTCGAACGGGCTGCCGATCGGCGTGCAGCTGGGAACGCGGCCGGCGGACGAGCACGTGGTGCTTCAATTGGCGGCGGAGTTGGAGAGAGCGGGCCGGTGGAACGATCGGGTTCCGGCGCTGTCCCTGCCATCGTGACTCGGCTCCGCCGCATCGCCCTCTTCGTCATCCTCATCGCGCAGGCCGCGGGCATTGCCTTCGCCGCCGACCCCGCGAACGGCACGCCCACGCCCATCAAGGAGCCCGAATGCATCGGCGACCCCTCGGCGCTCTTCTTCTCGCAGAACGTGCCGTTGCCGCCGGTGCACCCGGTGATGCCGATCGGGCACTACTACCAGATCGTTCGATACATGGGCGTCGATGCGACGGCCTATCCGACCGCGTCCGACTACGGGTCGCTCCCGGCGGACTATGCCTGGCCGCCCTATCGCGGGCTGCCGCTCACGGGTTTCACCGCGCCGTCGCCGAAGATCGACTACCAGCGCACCAGCCGCGTGAACGCGAACGCGGACAACGCGTCGGCGTTCCAGCTGAGCTGCTACGACGCGGGCTCGTACATCAACACGTGGACGTTTCCCGACATGCCGGTCTCGGGGGGCGGCGCGCACTCGATCTACGGGTACAGCTTCGACCCGGCGATGCTGCCGTTCGTCTACGACTCCCATGCGGGGACCGACTTCGCCCTGCAGGCGAGCGTCGAGATTCCGTGGTTCAACTCGGCCGCGGACCCGAACGCGCCTCCCGGCGTCGTCCCCGTGGGACAGGTGAACCTCTTCGCGTATTTCCTCGACTCGAAGAGCGGCAAGGTCTTCGGGCTCATCCTGGGAATCTTCGACAACCGCTACGCGGCGCCGGGCGCGGCCTACGCCCCGCTCGTCGCGCACGACGGGCAGACGCCGTTCGTGTCTTCTCCGATCGGCGCAGTCTCGAGGTATGCGACGCCGTCGCCCTACTCCTCGTCGTTCACGGGCAATACGTGGACCGGGCTTCGTTTCTATCGCGCGCACATCACGCAGGACAACTTCCGGGCGATGCTCGCCGACATCAACGCCTACTGCGCGGCCAACACGCAGCTTCGCCTCTGTTCGGGCGCGCCGGCCTTCAGCACGGACGTGGCCGACTACGTCCTGACCGATTTCGGCGAGCTGCACGAAGTGTTCCGCCAAAGCGCCATGGGCAACCTCAGCATGGGCGTGCACGTCTACGGCCTGGGAGCCTGGAACTTCAGGTAAGCACGGCCGCGTTATCATCTCGGCAGTGAGTACCCCCCGCACCTCGTCCCGCCTTCGCTTCGCGCGGCGCTCGCGCCACATCTGGCTCTCGCGTTCCCTCTGGAATCGCCGGCTCGTGTTCCTCGTGGGCAGCGTCGCCGTGGGACTCGCCGCGGTAGGCTTCGCGATCGCCGCCTCCTACGCGAACGACTTGCTGGGCCGCATGATCCAGGCGTGGCCCTGGGCGCCCTTCGCGCTGGCGCCCGCCGGGCTCGCGTTGAGCAGCTACCTGGGCCTGCGATTCTTCCGGGGCGCCGAGGGCAGCGGCATCCCGCAGAGCATCGCGGTGCTCGGCTACTCCGACGAAGCGATGCGCGGCCGGCTCCTGTCCCTCAAGACGGCGGCGGGCAAGATCGGCCTCACGATCCTGGGCCTGCTCTCGGGCGCCTCCATCGGCCGCGAAGGGCCCACGGTGCAGATCGGCGCGGCGATCATGTATTCGCTGAGCCGCTTCTCGCACTTTCCGCAGGAGGCGATGAAGCGCGGGCTCATCCTCGCCGGTGGCGCCGCGGGCATCGCCGCCGCGTTCAACGCGCCGCTCGCGGGCGTGGTGTTCGCGATCGAGGAGATGAGCCGCTCCTTCTCGCAGCGCACGAGCGGCATCGTCATCACGGCGGTGATCGTCTCGGGGATCGTGTCGCTGTCCCTGCTCGGCAACTACGCGTATTTCGGGCAGACCAACGCCACCATGAGCTTCGCCGACGGGTGGATCGCGGTTGCCCTGTGCGGCACGATCGGCGGATTGCTGGGAGGAGGATGCGCGCGCATGCTCGAGGCCGCGGCCAAGGGAGGCCTCGCGGGCCCGCTCGCGAAGCTCAAGGAGCGCCGCCCGGTGGCCTTCGCCGCGCTTTGCGGGTTCGCGCTCGCCGTGATCGGTTTCCTCTCCGACAACTCCACCTACGGCACCGGCTACGCCGAGACCCGCAACATCCTCCAGCACGGGAGCGCCGTCCCGCAGACCTTCGGCGCCCTCAAGCTGCTGGCCACCGTGATCTCGTACGCGAGCGGGATTCCGGGCGGCATCTTCTCGCCCTCGCTCGCGGTGGGCGCGGGCTTCGGGCAGAACGTGGCGGCGCTGCTCACCTCCGCGCCGGTGGGCGCCGTGGCGGTGATCGGCATGGTGTCGTACTTCTCCGGCGTCGTGCAGGCGCCGATCACCGCGTTCGTGATCGTGCTCGAGATGACGCGCGATTCGGAGATGGCGCTGCCGATCATGGCCGCGTCGCTCATCGCGTACGGATTCTCGCGGCTCGTCTGCCCGCAGCCGCTCTACAAGATGCTGGCGAAGGGATTCAGGCCCGCACCGAAATAGCACGCGGCATGAACGCCGATCCCTGCCTGCTTTCCGCGCACCAGCTCTCGCAAGAATTCGCCGCGAAGCGACTCTCGCCGGTGGACGCCGTCGAAGCCCTCCTCGCTCGCATCGCCCGGCTCGACGGCAAGCTGCACGCGTGGATCGCGGTCTTTGGCGACGAGGCCCGCGCCGCCGCGATCGAAGCCGATCGGGCGATCAAGGCAGGCCGCGCGGTCGGACCGCTGCATGGCGTCCCGATCGCCATCAAGGACATCATCGACATCGAGGGCAAGGTCACGACCGGCGGATCCGCCACGCGCTTGAATCACGTCGCGGGCTCCAGCGCCACCCTCGTGCGCAAGGCACTCGAGCAGGGGATGATCGTGCTCGGCAAGACGCACACCGTGGAGTTCGCGTGCGGCGCGTGGGGCACGAACCAGCACATGGGCACGCCGTGGAATCCCTGGGACATGAAGGTGGCGCGCACGCCGGGCGGTTCGAGCAGCGGCTCGGGTGTCGCGGTCGCCGCGCGAATGACTCCGTGGGCGCTCGGCACGGACACCGGCGGCTCGGTGCGGCAGCCCGCGTCGTGGTGCGGCATCACGGGATTGAAGACCACGATCGGCCGCATCAGCACGCACGGCGTCCTGCCGCTCTCGCCCACGCTCGATACGCCAGGCACGATGGCGCGCACCGTTCGCGACGCGGCCCTCCTCTACAACGCGCTGCAGGGGCCCGATCCGCTCGA
>DATJVS010000175.1:0-3614 GCA_035501715.1 Usitatibacter sp.
CAGCTCCTCGCGGCGCGTGCCGGAGCGGTTCACGTTGATCGAGGGATAGACGCGCTTCTCGGCCATGCGGCGATCCAGGTGGATCTCCATGTTGCCGGTGCCCTTGAATTCCTCGTAGATCACGTCGTCCATGCGCGAGCCCGTGTCGATCAGCGCCGTGGCGATGATCGTGAGCGAGCCGCCTTCCTCGACGTTCCTGGCCGCGCCGAAGAAGCGCTTCGGCCGCTGCAGCGCGTTGGAATCGACGCCGCCGGTGAGCACCTTGCCCGACGCCGGCACCACGGTGTTGTAGGCGCGGGCGAGGCGCGTGATTGAATCGAGCAGGATCACCACGTCCTTCTTGTGCTCGACCAGGCGCTTGGCCTTCTCGATCACCATCTCGGCCACCTGCACGTGGCGCGTGGCGGGCTCGTCGAACGTGGAGGCCACGACCTCGCCGCGCACCGTGCGCGTCATCTCGGTCACTTCCTCGGGGCGCTCGTCGATGAGCAGCACGATGAGGACGGCTTCGGGATGGTTCGCGGTGATGGCGTGGGCCATGTGCTGCATGAGCACCGTCTTGCCCGCCTTGGGCGGCGAGACGATGAGGCCGCGCTGGCCCTTGCCGATGGGCGCGATGATGTCGAGCACGCGGCCGGTGAGGTTCTCCTCGGCCTTGATGTCGCGCTCGAGCTGCATCACCTCGTCCGGGTGCAGCGGCGTGAGGTTCTCGAAGAGGATCTTGCTCTTCGCGTTCTCCGGCGCCTCGCCGTTCACCGTGTCGACCTTCACCAGCGCGAAATAGCGCTCGCCGTCCTTCGGCGTGCGGATCTCGCCCACGATGGAGTCGCCCGTGTGCAGGTTGAAGCGCCGGATCTGCGAGGGCGAGACGTAGATGTCGTCCGGGCCGGCGAGGTAGCTCGTGTCGGGCGAGCGCAGGAAGCCGAAGCCGTCCTGGAGGACTTCGAGCGTGCCGTCGCCGAATATCGCCTCGCCTTTCTTGGCGTGGCTCTTCAGCAGCGCGAAGACGAGCTCCTGCTTGCGCAGCCGGTTGGCGCCCTCGAGCTCGGCCGTGTTGGCCATGTCGACGAGCTCCTGGACATGTTTGAGTTTCAGGTCGGATAAGCGCATGCAGCGGTCCTACGAGGGAGGGTTTGGGTGAACGGGCCCGGAAGACCTCACGGGCCGGCGATACGAGGGAAGGTGGGAAAGGCCTGGCGGGAAATCCTCGCTCTCGCGAGCGGCGCGCTCGCGGCGCGCTTCGTCAATGCCAAGTGGTGCGGAAATTTATCGGGTTTTAGATGTTGCTGTCAATGAAGGCCGCGAGCTGCGTCTTGGAGACCGCGCCCACCTTGGTGGCTTCCACCGCGCCGTTCTTGAACAGCATGAGCGTGGGGATGCCGCGGATGCCGTACTTGGGCGGGGTGCCCTGGTTCTCGTCGATGTTGAGCTTGGCCACCTTCAGGCGCCCGGAATACTCGCTCGCGATCTGGTCGAGGGCCGGCGCGATCATCTTGCACGGGCCGCACCACTCGGCCCAGTAGTCCACCAGGACCGGCGTCTGCGACTGCAGCACCTCGGCCTCGAAAGTGTCGTCAGTGATGTGTACGATGGCCGCCTGGCGACCGCCGGTTGCTGCGTCCTGCATAGCTTTCTCTGCCATGTTTCCTCGATCTTTGGGGAGTCGCCCGCTGGCAAGGGTTCGGGGTGAACCGTGGGGCATTCGATGACCATTATCGTAGACCAAAACCGGCGTGCCGGGCAAAGCCGCCGGTTGGGGCCCCTCGCGGCGCTCTGATAAAATGGTGGTCTTCTCCGATATTGCAACCGCGATCCCGCAAAGGGCCCCTTCGATGACCTACGTGGTGACCGAGTCCTGCGTGAAGTGCAAGTACACCGACTGCGTGGACGTCTGCCCGGTCGATTGCTTCCGCGAAGGCCCCAACATGCTCGTGATCGAGCCCGACGAATGCATCGACTGCACGCTGTGCGTGGCCGAGTGCCCTGTGGAGGCGATCTTCGCCGAGGACGACGTGCCGGCGGACCAGAGGGACTTCATCGCGCTCAACGCGGAGCTGTCGAAGGTGTGGAAGCCGCTCGTCGAGCGCAAGCCCGCGCCGCCCGACGCCGACGAGTGGAAGGACGTGAAGGACAAGCGCGGACTGATCGAGAAGTAACAACAACGACAAGCAGCGGGCGCACGCAAGGCCACGAGGAGGGCCAGGGGCACCCATGCCGCAAGCGGAAGGCGACATCGCGTCCGTCCTCGCAGTCCTGGGCTCGCGCCGCGACGACCTGCGCGTCGCCCAGGAGCTGATCGAGGTCCTTCCCGTCCCCGTCTACTTCAAGGGGCGCGACGGCCGTTACCTCGGCGTGAACCGCGCGTGGGAGGAGTTCTTCGGCGTCGCGCGCTCCGAGATGCTGGGCGGCCAGGTGGCCGACCTCTATCCGGGTTCCCCGTCCGTGGCCGAGCGCCACGAGGCGATGGACCGCGAGCTCTGGGAGCACCCCGGCCGGCAGAGCTACGAGATCCAGTTCGTCACGCGCGACGGCCGCATCCGCCACGCGATCTACCACAAGGCCACGTTCTCGCGCGCCGACGGCGAGGTCGAGGGCCTCATCGGCACGATCGTCGACATCACCGAGCGCAAGCAGTCGGAGCAGAGCGCCGCCATCGAGAACGCCGTGGCGCGATACCTCGGCAGCGACGTGCCGCTGGGCGAGGCGATCCGCGGGATCATGCAGGTCATGTGCGAGCGCCTCGACTGGGCGTGCGCGGCGCGCTGGTCGCTCGACGAGCGCGACAACCTCCTCCACTGCGCCGAGACGTGGAGCGTGGACGATCCGAAGGTGCGCTCGTTCCTCGACGCGAGCGCCCGCGAGAAGTTCGTCCCGGGCACGAGCGGGCTCATCCGCCGCGTGCTCACGACAGGCAATTCGGTATGGGTCGCGGACGTGACCGAGCAGCAGGGGTTCATCCGCGGGCCGCTCGCGAGGGCCGCGGGCCTGCGCGGGGCCTTCGCGCTGCCGGTGCTCATGGGCGAGCGTGTGCTGGGCGCCATCGAGTTCTACAGCCGCGAGGCGCGCCACCCCGACCGGTGGCTGCTGCAGATCACGGTGAGCGTGGGACGGCAGATCGGCCAGCTCATGGCGCGGCGCGAGGCCGAGGCGCGGCTGCGCGAGGCGCACGACGAGCTCGAGCTGAAGGCGCACGAGCTCGAGCGCTCCAACGAGGAGCTGCAGCAGTTCGCGTATGTCGCCTCGCACGACCTGCAGGAGCCCCTTCGCATGGTCTCGTCGTACACGCAGCTGCTCGTGCGCCGCTACGGCGACCGGCTGGACGGCGACGCGAAGGAGTTCATGGACTTCATCGTGGATGGCGCCGCGCGCATGAAGCAGCTGATCGAGGACCTGCTCGCGTATTCGCGCGTCGGAACCCGCGGGCGAAGCCTCGAGCCCACCGAGAGCCTCGCCGCGCTGGACAAGGCGCTCGTGAACCTGCGCATCGCCCAGGAGGCGAGCGGCGCGGTGGTGACCCACGACCCGATGCCGAAGGTCGTCGCCGACCCGGGCCAGCTCACCCAGCTCTTCCAGAACCTCATCGGCAACGCGATGAAGTTCCGTGGCGCGGCCGC